>JBFJJO010000059.1:0-13063 GCA_041612215.1 Methylophaga sp.
GTCGTTCGGGAAGCGCTGCAAGCCCGTCAACTTCATTTCGGAGCAAATATATGAGTTTGCCGCTCACACTGACTGAGATTGCTAAACATTTAGGCTGTGACCATCAGGGCGACAACATTGAGGTCACTGGAACCGCGATTGACAGTCGTAAACTGAAAAAAGGTAATTTATTTGTTGCGCTGCCGGGGACTCAGGTTGATGGCCATGATTTTCTGGCGCAGGCACGCGAAGCCGGTGCGGTTGCAGCTTTAGTCAGCAAAACAGTGGACGATCCCTTGCCACAGTTACTCGTTGATGATGTGGTGGCGGCTTTCGGCAAACTGGCAACCTTCTGGCGACAGCAGAGCCAGGCAAAAGTTATTGCCATCACCGGCAGCAATGGCAAAACCACGCTCAAAGAAATGATCAGTGCCATGGTGGCACAACAGCATCATATGATTGCCACGCAAGGTAATCTTAATAATGAATTGGGCGTACCGCTGACATTGACACGGCTAAAAGCCGGACATCAGTTTGCGGTGATCGAAATGGGTGCCAACCACCATGGTGAAATCGAGAAATTAGTGGCAATGGCCCGGCCGCAGGTAGCCATTATCAATAATGTTGGTGCCGCGCACCTGGAAGGTTTTGGTAGTCTCGAAGGTGTCGCCAAAGCCAAAGGTGAAATATACACCGGCATAGCAGATGATGGTGTTGCCATTGTTAATGCTGATATGCCATATCAGGCTATCTGGCAGCCACTAATTGCGGATCGTAAAACATTGACATTTGGTCTGGAAAACCCGGCTGATGTCAGTGCTCTGGATTGCCAGACCACACCGGTCGGCAGTCATTTTATGGTGCAACTTGATGGGGTCAACCATTTTGTCAGCCTGCCATTGCCGGGCCGCCATAATGTTGCGAATGCCCTGGCGGCAATGACGGTGTGTCATGCGCTGGGCATTGACCCTTCAGCAATGATTAAAGGTCTTGCCAGCATTAAGGCAGTGCCACACCGCCTGCAACTGCGTCAGACCAGGCAGCAGGCAATACTGATTGACGATACCTATAACGCCAATCCCGGATCATTTGGTCAGGCATTACAAACACTGAAAAGTTTTCCCGGAACGCGTTGGTTGGTGCTTGGCGATTTTGGTGAGCTGGGACCGGATAGTCTGAAAATACATCAGCAAATGGGCCGTGATGCAAAAACGGCTGATGTGCATCGTTTATTTACCGTTGGGGAACAAAGTGCCGAAGCAGCCGCGCAATTTGGTGATGCTGCCAAACATTTTGCCGATCGTGACAGCCTGCAAAATTATTTACAGCAAAATCTGCAAGCCGGTGTGACCTGTTTAATTAAAGGCTCGCGCTTTATGCAACTCGACAAACTGGCTGATGCACTCGCTGCCGGAGGAGATCGCTGATGCTGTTATTACTCAGTGAATATTTAAGCCAGTTTTACAGTGGTTTTAGCGTCTTCCAGTATCTGACGTTACGGGCGATTCTGGGTGTGATGACAGCATTGGGTATTGCCCTGTTAGTTGGCCCCACGATGATCCGCCATTTGAGTTTTAAACAAATCGGTCAGGTGGTGCGTATCGACGGTCCCGAATCACATTTCAGCAAAAAAGGCACACCAACAATGGGTGGCTCGCTGATTTTAGTGGCGATAGCGGTCAGTACATTGTTATGGGCCGATCTCAGTAACCATTATGTTTGGGTCGTGTTACTGGTAACGTTATTATTTGGTGTGATTGGGTTTATTGATGACTACATCAAACTGGTACGTCAGGATCCGAAAGGACTGATCAGCCGCTATAAATACTTCTGGCAATCGGTTGTCGGTGCAGGTGCCGCTGTATTTTTATATATGACTGCGTCGGTACCGGCGGAAACGCAATTGATCGTGCCATTTTTCAAGGAAATCATTATTCCGCTGGGTGGCTGGTATTTGTTATTGGCTTATCTGGTGATCGTTGGTAGCAGTAATGCTGTCAATCTCACAGATGGCCTGGATGGACTGGCCATAATGCCGACGGTGATGGTCGCTGCAGCGCTAGGCTTGTTTGCCTATGTGGCTGGCCATGCTGAGTTTTCCCGATATCTGCAAATTCCGTTTGTGCCGGGCTCTGGTGAGCTGGTTGTATTTTGTGCTGCCCTTGTGGGGGCCGGCCTTGGCTTTTTGTGGTTTAACACTTACCCCGCACAGGTATTTATGGGCGATGTCGGTGCATTGTCGCTAGGCGCCGCATTGGGTGTGGTTGCAGTAGTGGTGCGCCAGGAATTAGTACTGCTGATCATGGGCGGGGTTTTTGTCATTGAAACCCTGTCGGTAATGATTCAGGTGGCGTCATACAAATTACGCGGTAAACGGGTGTTTTTGATGGCGCCAATCCACCATCACTATGAACTGAAGGGCTGGCCGGAGCCGCGGATCATTGTCCGGTTCTGGATAATTACCGTGTTTTTAGTCCTGGTCGGTTTAGCGACCCTTAAAATTAGATGAGTATTTTGATGGCCAATTTGCAACATAAAAACTGCGTGATAGTAGGTCTTGGACAGACCGGACTGTCGTGCGCGCGGTTTTTGCGCAAGCGGGACGCAGCCGTAGCCATTATGGATACGCGTGAACTGCCACCGGCCTTACATACGCTACAACAGGAATACCCGGAAGTCCTGGTACATACCGGCGGTTTATCAACCGAGTGGTTGCAGCATGCCGATCAAATTATTCTCAGCCCCGGTGTAGATCCGCGTCTGCCAGAACTACAAGCTGCCGCATCTGCCGGTATTGAAATGATGGGTGACATTGAAATATTTGCCCGCTACGCGGATGCGCCAGTCATCGCCATAACCGGCTCAAATGGCAAAAGTACCGTTACAACGCTTGTGAGTTTGATGGCGCAGTTGGCAGGTTATAAATTGGCAACCGGCGGCAATCTGGGCACCCCGGCATTAGATTTACTGGACGAGGCACCAGTGGATTTTTATCTGCTGGAATTGTCCAGTTTTCAATTAGAAACCGTTAGCAGTCTTAATGCTTTTGCATCTGTGGTATTGAATATTAGTCCGGATCACCTGGATCGATATAACAGTTTGCTTGACTACCAACAAACCAAAAAACGGATCTACCAAGGAACGGGTGTGATGATCATTAACCGTGATGATCCGGTTGTTTCAGCCATGGCCGATTCACAACGACAAACCATTGGCTTTGGTGTGAAACAGCACGGTGAAAAGGATTTTGGAGTACGTCTGGTAAATGGCCAAAGCTGGCTGTGCGAAGGCCCTTACGAATTGATGCCGGTTAGTGATATGAAAATTGCTGGCCAGCATAACATTGCCAATGCGCTGGCCGCTTTGGCGCTGGGCAGTGTGATGGGCTTGCCGATGCATGCCATGTTATCGGCTTTACGGGAATACAAAGGCTTGCCACATCGTTGCCGATTAGTAAGGGAACTGCACGGTGTGCGTTGGTATAACGATTCCAAAGCCACTAATGTTGGTGCAAGTATTGCCGCAATTGAAGGTCTTGCCGGTAATGGTGGCCTAGTCCTGATTTTGGGGGGGGTAGGCAAAGGTCAGGATTTTTCCGGGTTGACACCCGTACTGAAAACGCATGTCTCTGCTGTTGTTTTAATTGGTGAAGCCGCAAGCGAAATTGCTGAAATCATGCCTTCCAGCGTTACGACTGAAACTGCTGATAGCATTAAATCAGCAGTTAATCTGGCAGCAAAATTTGCCAAGGAAGGTATGCAAGTTTTGTTATCACCTGCCTGTGCCAGCTTCGATATGTTTTTGAGCTATGTCGATCGAGGTCAGCAATTTGAGCAGGCCGTGCGGGAGTTGCAGGCATGAGTCTCAGTCAGCAATTTGACCGGCACATATTATTTGCTGCATTGACCTTATTGATGATGGGGTTGGTCATGGTTTGCTCAGCATCTATCACCATGGCTGAGAGTAAAACCGGTCAACCACTGTACTTTTTTATCCGGCAATTTATTTATGCTTTGATTGGGCTTGGTCTGGCCTGGGCGGTATTGTCAGTGCGTCTGTTTGCTTGGCAGCAATTGGCACCGCAATTATTACTGGTAGGCATTATTTTACTGGCATTGGTGCTGATCCCGGGGATTGGCCGTGAAGTTAACGGCAGTGCCCGCTGGCTGCCTCTGGGGCCAGTCAACCTGCAGGTGGCGGAGCTGATTAAGTTGTTTGCCATTATTTATGTGGCGGATTATCTGCAGCGTCATCAAGGGCAAATCAGTACGGCGATGACCGGTATTCTGGCGCCGATGCTGTTATTAGCCATTGCTTCGTTTTTATTGTTGTTACAACCGGATATGGGGTCAATCGTGGTGATCCTGTCAACGGTGGTCGCAATGTTGTTTCTGGGTGGCGCCCGAGTCAGTATTTTTGTGATGATGATTTCGGTGTTGGCGGGCTTGTTTTATTTGCTGGTTACAGTGGCGCCGTATCGTTTGCAGCGTTTACAAAGTTTTATGGATCCTTGGGCTGACCCATTTGGCAGTGGCTTTCAATTGACCCAGGCACTGATTGCTTTTGGACGTGGCGACTGGTTGGGTGTTGGACTCGGCAGTAGCATGCAAAAACTGTTTTATCTGCCAGAAGCACACACCGATTTCTTGTATTCGATTATTGCCGAAGAGCTGGGCCTGATTGGCGCACTGGCCGTGATTGTCTTGTTTTTTGTCCTGATTTGGCGGGCGCTATCGATTGGCCGCGCTGCTGAAATGGCCGGGCAACGATTTGGTGCACAAGTCGCTTATGGCATTGGTATCTGGCTGGGTATCCAAGCCTGCGTCAATATCGGCGTAAATATGGGCGCTTTACCCACCAAAGGACTGACCTTGCCATTGATGAGCTATGGCGGCAGCAGTTTGGTAATTGTTTGTATTGCGATTGGATTATTACTGCGGGTGGATTTGGAAACCCGCAAACCAGAAACCGCGGCCGCGAGGGTGAAACGATGAGCCGGGTGATGATTATGGCAGGTGGCACCGGCGGGCATGTATTTCCGGCCTTAGCGGTGGCTGAAGAATTACACAATCGTGGTGTGGAATTAAGCTGGATGGGAACGGCAAATGGTATCGAAGCACGATTGGTACCGGCAGCCGATATTCAGTTGAATTTAATTTCAGTGCAGGGATTGCGAGGTAATGGATTACTGGGCTGGCTTTCAGCACCTTTTAAACTTATTAAAGCGGTTAGTGAAGCGCGTCAACATATCAAGACTTTTCAACCGGAAGTCGTGCTGGGATTGGGTGGTTTTGCCTCAGGCCCCGGTGGTATAGCCGCTTGGCTGAGCCGGATCCCACTTGTCATTCATGAGCAAAATGCTATTGCTGGCCTGACCAACCGGTTGCTGACCCCGTTTGCTAAAGCAGTATTGTTGGGCTTTGACAACAGTATTAAAACTGTAAAAGCACGCTGGGTTGGTAATCCGGTGCGGATGAGCATTGAAACAATGACACCGCCGACAGAACGTTACCAGCAAGAGAATAAAAAACTTAGATTATTGGTTCTGGGCGGCAGTCTGGGGGCACGCAGTCTCAATGAAACCGTCCCTGCGGCACTGGCAAAAATGCCATCAGCCACGCGACCAGCAGTTATTCATCAATGTGGTGAAAAGCATCTCATGAA
This sequence comes from Methylophaga sp., assembly GCA_041612215.1. GTDB lineage: Bacteria > Pseudomonadota > Gammaproteobacteria > Nitrosococcales > Methylophagaceae > Methylophaga. The sequence continues at coordinate 5,644 of JBFJJO010000059.1, forward strand.
CGCACGCAAAGCCTACCAACAGGCCGGTGTTGATGCCGATATCAAAGCCTTTATTGACGATATGGCAGCGGCTTATGCACAGGCAGATCTTGTAATTTGCCGTGCTGGGGCACTGACGGTTGCCGAAGTGGCCGCTGCTGGTGTGGCTTCAATTCTGGTGCCATTTCCGTATGCCGTTGATGATCATCAAACGGCGAATGCTCAGGTATTAACACGGGCAGATGCGGCATTGTTAATAGCTGATGCCTCGTTACAGGCAGAAGATTTAGCCAACGTGCTCAGTGAATTAAATGATAACCGGCCGCGTTTACGTGCAATGGCCAATCGGGCACGGCAGCAGGCGAAACCTGGCAGTGCAGTGGTGATTGCTGATATTTGTATGGAGCAGTTGCATGGCTAAATTAACCTCAGCAATGCAAAGCCGCGTTAAACATATCCACTTTATTGGTATTGGTGGTGTCGGCATGGGCGGTATTGCCGAAGTTTTGCTCAACCTTGGCTATCAGGTCAGTGGCAGTGATTTGGCCGAGAACGCGCTCATTCAGCATCTGCGTAAGCTGGGCGCTGATATCAAGATTGGTCATGATCCGGCCTATTTGGCAGGTACCGATGTTGTCGTGGTGACCACAGCTGTTGGTGAGGATAATGTTGAACTGCTGGCAGCACGCGAGCAACGTATCCCCGTGGTGCCGCGTGCCGAAATGCTGGCCGAATTAATGCGTTTCAGTTATGGCATCGCTGTTGCCGGTACTCATGGTAAAACCACTACCACCAGCCTGATTGCTGCCTTACTGAGTGAAGGGGAATTAGATCCGACATTTGTTATTGGTGGCCGTCTGAACAGTGCCGGCACCAATGCGCGCTTGGGTACAGGTCGCTATCTTGTGGCAGAAGCCGATGAAAGTGATGCCTCGTTTTTATATTTGCAGCCGATGATCGCGGTAGTGACAAATATTGATGATGATCACATGGCGACCTATGGTGGCGACTTTAACAAGCTTAAAGCGACTTTTATCGAATTTTTGCATCATTTGCCGTTTTATGGTCTGGCAGTGTTGTGTATTGATGATCCAGAAGTCGTCAGCGTGTTACCGGAGGTAACGCGACCAATCATGCGTTATGGTCAGGCTGACGAGGCAGATTACCGTTTGTCGGATTTACATCAGCATCAAGGTCAGAGCAGTTTTGTGGTTACCGAACTGCAAAGCGGCTTGCAATATCCGGTGACATTGAATATGCCCGGGTTACATAACGCTTTGAATGCCACGGCAGCATTGGCGGTTGCCCGGAATTTAGGTGTCAGTATTGAGGCTTGTCAGTCAGCATTAAGCAAATTTGACGGTGTGGGCCGTCGATTTAATTTACTGGGCGAAAAAGCCACCCCCCAAGGCAACGTTTTACTGGTTGATGATTATGGTCACCGTCCTACCGAAGTGGCTGCGACCCTTGCGGCTGCCCGTGGTGGCTGGCCGGATCGCCGTTTGGTCGTTGTGTTTCAACCGCATCGCTATACCCGTACCCGTGATTTATTTGAAGATTTTGCCCAGGTGCTGTCGGCGGTGGACGTACTGGTGGTTTTGGAAGTTTATTCTGCCGGTGAACCAAAAATTGCCGGCGCCGATGCCCGTAGTCTGTGCAGGGCGATTCGCCTTCGTGGGCAGGTAGAACCGGTGTTTGCTGAAGATAAACAAGCGCTATATACATTGCTGCCGGGTTTACTGCAGGAGGGCGATTTATTGTTGACCTTAGGCGCTGGCGATATTGGCACCATTGCCCGTGAACTCGACACCATGCTGGAGGGCGGCACGTGATGGCTGTTTTGCATCCCCACTTGCAAGGTGAACTGCGCTTTAACGAGCCATTGGCTGGCCATACCTCGTGGCGCGTTGGCGGCATAGCCCAGCGCTTTTATCAACCGAAAAACATCGAAGATCTGGCGCTATTTTTGAGCCAGTTGCCGTTAACCGAACCTGTTATGTGGTTGGGGCTTGGCAGTAATTTACTGGTTCGGGATGGTGGCTTTGCCGGCACGGTTATCGCCTATGCCGGTAGCTTGCAAGAAATCACTATTGAAGGCAACGAAGTAACGGCTGAGGTGGGGGTTTATTGCAGCAAAATTGCCAAACAATCAGCACGTGCTGGTCTGGCGGGTGGCGCCTTCCTCGCAGGAATCCCGGGCACTTTTGGTGGTGCTCTGGCGATGAACGCCGGGGCACATGGCAGTGAAACCTGGCAATTTGTTAAAAGCGTCACTACGGTAAGTCGCAGCGGTGAATTATCAGAGCGTTGCGCTAGTGAATTTGAAGTCAATTATCGTTATGTCAAAGCTCCGGCAAATGAATGGTTTGTTGCTGCAACGTTAGTGTTTGAAGCGGGTGACGCTCAGTCAGAAGCTGATTTGATAAAGGGATTATTACGTAAACGTAATGCCAGTCAGCCCACCAATCAGCCTTGTGCCGGTTCAGTATTTCGTAATCCACCGGGCGATTTTGCCGGCCGTTTGATTGAGAGCGCTGGTCTTAAAGGGCTGCGTATTGGTGGTGCCAGCGTGTCAGAAAAACATGCCAATTTTATTGTGAATGATGGTGATGCCAGCTCAGCAGATATCGAGTCATTAATCAATCTGGTGCAACAAAAAGTACAACAGCACCATGGCGTTACATTAACGCCGGAAGTACACATTATCGGAGAGCACGCATGAGTCGTCGGGTCACAGATCCTAAAGCATTTGGTCGGGTAGCCGTGTTGATGGGCGGTCGCAGTGCCGAACGTGAAATTTCATTGCGTAGTGGCGAAGCTGTCCTGACGGCTTTACAGGCACAAGGTATCGATGCGGTTGGCATTGATGTCGATAAGCAAGTCGATGTCACTTTGCGTCATGGTAACTATAAACGGGCCTTTGTGACTTTACATGGTCGTGGTGGTGAAGACGGTGAAATTCAGGGGTTATTACAAGCAATGGGCTTGCCGTTTACCGGCAGTAGTGTGACCGGCGCCATGCTGTCGATGAATAAACGCATCAGTAAATTAATTTGGCAGCAGCAGGGTCTGCCAACACCAAAATTTCAGCATGTTGATACGGATACAAATCCGGTCGAACTGGTTAAAAAACTGGGTTTGCCATTGGTGATTAAACCGGTCAATGAAGGCTCTAGCATTGGTATGAGCAAAGTTGAGGAAGGTGAAACATTAAAAGCAGCTATCAGCCTCGCACTGCAATACGATGACGATGTCATTGCTGAGCAATGGGTCAATGGTGCCGAATATACCGCCAGTATTCTAGATGGTGAGGCGTTACCGGTGATTCGCCTGAAAACACCGCGGTCTTTTTATGATTATGAAGCCAAATATCAGGCCAATACCACTGAATATTTATGTCCTTGTGGTCTGGAAGTAGAACAGGAAAAAATCTGCCAAGCACTGGCACTAACCGCCTTTAATGCACTGCAAATGCGCGGCTGGGGGCGGATTGACCTGATGGCCGACAGCAAGGGTAATTTTTACTTATTGGAAGCCAATAGCGTGCCAGGGATGACCGACCACAGTCTGGTGCCAATGGCTGCCAAACAAGCGGGCCTGGATTTTCAGCAGTTGTGCTGGCGAATCCTGGAAAGCAGCATGCAGGTGACAACATGATTGCCGAACGCCGCCATAAAGCTGGGGCTACCCGCATTGCGCCACAAAAGCCGCGGGAAGCCATTGACTGGGGGCAGCGGCTTCGGGTGATGCTGACACTTTTCACGTTGCTGGTTGTGATTGGTACGGGCTTCTATCTGCATCAGGAAGATACACTGCCGGTGTTGCATATCACCGTCGAGGGTGATTTAAAACAAACTGACCGTCAGCAGTTACAGCAAGTTGTTAAACCCTATGTCACGGGTAGTTTCATCGATGTTGATGTTGCCGGGCTACGTATGGCAACAAAAGAAATTCCTTGGGTAGATCAGATCCAGGTTCGCCGGGTATGGCCGGATACGTTGCATTTGATTGTCACCGAACATCAGGCGATTGCCCGCTGGAATGCGGATGGTCTGGTGAATAACCGCGGTGAAGTCTTTTATCCGGATACAGCCAGTTTTCCTGATGGTCTGGTGCAGCTTCACGGACCGCAAGGTACCAGTGAAATGATGGCGCGCCGCCTGGTTGCGATGCAGCAGGATCTGAATGTACTGGATCTGCGTATTCGCAGTTTGCGAATGGATGAACGGCGCAGCTGGGGTATGACTTTTACCAACGACTTGGAACTGCAATTGGGGCGCGCTGACAGTGAATCCCGTTTACAAAGATTTATTCGCGTATTTAGCGGCCAGTTGGCGGTTCACCGTGAACAGATCGCGACGATTGATATGCGTTACACCAATGGCCTTGCGGTGCAATGGAAAAGCGGCCAGCAACCTGATTTTAATGGAACCGTATGATGTCTAAAAGAAGTGAACGTGAACTGATTGTCGGACTGGATATTGGTACCTCGAAAGTGGTGGCCATCGTCGCTGCACCGATTCATGATGCCGGGCCTAATGATAATAAGTTAGAAATCATCGGTATCGGTTCCCATCCAGCCCGGGGCATGAAAAAAGGCGTGGTGGTTAATATCGAATCGACCGTACAGTCGATTCAGCGCGCGGTGGAAGAGGCCGAGCTGATGGCCGGCTGTCAAATTCATTCAGTATTTGCTGGCATTGCTGGTAGTCATATTCGCAGTCTGAATTCACATGGCACGGTGGCGATTCGCGATAAAGAAGTCACACAGGGGGATTTGGACCGGGTGCTGGATGCAGCACGCGCTGTGCATTTCCCTGGCGATCAACAGTTACTGCATGTGTTGCCGCAGGAATTCATTATCGATAATCAGGAAGGTATCCGCGAACCAATCGGCATGTCCGGTGTTCGCCTGGAAGCCAAAGTGCACTTAATCACTGGCGCGGTTAGTGCCGCACAAAACATCACCAAATGTATCGAACGCTGTGGCTTGGTAGTTGACGGCATCATTCTCGAACAAATGGCGTCCAGTTATTCAGTACTTGAACAGGATGAAAAAGAACTGGGCGTTTGTCTGGTCGATATCGGCGGTGGTACCACCGATATTGCCGTATTTGTTGATGGTGCAATTCGCCATACGGCCGTTATTCCGATCGCCGGTGATCAGGTCACGAACGACATAGCGGTTGCGCTGCGTACGCCAACCCAATACGCCGAAGAAATCAAAATCAAATATGCCTGTGCCTTGACGCAGCTGGCACGTGAAGATGAAACCATTGAAGTACCGAGCGTTGGCGACAGGCCACCACGGCAACTGGCACGGCAGACATTGGCGGAAGTAGTTGAGCCACGTTACGAAGAATTACTGATGCTGGTACAGGCGGAATTGCGCCGAAGCGGTTTTGAGGAAATGCTGGCCGCCGGCGTCGTCTTGACCGGTGGCAGTGCCAAAATGGAAGGTGTTATCGAACTCGCTGAAGAGGTGTTTCATCTGCCGGTGCGCTTGGGCTTGCCCCAGCATGTGGGGGGGCTGGTGGAAGTGGTGCGCAATCCTATCCATGCCACCGGTGTAGGTCTGTTGTTATTTGGCAATGAACAAGTGACTACCGGTCGCAGCGAGTCTGTGATGTCTGAAGGTTTTAAGGGAATGCTTGCCAGAATGAAAAGTTGGTTTCAGGGCAATTTCTGAGCAGGTTTGTGTAAATAAAGTGGGGAGAAATGTTATGACTTTTGAATTAATTGACACGTACACAGAGAACGCCGTCATAAAAGTGATTGGTGTCGGTGGTGGGGGCGGTAATGCGCTCGAACATATGGTGGTGAATAAAATTGAGGGCGTCGATTTTATTTGTGCCAACACGGATGCGCAGGCCTTACGGCGAAGTGCAGCGACAACACAATTGCAACTGGGCACGGATATTACAAAAGGCTTGGGCGCGGGTGCCAATCCGGATGTTGGACGTCAGGCTGCATTAGAAGATCGTGAACGCATCATGGAAGTGATTAAAGGTGCCGATATGGTCTTTATCACCGCAGGTATGGGTGGTGGTACCGGTACTGGTGCAGCGCCAGTCGTCGCGCAGGTCGCCAGAGAAATGGGCATATTGACCGTTGCGGTTGTAACCAAACCATTTCCGTTTGAAGGTGCCAAGCGCATGAAAGTGGCAATGGCCGGTATTGAGGAATTGAGTCAGCATGTTGATTCACTGATTACAATTCCCAATGAAAAACTGCTGAAAGTATTGGGCAAAGAAATGAGCCTGCTGAATGCTTTTAAATCCGCCAATGATGTGTTGTTGGGTGCAGTACAGGGTATTGCTGAACTGATTACCCGCGAAGGGATGATCAACGTCGATTTTGCTGACGTGCGTACGGTGATGTCAGAAATGGGGATGGCAATGATGGGCACAGGTCGCGCATCTGGTGAAAATCGTGCTACTGAAGCTGCGCGTCTAGCTGTATCCAGCCCATTGTTAGAAGATGTAGATTTGGCTGGTGCGCGCGGTGTATTAGTCAATATCACTGCAGGCCTTGATATGAGCATCGGCGAGTTTGAAGAAGTCGGTAATACTATTAAAGAGTTTGCGTCTGAAGATGCAACGGTTGTTGTTGGTACCGTCATTGACCCCGATATGACTGATGAACTGCGCGTAACCGTAGTGGCCACAGGTCTGGGCGGCGCGCGTGCAGCGGTAGTAAAACCAGTCGAAGCAGCAGCACCACAAATTGAAATCGTTAAAAAATCAGTTGAAGTTGATTATGACGAACCAACGGTGATGCGTAACCGTCAAGGTGAACAGAAGAAACAAGTTGCCAATGGTGATGTCAATATGGATTACTTGGATATTCCGGCATTTTTAAGACGTCAGGCAGACTAGGTAGAATGTTGCAGTTGGGTGACAGCGCCTAAGCTTATGATATTATTAATCGCTTATTGATGAAAAAGGGGGTCACACGGTGATCAAGCAACGAACATTAAAAAATGTGATTCGTGCCACTGGTGTCGGTTTACACAGCGGCGAAATGGTTTATTTGACGTTGCGGCCGGCTGCCCCGAATACAGGTATCATTTTCCGTCGCGTGGATTTAGATCCGGTGGTCGATATTGAAGCCAAAGCCGTCAATGTGGGTGAAACGGCACTGTCCACCACGCTGGTTCAGCATGGTCAAAAAGTATCAACGGTAGAACATTTATTATCTGCACTGGCGGGGCTTGGTATCGATAACGCCTACATCGATTTGAATGCCGCGGAAGTGCCGATAATGGATGGTAGTGCAGGACCTTTTGTATTTTTAGTGCAATCTGCTGGTATTGAAGAACAGAACGTTGCCAAGCAGTTTATCCGCATTAAAAAACCGGTCATGCTTGAAGATGGAGATAAATGGGCAAAGTTCGAGCCTTTTGAATGTTTTAAAGTAACGTTTACTATCGACTACGAAC
>JBFJJO010000060.1:0-12674 GCA_041612215.1 Methylophaga sp.
ATTTTTTATCGCAAGATGCCACCTTAAAAAGCACGCAGCTGACATTAGTCGCCGAAGTCGCTGATGCTTATTTGAGCTGGCAAGCCAGTTTGGCGCAATTGGATTTGGCTAAATCTACCCGTCAAGCCCGTGAGGAAAGTTATCAATTAATCAATCGCCGTTATGAAGGTGGCTTGTCATCCGAATTGGCTTTGCGTCAGGCGGAAACGGCACTGCATGAGGCACGTATTGCTGAAGCCGAATTTCAGCAACAGGCCAATCAGAATTTTACTTTACTGGAATTACTGGTCGGCCAGCCGCTGCAAAAAGCCGATTATCCACCGCAGTGGCAAACCGCGGATTTACTGCGAAAACTGCCGGATAACCTGCAATCTGATGCGCTGTTGCAACGCCCTGATGTTAACGCTGCGGAGTTATCCATCAAGGCGGCCAACGCCAATATCGGTGCGGCACGGGCGGCTTTTTTTCCACGGATAAGTTTAACCAGCAGTCTGGGACTGGCAGCGACCAACCCGGCGGATTTACTGCAATCCAGTAGCCGTACCTGGCAAATTGCACCGCAATTCAGTATTCCACTGATTGACTGGGGCGTGAATAGCGCCAATTTGGATGTTGCCAAGCTGGAAAAAGACATTACGGTCTTACGTTATCAGCAAGTCATTCAGACAGCGTTTAAAGAGGTTTATGATGAACTCGAAGCCCGTCAGACATTGGAAGATCAATTATCCGCCCAGCAGGATTTGACCAAAGCCACGGCGCGCAGTCTGGAACTTGCAAAAAAGCGTTTTGATGCCGGTGTCGATAGCTATTTGGAAGTACTCGATGCCCAGCGCAGTTTAATCGATGCGCAGTTGGCCGAAATTGCCACCGACCTGGCACGGTTACGTAACCAATTGACTCTATATAAAGCGTTGGGTGGCGGTTTATTCGCGCAGACTAAGATGCCTTAGTTGGCAACCATGGCATTTTATCGCTATTCTACAAATTCATTTTTCTGCACAAGCAAAGGAGCGAGTTCATGGGATTAGAAATCGGTGGCCTGTTAGGTCTTATTTGGTTAATCATCGTCATATGGGCGATCATTAAAGTTGCTAAAAGTTCGGCCGGTGGCCTCGCCAAAGTACTATGGATTCTGGTGCTGTTGCTGTTCCCGTTACTGGGTTTGATTATCTGGTTCCTGCTTGGTCCAAAAGGCGACTAAATTGTCTTAAAAGCACGACAGGAACGCCGCTGCGGTTAACGCCAAAGCGGCGTTTTTATTTGTCCCTTCGCCGCAGCTGGTTTGACAGCCAAGACGCGTATCAACAGAATGAATAGTGAACAATTCTCTTGGCCGCCTGCAGATTTGTGAATTTGTCATGCGGTTATTTGCCTTGAAAAAGTTATCAGGACCCGCCATGACCAGTCCGCAACCCAAGTCTAAACCCAACAGCACTCTTCTCATCCCCGTTTTCTTTCCGGCCGTAATTATCATCTTGTTATTGGTTGTAGGGACCATCAGCAATCCTGAATTAGCGGGTGCAGCTTTTGCCGATATATTAGCGTTTTTAACCGAAACCTTCGGCTGGTTTTATATGCTGGCGGTGGCATTTTTCCTGGTATTTATTGTGGTAGTTGGTTTATCCAGTTGGGGAAAAACCAAGCTGGGGCCAGATCATGCTGAGCCGCAATATAGTTTCCCAGCCTGGTTTGCCATGTTGTTTTCAGCCGGTTATGGCATTGCCCTGCTGTTTTTTGGTGTCGCCGAACCAGTTTTACATTACGCTTCACCGCCAGCCGGTGAACCGCAAACCATTGATGCTGCCAAGCAAGCAATGCAGATTGCTTTTTTCCATTGGGGTTTTCATATTTGGGCAATTTATGGTCTGACTGGTCTGGTCCTGGCTTATTTTGCCTTCCGTCATGGCTTACCGTTGTCGATGCGTTCAGCACTGTATCCATTGATTGGCGATAAGATATACGGGCCAATTGGCCATACTGTTGATGTGGTCGCCATTCTTGGCACCTTGTTCGGTATTGCCACAACGCTCGGTTTATCAGTGACACAAATCAATGCCGGGATGAATTATCTCTGGGAAGATATTCCGGTCAGTATCACCGTGCAAATTATCACTATCACCGTGATTACCATGCTGGCAATCATGTCGGTCGTAGCCGGCCTCGATAAAGGTATTAAACGGCTTTCTATCGTGAATATGGTACTGGCAATCTCATTGATGCTGTTTGTGTTTATCGTTGGCCCGACCATCGTTATTTTGGAGACTTTTTTACAAAATACCGGCAGCTATTTGAACAACATTGTCGAGCGCACATTTAACTTACAGGCTTATACCAGTGGCAATTGGATTGGTAACTGGACGTTATTTATCTTTGGCTGGACCATTGCCTGGGCGCCTTTTGTTGGCTTATTTATTGCCAAAATCAGCCGTGGCCGGACCATCCGACAATTTGTCTTCGGCGTATTGCTTGTGCCGACCATCTTCACCTTTATGTGGTTTTCAATTTTTGGTGATACTGCGCTGCATTTAATTATGATTGAGGGTTACACAACACTGATCACAGATGTACAAAATAATACGGCGGTTGCTTTGTTTAAATTGTTTGAGCAATTACCCTGGAGTAGTTTTGTATCATTTATCACTGTAATTTTAATCATGACTTTTTTTGTAACGTCATCGGATTCCGGCTCGCTGGTGATTGATTCGCTGGCATCCGGTGGCATCAGCAAGACACCGGTTTGGCAGCGGGTTTTCTGGGCAGCACTGGAAGGTATCGTTGCCGCAGCGTTACTGCTGGCCGGTGGCTTAAGTGCATTGCAGACCATGAGCATTACCAGTGCCTTGCCGTTTGCCATCATTATGGTGTTGGCGGCGATTGGTATGTGGCGGGCATTGTCTATTGAAGGTCATCGTGAAGCCAGCCTCAGTAGTGCTATACACCACTGGCAACATAATCCGAAACAATGGAAAAAACGGCTGACCAGCCTGATCAGCTATCCCGACTTCCTGCAGGTGTCCGGTTATATTCGTGACAAAATTTATCCCGCGATGCAGCATGTCGAAACTGAGCTCAAAAATCAGGGCTGGCCAGTCAACGTGTTTTTTGATGATGAACAACATCGCGCCTATATTGAAGTAATTCGTGAAGGTGAGATCGATTTTATTTACGAAGTACGGATGCGGGGTTATGCGATGCCGACCTTTGCCTATCCGGAAATGGCCGATGATCCAGATGGTGACAAACGTTATTATCGGGCCGAAGTATTTATGCGCCGTGGTAGTGCGTCTTATGATATTTACGGCTGCAGTGAGCAGGAAATTATCGATGATTTACTAACGCAGTTTGAAAAATACCTGCATTTCTTGCATATCTCGCCGGGCATATTGCCATGGAAAATGAGTGAACATGACGATATGCTCAATGAAGATGGTGTCGTTCGCGATTTAACTGCCGATAACAAAACCACTTTTTAATGGCATTTCGGCAAGGTTAAGCTGCATTGTGAGCAGCGGGCAGCCCTTTAAGACTGCCCATAAGCTGCCGTTTTCTTAAGCCAGATGATCTTTGAGCAAACCCGGTTGGCGATCCGGGGTAAATATCTCAATCCAGTAACCATCGGGATCCTGAATAAAAGCAATGCCTTTCATCTTGCCATCATTCGGTTTTTTGACAAATGGCACACCTGCGTCTTCAAAACGCGCGCAGGCGGCATCAATATCCGGCACCGCAAAGCCGATATGGCCGAAACCACGCGGATCACTGTTACCGTTGTGATATTGCACATCGTCTTTGTCTTCATCGCCCCAGTTATGCGTCAGCTCCAACATCGCTGGCCGCGCAAACGTTTGTTTGATTCGCTCGTCATTATCCTGTGACCAGTTTTTTTGCTCCAGCGGTGAAATCGCTGCCATAAAATACAGCGTGAATTGCATTTCCGGAAAATCAAATCGTTTAATCAACGTCATGCCCATGACTTCACTGTAAAAATGCAGGGTGCGTTTGGGATCTTTGATGCGAAACATGGTTTGATTAAAGACAAACTCATGGGTGGCCGGGTCATGATTTTCACTCAAGCCCTCAGCGTTATCAAAATGTCGACTCATTTTTCTGCTCCTGTTGTTATATTTCTGGCTGTCGTTATAACCAACCTCTGCGTTTAAATATCCAGTATGGCGCAATACCGGCAGCAATCATCAGCCCAATCGCCAGCGGATAACCGAATTGCCAGCCAAGCTCTGGCATGACGCTAAAGTTCATTCCATAAATACTGGCGATCAGCGTCGGCGGCAGAAATACCACCGCAGCGATTGAAAAGGTTTTAATGATTTGCGCCTGCTTGATATTGATAAAACCCTGCGTCGAGTCCATCAAAAAATTGATTTTGTCGAACAAAAACGTTGTGTGCGATAGCAGGGTTTCCAAGTCACGCAAAATCTCATAGAGGGTATCACGTTGCACAGCGACCTGCGGCAAATGGCGCAACAAAAACGAAATATCGCGCTGCGTATCCATGAGACACAACCGCATTTTACCGTTACTGTCTTCCAGCTGGGCGAGCTGGCCGATGGCATCCTCCAGATCGCTGTTCTCTTCTTCAAGGACAAAATGACTGACTTTTTCCAACTGCCGGTGAATGTCTTCCAATGTATCGGCATGATTTTCGACTTTTTGCTCAAATAAGGTCACCAGGAGTTCGGTCGGTGTTTTACAACTGATTTGGCCGCGCCTTGCCCGCATCCGTAACAAGCGAAAATCACTGAGTTCACCATCACGAATCGCAATTAATCGCTCTGGCTGCAAAATAAAGGCGACAGAAACAGTATGATGGCGGCCTTCTGAGGCGCCAAGGAACATGGAATGCACATGTAAACCATCCTGATCCGCAAAGCAGCGTGCAGAGGCTTCGATTTCCTCAACATCCTCAACATCCGGCACCTCGTCACTAAACAAAGTCGCCAGCAACGCCCGCTCATCCTCATCCGGTTCCAGCGCATCGATCCAATCGGCCTGTTTCAGCAAATCAGCCGTCAACCTGTCGGTAACCGGGATTTCCTGAATCCGCCCCATTGCAATCTTATAAAGCCTTAACATGTGCGCTCCCTATTCCATCATCAATCGTATTTAAGATTCGTATCCTACGGCAAATAGGCTGTCGCATTTTTTGCAAATATCGCCACCTGGGTTGGTTGGCCCAGACCCGGTTCATAATCACCAATACCGGTAAAATTCACCTGATAGCCATGGCGGCTGGCAACACCCTGAGACCATTGCTTAAATTTTTGCCGTGACCATTCAAATTTATGATCCGGGTCGCGGTATTGTCCGGCAGCCAACCCATAAACAATATTGAATTCAGCATTGGGCGTGGTCATGACTAGCCTTTTGGGTGCAATGTTACCAAAGACATTTTGCTCAACCCGCGACAAATCGGTCGGCATAATATGCTCAATGGTTTCAGTCATAATGATCAAGGGCATGGCATGCAAATCAGATAAGGCATTTAGATAACTGCTGACCAGTAATCTTACCCGGGATGGTTCATCCGTCAAAAAAGCCGCCATATTTCCCCGCGCCTGCATCACCGAAAGTCCAGAGTCATCTAACCCTGTCACCTGGCAATCAGTATGTTGGAGAATCTTCCACAATAAACGTCCCGAACCGCAACCCAATTCCGCAAGCTTATCGACACCGCTGGCAATTATGTAGTCCAGTAACCACTGATGCCGCGTCTCATGCAGTTCGCTTATCTGCGTATCCTGATAGAGGAAGTCTTGGCTCATATTTACTGGTTTTGAATTTTTGGTGATTACTTGCCGATACAAAAACTGGAAAAGATACGATCCAGCAGGTCTTCATTGGTGAACGTACCGGTTATTTCACCCAGCGCTTGTTGGGCATGACGCAGGTCTTCGGCGAGCAGTTCACCAGCGCCCATACCGGTGAGACAGTTATAACCCGACTCAATCGCTTCCTGAGCAAGTTGCAGGGCATCCAGATGGCGACGGCGGGCAATAAATACGCCCTGATCGTCGGGATGAAAACCCACGGCTTTTTGTAAATGCTGAGTCAGCAACTCCATGCCCTCACCGGTCTTGGCGGACAGATATATAACGTCTAGGCCATTTTCCTGCACATGCGCAGGCGGCCGACCGCTTTGATCGATTTTATTGCGGATCAAGGTCAGTGGTTTATCTGCCGGTAAATCAGCAAGGATAGTTTTATCTTTATCGGTCACACCATCGGCATCATTGATCAGCAATAAAATATGATCGGCTTGCGCAAGTTCATTGCGAGTGCGGCGGATGCCTTCCAGTTCGACTTTATTATCCGTGGCATTATGCAGGCCAGCAGTATCGGAAATACGCAGCGGCAGACCGCCTAAATGAATTTGTTCGCGCAGCACATCGCGGGTAGTGCCTGCAATATCAGTGACAATCGCCGCATCATGGCCAGCCAGCTGGTTATGCAAACTGGATTTGCCGGCATTTGGCTGACCGGCAAGCACCACGCTGATACCTTCGCGTAACAAACGACCCTGCCGGGCACTACTCTGAATACTGGCAAGCGTTTGCAGCAAAATCTGCAGTTGTTTATCAACCTGCGCCTCACCTAGAAAATCGATTTCTTCGTCGGCAAAATCAATTGAAGCTTCCACGAACATCCGCAAGTGCGTCAGCTCTTCAAGAAAGTCATTGATACGTTTGGAAAATTCACCTTGAAGCGAACGCATGGCGCTGCGCGCAGCTTGTTCAGTAGCACTTTCAATCAGATCAGCAACCGCTTCGGCCTGCGCCAAATCCATCTTGCCGTTGAGAAAAGCCCGCTCAGAAAACTCGCCGGGCCGAGCCATACGTGCGCCCAATTGAATGGCCGTTTGGCATAACCTATCCAACACCAGTGGGCTGCCATGGCCTTGTAGCTCGACCACATCCTCGCCGGTAAAGGACGACGGTGCCTGAAAATAAATCACCACACCACTATCGATGATTTCATCATCAGGCGCTTTAAAACGAGCAAATTTTGCTAATCGTGGGGTATTGACTGGACCTGCAATTTGGCTGGCAATGGCCAATGATTCAGGTCCTGACAAACGCACCACACCAACACCGCCTCGCCCCGGTGCGGTAGCGATGGCGACAATGGTATCGGTTTTGACTAAAGCCATCGTTTATGGCGGATTACATCGCACCCATTTTACGGGTGATATACCATTGCTGGGCAATCGAAAGAATATTGTTGACGAACCAATACAGCACCAGACCTGCCGGGAAGAAGGCAAAGAAAACGGTAAAGACAATCGGGAAAATTTTCATCATCATTGCCTGTGCCGGATCTTGCGGCATCGGATTCAGTTTTTGCTGAAACCACATAGTTAGACCAAACAACACCGGCAGTACAAAATACGGATCAATGGCTGTCAGATCGTTGAGCCAGAAAATAAAGTCCGCCTGGCGCAATTCAACGCTTTCTACCAGTACCCAATAAAACGCCAGAAAGACCGGCATCTGCACCAAAATTGGCAAACAACCACCCAGTGGATTGATTTTTTCAGTGCGATATAAATCCATCATTGCCTGATTGAATTTTTGTTTGTCGTCACCAAAGCGCTCTTTCAGCGTAGCCAATTTAGGGGTCAATTTGCGCATGGCCGCCATTGAGCGATAGCTTTTGGCTGATAACTTGAAAAACGCCAGTTTAATCAGAATGGTCAGCAACACTATCGACCATCCCCAATTACCAGTGAGCTTGTAAAACCATTCCATTACAATAAATAACGGCTTGGAAATAATGGTCAGAATCCCGTAATCCACCGTCAAATCAAGATTATCGGCAGCATCTTCCAGACGATGAGTTTCTTTCGGCCCCATAAACATACGGTAACTTGAGCTCACTGATTCGCCTGGCGCAGCAACCAGTTGTGGCAACAACATACCCGCCGTGTAGTTACTGTTATTAATCGATTTACCATAGAAACTGACCGGGCCGGCATCGCTGTCTGGCAGCATCGCAGCAACAAAATAATGCTGAATCATTGCTGCCCAACCGTCCGTGGATTCCGTACGGTAGGCGGTTTTATCCAAATCATCAAAATCGACTTTTTTGTATTCATTTTCATCGCTGGAGAATACGGCGCCGGTGTAGGTATACAACAACATCGAACTGTCATCAGCGCGTTTACGATTAAATTGTGCATAGGGACTTGCTGAAAAGTTGTCAGCCGAATTGTTTTCAACTTGATAGCTGACATCCACCAAATAGCTATTACGCTTGAACTGATAGGTTTTGGTGACGGTTATACCGTTAGCAGACCGCCAGGTAAGCGGGATGCTGATAACATCATCATTGGCATTAAGCGTGTATTCAAATTGCTCTGCTTCGTATTGTTCGTAATGTGTCGGCGCAGAATTGCCATCGGCACGCAGACCCGACTGCGTTATAAAAAATGGATTGCTACCATCATTCAAAAACTTGACGGGCACATCTGGTTGATCGACATCGACCGGGTATTGCAACAATGCCAGTTTACGAATATCGCCACCTTGTAAGTCGATATAGGCATCGATCACATCGGTCTTCACCCGAATTTGCCGGGTGCCATTAGCAGCGGCAGTATTATCAGCATCAGGCAAATCAGATAACCCACTGGCATTACCTGCAGGAGGCAAGTCTGGCAGGTCCTCAGCCCGTTCTTGGCCGGGGCTGGTTGTCGTTTCGCTTTGGCTGTTATCCACTTGCTGGGCAGCTTGTTGTGGCCTGACATAATCAGTCTGCCAGGCTTCCCACAGCAGTAGTGAAACGATTAACAAACCAAAAATAAACAGTGTTCTGAGATTATCCATTGTGTGATTTCGTCTTTAATTCAGGAACAGGATCCACGCCACCCTGATCCCAAGGGTGGCAACGTGAAAGCCGCCGCAGACCAAGCCAGCTTCCCCGCAATGCACCATGACGCGAAATAGCGTCAATCATATATTGCGAACAAGTCGGCTGAAAACGACAGTGCATGCCCAGAAACGGGCTCAATAGAAAACGGTAGACCCGGACCAGCCCAATCAGGAATTTTGCCATTGTGTTACCGCTGTTAACCAATGCCGCTCCAATGCTGTCCGGATATGCGTGACATCCCGCTGACCCAGATCTGGTCGCGACAATACCACAATATCCATACTATCCAGCGCAGCCTGATGGTGGCGAAAAGATTCCCGGATAAGCCGTTTCATCCGGTTTCTCTGGCTGGCCAATTTGATGTGTTTTTTGGCAATCGCCAAACCCAGTCGAGGATGGTCGGTACTGCCAGGCAGTGCAATTATCGTCAAGCCACCACCACCGAAGCGTTTACCCTGACGAAATACCCGGGTAAAGTCGCCCGGGCGATTCATTCTCATGGCTCGGCGAAATTTAGCCAAGTCATGGCTCCCGCAAAAAAGCGAGAATTAAACTGACAGTCTTGCGCGGCCTTTGGCGCGACGGGCGTTAATAACACGGCGACCGCCAACAGTTTTCATACGGGCACGGAAACCATGAGTACGTTTGCGCTTCAGATTACTTGGCTGAAAGGTTCTTTTCATTACAGCAACTCCAGATATATCAATGATTTTGCATCAGATCGCCGGCTAAACCGCCATGCTTGCCTAAGACAAAAGACGTGGGATTATAAGGGTTTGCAGTGTCCGCCGTCAAACGAGATTACATTGCCGGACAGACATTATTTTACTTGCCAAACGAAAGGCTTGCAGATAACTTTAGGTGCCTCGCTGGTCGAGGTATACTAGCCTCTGAAAGTGCACTGCGTCATGTTATCGCCCGCCAATTTAACCTATAATAATCAAGGAGTTGCTGTGTCTTCACCACTTTGGGAAAAATGTCTGTCCCATCTGGAAGGTGATCTGTCGGCACAGCAGCTGAATACGTGGTTGCGACCTCTGCAAGCGATCGAAACAAATGATAGTTTGCGCTTACTGGCTCCCAATCCCTACGTAAAACAATGGGTGCAGGAACAATTGGAGTCGCAGATAAATATTCTGCTTAATGGTTTAACGCAGGGCATCATCCAGAAAGTTGCCATTGAAGTCGGTACCCGTGACACCGTCGCGGTAACAAAACCCAGAAATAATAATCACCAGCCAGCAGCCGCTAAAATTAACGAGGTCGAGCCGTTGCCGTCGCTGGGCAGCCCGATGAATCCGCTGTTCACCTTTAATAGTTATGTTGAAGGTAAATCAAACCAAATCGCTCGCGCAGCTTCTTTACATGTCGCCGAAGCCCCAGGCACCAGTGGCTATAATCCACTGTTTTTATATGGCGGCACCGGCCTTGGTAAAACCCATTTGATGCTCGCGGTCGGTAATAAGATCAAACAAAACAACCCCAAAGCGCGGGTTATTTATTTATCTTCCGAGCGCTTTGTGCAGGACATGATCACGGCGCTGCGCAACAATGCCATTGATCAATTCAAAACCCATTACCGCAGTGCGGATGCGCTGCTGATTGACGATATTCAGTTTTTTGCCAAAAAAGAGCGCTCGCAGGAAGAGTTTTTTTACACGTTCAATAGTCTGCTCGAAGGCCAGCGGCAAATTATTCTTACCTGTGATCGCTTTCCCAAAGAAGTCGAAAACCTTGATGAACGGCTACAATCCCGTCTCGGCTGGGGCCTAACGGTTGCAATTGAACCACCCGAGCTGGAAACCCGCGTGGCGATTTTGATCCAGAAAGCACAACAAAATCTGGTGACTTTGCCAGATGATGTGGCATTTTTTATCGCTAAACGCATCAAGTCCAATGTCCGTGATCTGGAAGGCGCGCTGCAACGGGTTATGGCCTTTTCCCGCTTTACCAATCAACCGCTGTCAATTGAGATGGCGCAGGATGCATTGAAAGATTTACTGGCGCTGCATCAAAAACTGGTGACACTGGAAAGCATTCAGAAAACCGCCGCCGAATATTTTAAGGTTCGGGTATCTGATTTACTGGCCAAAAAACGCACACGCTCTATCGCCAGACCTCGGCAAATTGCCATGGCTCTCGCTAAAGAATTAACCAGCCACAGTCTGCCGGAAATTGGCGAAGCATTTGGTGGCCGCGATCACACCACGGTTTTACATGCCTGTCGCAAAGTTGCCGAATTACGCGAAGCGGACAGCCGTATTGCCGAAGATTATCGTAACTTATTAAGAACCCTGTCGAGTTAGTCAGAGAGCACATTATGCAATTCACAGTCAGCCAAGAAAGTCTCGCCCGCCCACTGCAACTGGTCTGCAGCATTGTTGAGCGCCGCTCTACACTGCCCATTCTGGCGAATATTTTGCTCAAAGCGCAGGGCGACAAACTGACCATGACCAGTACGGATATGGAACTGGAAATGATCGCTACCTTGCCAGTCGCCGTTGATGAGGCCGGTGAAACCACTGTCTCGGCGCGCAAACTGCTCGATATCGTTCGCGCCCTGCCAGCCAACGCTACTATTAGCTGCAAAACCAAAGACAATAAAGCGCTGGTTCAGGCCGGTAAAAGTCGCTTTTCACTGGCCACGTTATCCCCAGCTGATTTTCCAGACAGTGAGGGCGCCAGCTACAGCGAACAAATCAGCATGCCGCAATCGGCACTAAAAAACCTGCTGGATGAAACCAGTTTTGCCATGGCCAGTCAGGATGTGCGTTATTACCTGAATGGCTTATTGCTGGAACGAGAAGGCAATAAACTACGTGCTGTCGCTACTGATGGTCATCGGCTGGCTTTGGGTGAGATCACCACCGCCGAAACCGCCGATGAAAAAAACAGCGTTATCGTGCCGCGGAAAGCCATTTTGGAACTCGGCCGTTTATTGGGTGACATTGAGGCCGAAGTGAAACTGGCGTTCAGTCAACAGCAAATTAAAGTGGAATTACTCGATCTGCACTTCACCTCCAAATTGATTGACGGTCAGTTTCCCAATTACGAACGGGTGCTGCCGCTGGGTGGTGACAAAGTTGTTATTGCCGAACGTGATGAACTGAAACAAGCGCTGTCACGTGCGTCGATTCTGGCAAACGACAAACATCGCAGTGTACGGCTGAATCTGGATACCAGTTTACTGAAAGCCACTGTCACCAATCAGGAACAGGAAACTGCTGAAGAAGAAGTGCCGGTTGAATACAACGGCAGCGCATTGGAAATCGCTTTCAATAACGCATATTTGCTGGATCTGCTGAATGCCATGCCGGATAGCAAAGTGAAAATGACTTTCAGTGATGAAAACAGCAGTGCGCTGATCACACCCAATGATGACAATATCAGCCGGCAATATGTGGTGATGCCGATGCGGCTGTAATTTTAGCCCTGTTTATACTGAAAACGGTGCTAAAAGCGCCGTTTTTTTTATTGCCCGGCTTAGTGGCGCAGTTCGCCAAGTACCACTTTGTTATCAGCGACTTTTTGCACAACATTGGAATAATAATCTTCGCGAAACGCATCAATAACCGATTTAACCTCGGCTTCGCTGACCCCACTGCCCAGCAAAACTTCTTCGGTCAATCGCAAACTGGTTTCCAGCGTTTCCGAAACCACGGTAGTCGCCCCCTTAACAACCAGCTCCGCGCAATGTTTCCGATCCAGTGCCCGGGTGTGAATCGGCATATCCGGATAAGTTTGCCGTACTTGTGACACCAGCTGATCAACCTGCGCAGGATTATCCA
>JBFJJO010000061.1:0-12393 GCA_041612215.1 Methylophaga sp.
ACTATTGCTGCAGACAACTTTGACGGTGCTGGCGCCTTTACAGTTGATGCAATGGCCGTATTTGGTTCTTTCCATGCAATGGCAGAGTATCTTGATCATTCAGCAAATCAAGATATTGGTGATGATATCGATACCACTGGTTATGCTGTTGAAGCCGGTTACTTCCTCACAGGTGAATCACTAAAATGGTCTAAAGGTTACACTTCAGGTATTTCACCAAAATCTAAATGGGGTGCATGGCAAGTTGCTGGTCGTTTCGAAAATATTGAGATTGAGAATGACAATGTTGGTTTCGGCACTAGTGAATACGACAAATTTACTGTCGGTGTAAATTACTACCCAACCAAAAATACGCGCCTGATGTTGAACTATGACAAAGTGACTGACCTGAGTGTCGATGGTGCAAATGATGTCGTCAATTCAGCTGAACCATCAGCGCTTAAATTCCGCGCGCAAGCTTACTGGTAGGCCGAAAGCGAGTTATCCCCTCTCTCCAACTTGCCTCACCTGTGTTCGGGTGGGGCTTTTTTTTTGCCTGAATCACTGGGATTCAGATGACCAAATGAGGGGTATTACAAGTACAAAGCATAGGCAAATGAATCTGGCCACAGAGTGGCCCTGAGATCGTGTTTTACAATATACGATTGATGGTTATGATCTCATGCGAGTCGGCCCTTAACGACTGTTGACAACGTTTTTTTTTCGTCAGCTGACTCAGCACGTATTCCACCCGCTGATGGATCTTGTCGCGGGTAATGCGAAATTCAGCAAGGATCTCCTCATCTTCGCCCCGAACTTTGTCCTGATCGGTCCGTGGTAAATGCAATCTTGCAGTATGTGGACTGACCACCGGACATTGCTCTTCTGCGTTATCACACAGCGTTACCAATAAATCCGCCCATTCCAGCATTTCACCGTTGACACGAATCGATGCTTGTTGCGAAATATCGATACCGGCTTCGGCCATGACTTGAATTGCTCGCGGGTTCTGACGGCCCGCCGCAATACCGGCTAAGCGAAGATCGACATGATCTTTAACCACTGCTTTGGCCCAGCCTTCGGCCATCTTTGATTGACAAGAGTGGCCATTACATAAAAATTACGCTGGTCTTGTCCATAATTTTTGCTTCTTTTTAGTGCCGGCAGTATATCAACCACATGTGACAGGCAGATGACCCGGTCTCCTTGTTGTGATCGTTTATTTTGTTGTGCAATGCAGGATTTTAAATCAGGCCATCTGTTAGAATGCCGCTTTGAAAATCATCCGGGAAGCATCATGAATAAATTCATCCTGCACTTGTTGCTGTTGATTCTGCCGCTGCTGACGGCGGGCGTCAGTGTTGCACAAACCACCCGATATGTATCAGACGAGCTGGAAATTACCATGCGTAATGGTAAAGGCGTAGAATTTGGTATTCGCAAAATGCTTAAGTCTGGCACACGCCTTGAAGTCCTGGAAAATGATGCCGACAGTGGCTACTCCAGAGTTCGTAACGCCGAAGGTCTTGAAGGCTGGGTACTGACCCGCTATTTAAGCAATACCGGCAGTGCTCGCGATCGCCTGGCGGAAAGTGAACAAAAATTGGCCAATCTAGAACTGGAAGTGGCTAACTATAAAGAAGAAATTGCACAGCTCGGTTCACAAACCGCCAATGTTGATGATGAAACTTCAACATTGAAAGAAACCTCACAGCGTCTGCGTATACAGCTTGATGATTTACGGCGCACTGCCTCCAGCGCGGTGGCCATCGAAAACGAAAACCGGCAGCTAAAAGAAAAACTACAGGAAATGGATAATAGGATCCAAACCATTCAAATCGAAAACAACGCCCTGCGCGATAACAGTGCTAAAAGTTGGTTTCTGGTGGGTTCTGGGGTGTTATTAGGTGGTTTACTGCTTGGCTTACTTATCCCTAAATTACGTATTCGCCGTAAAGATAGCTGGGGCAGCAATTTCTAAAACTGCCACTTCCTTTGGGCGCGGAACTCTGACCGCGCCCCACTCACTAATTGATATCTCCCTGTGACACGCAGGCTAAATTAACCGCTTAAATTCAGAGCAATTATTGGTTTATGCAAGCTGAAAACAGCTATCACCTGAAAGGTATTCTCAAGCAAGCCTTGCGCTTTAAAAAACATTTGATTAAAGCCAATTTAATTGCTTTATTAGCGACATTTTGTGCCGTACCGGTGCCGTTGTTATTACCGCTGATGGTTGATGAGGTGTTGCTTAACCAGCCAGGCATATCGGTCGCTTTTATCCAACGCTTCACCCCTGAACACTGGCATGGACCAGTACTTTTTATTAGTGCTGTGCTGTTGTTAACGCTTATTTTACGCATTGCCGCCGTGTTACTGAATGTTGCCCAGTCACGCTATTTCACGCTGATAGCCAAACGCATTACTTTTCGGATCCGGCAAAAACTCATTAAACGACTCGGCCGCATTGCGATGAGTGAATATGAGAGTCGTGGCAGCGGCAGTATTGCCTCGCACTTTGTCACCGATATTGAAGTTATCGACAACTTTATTGGCAATACCGTCAGCCGATTTCTGGTCGCTGTGCTCAGCATTATTGGCACCGCGCTGATTCTTTTATTTCTGCACTGGCAATTGGCGCTGTTAATTTTGTTTATGAATCCACTGGTGATTTATTTCACCATGAAAGTCGGTAAACGGGTCAAGCACTTAAAGAAAAACGAAAACTCGGCCTTTGAAATCTTCCAGCAGAGCCTGACTGAAACACTCGACGCCGTTGCCCAGGTGCGGGTAGCCAATCGTGAAAAACATTATTTACAACGGGTCATTGATAATGCCCGAAATGTTCGTACTCACGCCGCAAACTATGCCTGGAAAAGTGATGCCGCCAATCGTTTTTCCTTTCTGATTTTCCTGTTTGGTTTTGATGTATTTCGTGCTGTCAGCATGTTGATGGTGGTGTTTTCGGATCTGAGTATTGGCCAGATGTTTGCCGTGTTTGGTTATCTCTGGTTCATGATGAGTCCAGTGCAGGAAATCCTGAATATTCAATATGCTTTTTATGCGGCAGAAGCGGCGGTGGGCCGTCTCAACAACCTGTTTTCAATGAAAGAAGAGCAACGCTATCCAGCTAAAATCAATCCATTCAAACCCGGAAGAGCCAGCAGCATTCGTGTTGAAAATCTGCATTTTTCCTATTTGCCCGACGAAAAGATTCTCAATGGTGTATCGCTGGATATTAAAGCCGGCGAAAAAATTGCATTGGTTGGTGCCAGCGGCGCCGGCAAGTCGACGTTGGTAAATGTATTACTGGGGCTGTACCCCGCCGATCAGGGCATGGTGTACTTTGATGATATCGCGGTCAAAGATATTGGTCTGGAAACAGTGCGCGAGCACGTCGCCACTGTGCTGCAAAGTCCGGCATTATTTAACGATTCGGTTCGACAGAATATTACACTGGGCAGACAGTATGATGATGATGCCGTCTGGCAGGCCCTTAAAACGGCGCAACTGGAATCAGTTATCAAACAAATGCCAGCACAACTTGACACGATGGTGGGCCGTGACGGCATTAAACTCTCGGGGGGGCAACGCCAGCGTTTGGCCATAGCCCGGATGGCGCTAGTCAATCCCAGTGTGGTGGTATTGGATGAAGCCACTTCGGCGCTGGATAGCGATACCGAATTTAATCTGCATGAAGCACTGGCTGATTACTTAAAAGACCGCACCACGATTATTATTGCCCATCGGCTCAGTGCTGTCCGGCAGGCCGACAGGATTATTGTCTTTGATGGCGGCGAAATTATTGCAGATGGTGATCATGACAGTTTGATCCATCAGGAACAGATTTATCAAAAGCTTTACGCAAGACAAATTTGAATTAAATTAACCACAGAGGCACAGAGGGCACGGAGATAAAAAATCCGCAAATTACGCAGATGAACGCAGATTTTTGTTAATAAATAATAAATCCGGGAAATTATGTAGATGTTTTGTAGCTTAAGTCGTTTAGGCTGCAGAGTCGTTACCCCCCCCTAACAGGGGGAAGGGAAGAGTTAAACATTGTTTTAAGATAAGTCTCAAAGTTTGGTTTAATGCATCGTGGTATTGGCAACAAATTAATCTGCGTAATCTGCGGAAAGTTCTTCTTTACAACCTCTGTGCGCTCTGTGTCTCTGTGGTTAGTTGATTTTTAAACCGCTTAACGGCGTTTCAGTTGCTCCACATCTCGCACAGCACCTTTCGACGCCGAAGTTGTTAACGCAGCATAAGCCTGTAACGCCAAGCTGACTTTGCGCTGCCGGCCTACTGGCTGCCAGGCCAACTCACCACGTTTATCCATTTCAATACGTCGTTCAGCCAACACTTTGTCAGAAACATCGACCCGGATTTTGCGATTGGGAATATCAATAATAATGATGTCGCCTTCCTCAACCAGTCCAATATTGCCGCCTTCGGCAGCTTCAGGGGATGCATGGCCAATCGACAGGCCGGACGTCCCGCCGGAAAAACGACCGTCGGTCAGCAAAGCGCAGGATTTACCCATGCCTTTAGATTTCAGATAGCTGGTCGGATACAACATCTCCTGCATACCCGGCCCGCCTTTAGGACCTTCGTAACGGATCAGTACTACATCACCGGGAATGATTTGCTCAGTCAAAATTGCCGTTACAGCAGCATCCTGCGATTCAAAAATTCTTGCGGGTCCGGAAAATTGCAGAATTGAGTCGTCAACACCCGCCGTTTTCACGATGCAGCCCTCTTCAGCAATATTGCCGTAAAGCACAGCAAGACCGCCATCTTTGCTGTAGGCATGTTCAATATTGCGAATACAACCGTTTTCCCGATCCAAATCCAATTCCGGCCAGCGGCAATCCTGGCTGAATGCGGTCTGAGTTGGGATGCCGGCAGGACCGGCTAAAAACAAGTGATGGGCGGCAGCATTTTTAGTACGTTTGATATCCCACTGCGCAAGCGCATCCGCCAGTGTTTTACTGTGTACGGTCGGTATATCGGTATTTAACAAACCGCCTGCCGCCAGTTCACCAAGAATCGACATGACGCCACCGGCACGATGCACATCTTCCATGTGATACAAAGGTGTTGCCGGCGCGACTTTGCACAGGTTCGGAATATGCCGCGACATCCGATCAATATCGGCCATGGTGAAGTCAACTTCCGCTTCATGGGCCGCTGCCAGTAAATGCAACACGGTATTGGTAGAGCCACCCATTGCGATATCCAGCGCAATGGCATTTTCAAACGCGGCTTTGCTGGCAATTGCCCGGGGCAAGACATCCGCTTCATCATTTTCGTAATAACGTTTGGCCAGGTCGACGACCCGACGACCGGCTTCGAGAAATAATTCACGGCGATCAGCATGTGTTGCCAGCAACGAACCATTACCGGGCAAAGACAAGCCCAACGCTTCGGTCAGACAGTTCATTGAATTGGCGGTAAACATGCCTGAGCAGCTGCCACAGGTTGGGCACGCACTGCGTTCAACCTGTTCGACATCTTCATCGCTCACCCTGTCATCCGCCGCCTGCACCATGGCATCAACCAGATCCAACTTGACATTCTTGCCGGCTAATTTGGTTTTGCCTGCTTCCATCGGCCCGCCAGAAACAAATACCACCGGAATATTGAGCCGCAATGCCGCCATCAGCATACCGGGCGTAATTTTGTCGCAGTTGGAAATACACACCAACGCATCGGCACAATGGGCATTAACCATGTATTCCACCGAATCAGCAATAATTTCGCGCGATGGCAGGCTGTAGAGCATACCGCTATGTCCCATGGCAATACCATCATCAACCGCAATAGTATTAAACTCTTTGGCAACGCCACCGACCGCCTCGATTTCCCGCGCAACCAGCTGTCCCATATCTTTTAAATGCACATGTCCCGGTACAAACTGGGTGAAGGAGTTAGCTACCGCAACAATAGGCTTATTGAAATCGTCATCCTTCATCCCTGTGGCCCGCCAAAGCGCCCGGGCACCAGCCATATTTCGGCCGGCGGTAGAAGTTTTTGAACGATATACAGGCATTATTTATCTCCGCTGTGTTTTGTACGTGCAAAACTACACAGTTTTGCACAAAATAGACCGCTAATTTTACACGTAACTTGGCAAGCTTACTGCTTCTACGATACAAAGCACTTATGGAACAGACTGAAAATACACCTGCTAAGCAGCATTTCACGACCACAACCAGCTGGTTTCGTGCTGCTGCGCCCTATATTCATGCCCATGGTGGCGCGACTTTTGTTATTGCCTTTGACGGCGAAAGTATCGCCGATGCTGGATTTGATCACTTAATCCATGATCTTGCCATTCTCAATAGCCTGGAAATCCGTTTAGTACTGGTATTTGGTGCTCGTCCACAAATTGAACAGCGCTGTCATGCGCTGCATATACCCGTGCACTATCACGATGGCCTGCGGATTACCGATGATGCCAGCATGCAGATTGCCAGGCAGGTGATTGGCGATTTACGGATCGCCATCGAAGCCAAATTATCAGCCGGCATGCCACAAACCCCAATGGCCGACGCCCGCATTCGCTGTGTCAGTGGTAACTGGGTCACAGCACGGCCGGCTGGCATTATTGATGGTGTCAATTTAGGCCATACGGGTGACGTTAGACGGGTGGACAGTGTTGCTATCCACCAGCAGTTGGAACAGGGCAATATGGTATTGATCTCACCGCTGGGTTATTCACTGACTGGTGAAATTTTTAATTTGTCCGCTGATGCGATTGCCACAGCAGTGGCCAGCAGTTTGCAAGCAGATAAGCTGATTTTTATCGGGCAAAGTAATGAAAATTTGCCGCGGGAAATTACGGTCAGTCAAATCGCCGAATTTGATCATCCCTTATTAGAAGCGGCCAAGGCAGCCTGTGAATCCGGCGTCGATCGGGTGCATTTATTGGATCGGCAAGTTGATGGAGCACTGCTGCAGGAATTATTCAGTCGCGATGGTGTAGGTACATTGATAAGTGCGACCTCTTTTGAAACCACACGCCAGGCCAGCATTGATGATGTCGGCGGCATTCTGGAATTATTACAGCCGCTGGAGGCCAGCGGTGTTCTGGTCAAACGTTCGCGGGAATTACTGGAGCGGGAGATCGACCAGTTTACGGTGATGGAACGCGATGGCAGTGTGATTGCTTGCGCAGCACTGTACACCTATCCAGAAAACAAAATGGCCGAAGTTGCCTGCATGGCAGTATCGCAGGATTATCGTAATAAAGGACGCGGCAAACAATTGCTGGCCTTTTTGGAGAAGCGCGCGAAAAACGTTGGTCTCGACAATCTGTATATATTAACGACGCAAACTGCGCACTGGTTTATTGAGCATGGCTTTCAGCCGTCAAGCATTGCCGATTTACCGGTGGAGAAGCAGGCGTTGTATAACTATCAGCGCAATTCCAGCGTTTTTAAAAAACCCCTTAACTAATATCACTGCTGCCGTTACGACGACGATATTCGGGAAACAACAGCGGTGCAAATTCATGCAGGGCTTTTTCGTAAACCCGGCGTTTGAAAAAGACGATTTCTTCCACTGGCTGCCAATAATCAACCCAGCGCCAGTCATCAAACTCAGGCTTGTCGTGTAAATCCAATTTGACATCGGTTTCGCTGCCAATAAAGCGCATTAAAAACCAGCGTTGTTTTTGGCCGATACACAGGGGTTTATTGCCATAACGCAGATAACGCTTAGGCAGTCGGTAACGCAGCCAGCCACGTGATTGTGCCAGCAATTCGACATGCTCCGGGCGTAGCCCAACCTCTTCCATCAGCTCGCGATAAGCGGCCTGCTCTGCGGTCTCATCCGGTTTGATGCCGCCCTGGGGAAATTGCCATGAGTCATGTTGCGCCCGCTGCGCCCACAATACCCGGTTGTCATCATTACAGATGATGATCCCCACGTTGGCCCTGAAGCCATCTTTGTCTATCACGGTGTTAATCTCTCACGGGGAAAGCCATAGCCAACAGCCCGCAGTTTAATTTGTATTAAAACCTAGATTAGTCAATGCCAACTGAGGTTGCAACGCATTTTGTCTTACAATAGGCGCTTATTTTGCAAGGAAACAACAGCAGGCAATGGCTTTAGCAATATTTGATCTAGACAATACGCTGCTCGGTGGCGACAGTGATTATTTATGGGGCCGCTTTCTGGCGGAAAACCACATTGTCGATCCTGAGGTTTATCACGACACTAATCTGGCGTTTTACCACGACTATCAAGCCGGCCGGCTGGATATTAACGCCTTTCTGGAATTTGTCTTTACACCGCTTAAAGAAAATACCATGAAAGATCTGCTGGCCTGGCGCGATGCTTATTTGCAGCAGAAAATCATGCCGATCATGCTGCCCAAAGCACAGGCCTTGGTTGAGCAGCATCGCCAGCAAGGCGATACCCTACTGATTATTACCGCTACCAACAGCTTTTTGACCGCACCGATTGCTGAAAAACTGGGTATCGATAATCTGATCGCCACCGATCCGGAAATGCTGGATGATCGCTTTACTGGCAAAGTTGCCGGGATACCCTCATTTCAACATGGCAAAGTCAGCCGCTTGCAGGATTGGCTGACACAGCATCAGCAAACGCTGGAGGGCAGTATTTTTTACAGTGACTCGCATAATGATTTGCCGCTGCTGGAAAAAGTCGAGACACCGGTTGCAGTGGATCCGGATGACACGCTGCGGCAAGTCGCCAAGCAACGCGGCTGGAAAATTCTCAGCTTGCGTTAATCCTTGCTACAATTTACGGCTTTAAACAATTTAAATCAGGCCATTAATATGCAATGGGAAGTGGTTATCGGGCTGGAAATTCATGCCCAGCTTGCAACCAAAACAAAAATTTTTTCCGGCGCCCCAACTGCCTACGGTGCAGCGCCTAATTCGCAGGCTTGTGCCGTAGACTTGGGTTTACCAGGTGTGTTGCCGGTACTGAATAAAGAAGCCGTGCGAATGGCCATCAAATTTGGTCTTGCTGTTGATGCCGAAATCGCCGACAGCTCAGTATTTGCCCGCAAAAATTATTTCTATCCGGATTTGCCTAAAGGCTATCAAATCAGCCAGTTTGAATTGCCGATCGTCGGCAAGGGGAAAATCAGTATTGAACTGGAAGATGGCAGCGAAAAAATTATCGGCATTACCCGGGCCCATCTGGAAGAAGACGCTGGTAAATCTCTGCATGAAGATTTTCACGGTCAAACCGGTATTGATTTAAACCGTGCCGGCACACCGCTGCTGGAAATTGTGTCCGAACCGGATATGCGCAGCGCCAAAGAAGCTGTGGCCTACATGAAAAAAATCCACTCACTGGTCCGTTATTTAGAAATTTGTGATGGCAACATGCAGGAAGGCTCGTTCCGCTGCGATGCGAACGTATCAGTTCGTCCTAAAGGCCAGGAAAAACTGGGCACCCGCGCTGAACTGAAAAATATTAACTCATTCCGTAACGTAGAACGCGCTATCAATATCGAAATCGAGCGGCAGATCGATGTTATAGATGGTGGCGGCCAGGTTATTCAGGAAACCCGCCTTTATGACGCTGATAAAAATGAAACCCGCTCAATGCGCAGCAAGGAAGAAGCCAATGATTACCGCTACTTTCCGGATCCGGATTTATTACCCCTGGTACTCGATGACGGTCTGATTGAGCAAGTTCGTGCGACACTGCCGGAGCTGCCTAACGAAAAACGTGACCGGTTCATGAGCGAACTGGGTTTGTCGCTTTATGATGCATCTGTACTGACCAGCAGCCGTGAGCTGGCGAATTTTTATGAAGCGGTATTAGCTGAAACTGGCGGCAAAGCGCCAAAAATCTGTGCCAACTGGGTAACGGTAGAGCTCAATGGCGCGCTCAATAAAGCCGGTTTGGAAATCGATGCATCGCCGGTAACGGCAAAACAGCTGGGAAGTGTTATCAATCGTATTGAAGACAACACCATTTCCGGCAAAATCGCTAAGCAGGTCTTTGAAGCGCTGTGGCAGGGTGAAGGCGTTGACGCTGATGCCATTATCGAAGCACAAGGTCTGAAACAAGTCACTGATACCGGTGCCATTGAAACGATGATTGATGACGTCATTGCTGCTAATCCGCAGCAATTACAGCAATATCGTGATGGCAAAGAACAGCTGTTTGGCTTTTTTGTCGGTCAGGTCATGAAAGCCTCAAAAGGCAAGGCCAACCCCGCTCAGGTCAACGATATTCTCAAACAAAAACTCGCTGGATCATAACCCTACCCTGATCCTTATCTTGCCGGTAACAACGCCAGTTGTTGCCGGCAAGCTCTAAAAATCTGCCTAGCAGTTCACAAATTAACAGTAAGCAGCTCCCCATCCTGAATTAACTGATGTAGTATCAGCTCAGCGTTTTATTTCGTTGTGATGACAGGGACACATTGCCCAAGAACTCAGGATGCCGGACTTAGCCGATGAAGTTTGCTCAGGAACACCTGCCCGCCAAAACCGCGATTTCCAAACTTTCGGGCAGCTCACCGCTAGCCGAAGCCAATTGGGTACTGGTGTTTGGCTCAGTCAGTCGTTTTAATGAACGCAATTTTGCCTCACAACTGCAAAAGCGTTACCCCAATGCACAAATTGTTGGCTGCACCACCTCTGGTGAAATCACCGGTGATGGCGTCTTTGATGACAGCGTGCATATCACGGCGATGCTATGGGAGCGCAGCCAGTTGCGCTTTATCGTCAAAGCCGTCAACAGCATGGAACAATCACATGCACTTGGCGCGCAAATTGCCAACGAACTGCTGGCGCCAGATTTAAAAGGTCTGTTTGTGCTCAGCGATGGCCTCAATGTTAACGGGTCAGAACTGGTCGAGGGATTACAAGAGGTATTGCCCAATGTACCCATTACCGGTGGCTTAGCTGGCGACGCTGCTCAATTTAATAAAACTTTGCTGCTCAATAATGACAAAATTCAGGATCGTATCGTGATTGCTGTTGGCATCTACGGTCAAGATGCTATTGTTACCAGCGGCGCTTTAGGCGGCTGGAAACCTTATGGCCCGCCACGGCAGATCACCCGCGCCACCAAAAATGTTGTTTATGAACTCGACAACAAGCCGGCCCTGCCCTTGTACAAAATGTATATCGGCTACTATGCCAACCAATTACCGGCATCGGGGCTGAATTTTCCATTTGCCATCATGGATGAGAAAAACGTTAATGTGATCCGTACTCTGCTGGCGATTAATGAAAAAGACAACAGTCTGACCTTCGCCGGTAACATTGATGAGGGCTCTACTGTCCGATTCTTAAAGTCAGATCACGATCAGCTGGTGATCGGTGCCAGTGAAGCGGCGCGGCAAATTCTCCAAAAAGATGTCAATATCAACGATAAAGCTCTGGCGATTTGCGTCAGCTGTGTTGGCCGTAAATTGGTGATGGAAGATCAAGTTTCGGACGAAGTATTTGCTGTACAGCGTTTACTCGGTATGCAAACCGGTATCACCGGCTTTTATTCGAACGGTGAGATCTGCTCCGGCGAAGACGATGGCCACAGTCTGCTGCATAACCAGACCATGACTATCGCGTATCTAAGCGAACATTAAGTCCCTTTTATTATCTGACTAATTCGCGGGCGGCTGCCAACAGCGCCAGCCGGGCAATCACGCCATAGGCATAAAAGCGATTCGGTTCGGCATCCGGCTGGTCGGCTTTATTGGGCTCAATACAGGATTGCGCAAAAGCCAGTGGCTGGAAATGCATGCCCGGCGCATTCAGATTCTCATCGATACCCCGCCCGGTGTGCACCCGGTAAAAGCCGCCCACCACAAAATGATCCATCATATAAATGACCGGCTCGGCCACTGCTTGTTCTTCGCCGAGTGTCTCAAAGGTATAGACCCCTTCTTGAATCAATACATTGTCGACCACTAAACCTTCTTTCGCCGATGACATTTTATTACGTTGTTTACGATTTAAATTGACGATTTCATCGACTGATTTCACTGTCATAATACCCATGCCATAAGTACCTGAGTCAGCCTTAACGACGGCAAAAGGTTCTTTCTCAATGCCATATTGATCGTATTTCTTCTGCACTGCTTTGAGCATGCTTTCAACATTACGCGACAGACACTCAGTGCCACTGCGTGCCATAAAATCGACTTCACCACACTGTAAGGTTAGCGGCGAAACCAGCCATGGATCAATGCCCAGTTGTTCGGCAAAATCGTTGGCTACATCATTGTAGTGAGTGAAGTGATCTGACTTTTTGCGTGTATACCAGCCGGCATGCAGTGGCGGTGCCACTTGCTGTTCCAGATTTTGCAAAATGGCAGGTAACCCGCCTGATAAATCATTATTCAATAACACCATACACGGTGAAAATTCGCCGATCCCCACCCGATTATCATTACGTTCCAGTGGC
>JBFJJO010000062.1:0-12331 GCA_041612215.1 Methylophaga sp.
GCATGCAGTCTGACCAGAATTTCGCCTTCCCTTGGCGGTTTTGCCTCTATGTCTCCTACGCTAACCCGATCAAAGCCGCCACCCGATTCTACAAAAATTGACTTACCTCTCATTTGTGTTCTCCTGTTTACGAATAGGACATACGCTACCATCAAGGTTACAATAGTCAACCAGTTAACTTTTTGTAACCTAATAAATCGCCATGAAAGAAAATCAACAAGCTTGTTATAAACCCTGTCCTGTCGAGAGGGGCATGAGAGTTATCGGCAATAAATGGACAGGGTCTATCTTATGGCATCTAAAAGAACATCCCATGCGATTTAATGAAATCGCGAGACAGCTTGCTGGAGCTAGCAAAAAAGTACTGGCTGAAAGATTGAAGGCCATGGAAGACAATAAACTCATCACCAGAGCAGTCATCTCAAGTAAACCGGTGGCCGTTCAATACGATATTGCTGCCAGAGGACTCAGTGCATTGACCATTCTGGAAGAACTGAAAAATTGGACGCTTGAAAATGACCTTTAATGCATCAGCTATATGTCGCTCTATCCAGTTGAGCTTCAAGGACATGGCTGGAAATTATAACAGGCGATGAAGATTGAACTCGATTATGCTCGGCCACGCATCATCATGACCGGCGGCTGAACGGCTTTTGATTGCCTTGATTATTATGCGTGCCGACTTTTTCCAGATGTTTCACCCAAGTCTAATGCTCAGCAGGCTTCAGGAATACTGCAATTCTTAATAACAACCAAGCTGGCTGCCTCCAGTTTGAAATCTGCAGTAAAAAATCTTCTTTCTCTAGTCATTGAACACCTCGTTGGAGGTCATATTACCTCTTAAAATGGTGTCCGGGATCAGTGAACCACTACAAAGCTACACTTTCAGGAATATCGGTTTCTATTCTTACAGCACAGACTTTGTATTCGGGTATCTTGGCTATGGGATCGACTTGACTTGTGGTTAAGTTATTGACGTTTGCGCTATCAGGGAAGTGAAAGTTGCCAAATATCAGTCCTTCAGGTACACGATCACTTATCTCTGCGCGGGCAATCATCTCGCCTCGTCTGGATATAACCCGAATGGTTTGCATTGTCTCAATGCCCAATCGATTAGCGTCTTCAACTGAAATCTCAATCAATGTTTCCGGATATAACGCTAAAAGGGGCTGAGATCGGCGTGTCATTTCTGCCCCGTGCCAATGGTACAGCACTCTTCCCGTAGTAAGACTCAAGGGATAATTGTTATCCGGCAACTCCTTCGCCGGTAAATGTTCAACAACATGGAAAATTCCTTTGCCTATGGTGAACTTGTCCACATGCAAGATCGGTGTGCCTAGATGGTTTTTATCTTTCACCGGCCAGTGAAGCTGTTCGCCGCTATGGAGTCGAGCATGCGAGACCCCTGCATAGGAAGGCGTCAATGCCGCAATCTCATCCATTATCTGAGCCGCAGATTGGTAGTCCCAACCTGCATATTTACCTGCGGGTTCAAGTTGCCGCTGAGAAAGAATACGTCTTGCAAGGTCAGCTATAATTTCCCAATCCTTTCTCGCCTGTCCTGGCGACTCCACAGCATCATGTATCAGTTGAATACGACGTTCAGTATTAGTAAAAGTACCGTCTTTTTCTGCAAAGGTAACCGCTGGCAATAATACATCAGCGTATTCAGCCGTTTCAGATGGAAAAATCTCCTGCAAAACGGTAAATTCAGCATTGGCCAAAGCCTGACGTACATGATTGACATCTGGATCGGACATAACCGGATTTTCCGCTAGGATATAGAAGCCACGTATGGCACCTGTTAATGCATTATCCACCATTTCTGTAATCGTTTGACCCGACGTATTGCTGAATAATTGTGGCTTATTGCTTAATGCCCAAGCATCAGCAAACTTATTCACATTAGCTGAGTTCGAGACTTGTTGATAACCGGGGAAAACGTTGGGTAAACAGCCTAAATCGCAGGCACCTTGAACATTATTCTGACCTCGGAGTGGATTCACTCCCCCCCCTGCGATACCCATATTACCGGTCAGCATTTGCAAATTGGCCAATGAGAATACGTTCTGCACCCCGACCCAATGCTGTGTAATCCCCATTGCCCAAATTACAGCCATGGGTTTGCTGTTGCCTAGGATCGTTGCTGCTTCCTCAATTTTATCAACAGCAACACCAGTGATATCACTTACAAATTCGGGTGTATATTTGTCCAGTGACTCTCTCAGTGCTTCAAAACCCACTGTACGTGCGTTGATGAAATCATTATCCTCACAGCCGTTTTGAATAATCAGATGCATGATGCCGTTAATCAGTGCGATATCGGTGCCCGGTTTATGTCGAAGATGGAGCACAGCAAATTCGGTCAAATCAATGCTTCGGGGATCGGCCACAATTAATTTGGCGCCGCGTTGATAAACGGCTTGTCTTAACATTGAACCGAAAACAGGATGTTGCTCGGTGGTATTGGAACCAATAACCAAAAATGCCTGAGCCTGTTCTGCAACATCACGCATCGTATTCGACATAGCGCCGGAACCAAAAGACGCAGCCAACCCGGCAACTGTTGACGAGTGGCATAGCCGGGCGCAATGGTCAATGTTGTGGGTACCGATAACCTGTCTTGCGAACTTTTGCATCAAATAGTTTTCTTCATTAGTGCATTTAGCAGAAGAAAATAAAGCCATAGCATCTGGGCCGGATTCATCTACAATTCGATTGAATTTCTCTGCCACAATATTCAAAACGTTATCCCAGCTGACTTTAACCCACTTACCACGTGTTCCTGTGGGAGGTCGTCCCCCCCCCTCTAACACCCATTCTCTGACTAAGGGGTGGGTTAAACGCTCGGGATGATGAACATAGTCAAATCCATATCGACCTTTCACACAAAGATGCATCCCATTCACCGGTGCATGGGGATTGGAAGTTACATATTGGAGCTGCTTATCTTTGATGTTTAGGTCGAAATTACAACCCACACCACAATAAGCGCATGTAGTCATCACCTTCTCATCAATTTCAGTATCCGCAAGTGCATTGCGATCTGATAAAGCATCTGTTGGACAATAAGCAACGCAGGTACCACAGGATTCACACCCCGCCCCCAACATCGATTCATTAATACCTGCAGTAATTTGCGTTTTACCTGATCGATTTGCCACCCCCCAGACAAATCTTCCCTGAACTTCATTGCAGGCACGGATACAACGTGTACATAGGATGCACTTATTGAAATCTACATGGATGGCAGGGTGTGGGTCGCTATTGACTTTAAAACGTAATTCTTTGGCGTCTTTTATTATTGGTTTGAGTTCATATCTACGAAGCCAATAACCAAACTCTGTGTGATCGATCTTGCGAACATCAAAATCATTATCCACATAGTTTTCCAACAACATCAATAAGATAGCACGATGTTCTCTTTCTAACTTTGGGGATAGCGCTTTGACCAGCATGTTTTCTCTGACCGCAACTTCGCAAGCAGGTAAAGAAGCATGGTGACCGTCTACTTCGACCAGACAAGCTCGACAGGCACCGGAAGAGCTAAGTCCAGGGCTGTAACATAATGATGGAGTTTTAATGCCTTCCCGATAAATCACATCCATTAGCAACTCACCCTCAGTTGCCATAACCACCCGATCATCTATAGTTAATTGAATACTACGAGTAAGTTCGTGACACATAAATGCCGTCCGGATGTCTATTTACATGCTTGCTCTTGGTTTGTATTTTTTATTTGACTAATATGTATATATTTTAATCATACTCTCAATCATGCATTTCCGATCAAATGCCAACATGGCCAGATCGAATAATGGTGACTGGACTGCCCTGGGAATCGTAGACAAATTCCGGCTATTATTTGAGCATAGATGGAAATCCATATGAGCGGTCAAAGATACACCCGAATTTTCGATCGCCGAAACAACAAAGCGTTTGGGTGTTTCTCAACATAGTCTCTATAAAGTGGGTAAATGCTGCTAAACCAGTCCCTTCAGAGCAACAAGCCAATGAATAGTTGGAAGCTAAACGAGAATTCCTTAAATTGCGTGCTCAGCTACGCCGCACTGAAGAAGAACGCGATTTCCTGCCAGTTTGCAGTACACACTCGAAGTAATGACATAGCCGAAATACACCTTACATTCCTCCGGACTGAAAGAAATCAGTAGATTACTTTTTGTTAAACTTGATACAAACTGCTTCAATATGACAACAAGGTATTCAGGCAATGACAGATACGCGAAAATATTCATCCATTGTGGTAGACGGGACCGGCAAAGCACCTGCCAGAGCAATGTTACGTGCGGTTGGTTTCAATGATGCGGATTTTCTGAAACCACAAATTGGCATCGCCTCGACATGGAGCATGGTCACGCCCTGCAACATGCATATCAATAAGTTGGCCGACTTTGCCTGCGAAGGCGCTGACGAAGCTGGTGGTAAAGGGGTTATCTTCAACACCATCACCATTTCTGATGGCATTGCAAATGGCACCATTGGTATGAAATATTCATTAGTTTCGCGTGAAGTCATTGCCGACTCGATCGAAACGGTTGCTGGTTGTGAAGGGTTCGATGGACTGGTGGCAATCGGTGGCTGTGATAAAAACATGCCAGGCTGCCTGATTGGCCTGGCCCGCCTCAATCGACCAGCTGTATTTGTCTATGGCGGGACCATACAACCCGGCGCGGGTCATACCGATATTGTTTCTGTTTTTGAAGCAGTTGGCCAACATTCCCGAGGTGATATAACGCCGGCGGAATTGAAACAGATTGAACAAACGGCTATTCCCGGTGCTGGATCGTGTGGTGGCATGTATACCGCCAACACCATGGCTTCCGCAATCGAAGCATTGGGCATGAGCCTGCCGAACAGTTCAGCACAGGAAGCCGTTTCGCCCTCAAAAGCAGAAGATTGCCGTCGGGCAGGCGCTGCGGTCATAAATCTGCTGGAACAGGACATCAAACCTACCGACATCATGACCCGGCAGGCTTTTGAAAATGCCATCACCACATTAATCGCTTTGGGCGGCTCAACTAACGCTGTCTTACATCTCATCGCAATGGCGCATGCCGTGGATGTTGAACTGACATTAGATGATTTTGCCCGAATCGGCCGCGAAGTACCGGTATTGGCTGATCTGCGTCCCAGCGGCCGATATATGATGTCGGAACTGATTGCCATTGGTGGCATTCAACCCCTGATGAAAAGTCTTCTGGATAGAGGCCTGCTGCATGGCAACTGTCTGACTGTCACCGGCAAAACGCTGGCGGAAAATCTGGCCGATGTGGCCCCCTATCCTGCTGATCAGGACATTATCCGTTCATTTGACAACCCCATCAAAAAAGACAGCCACCTGGTCATTCTCAAGGGCAATTTAGCCCCTGAAGGTGCTGTTGCTAAAATCACCGGCAAAGAGGGCTTACGCTTTACTGGCAGCGCGCGGGTGTTTCACTCCGAAGAAGCGGCGCAGCAGGACATTATGAATGGCACCGTCGTCAAAGGTGATGTCATCGTTATCCGTTATGAGGGTCCTAAAGGCGGCCCGGGTATGCGGGAAATGTTAACCCCGACGTCAGCCGTTATCGGCAAAGGTCTGGGTAACGACGTAGCCTTAATAACCGATGGCCGATTCTCCGGCGGCAGCCACGGCTTTGTAGTTGGTCACATTACCCCTGAAGCCTTTGACGGTGGCCCTATTGCACTGATTGAAAACGGTGATGAAATTACCATTGATGCGGAAACCGCTGAAATAACCCTTCACCTCAGCGACAAGGAAATAGAAAAAAGACGCATGGCATGGCGACCGATCCCCCCCCGTTACACCCGGGGCGTTTTAGCGAAATATGCCAAAACTGTTTGCTCGGCTTCTGAAGGTGCGGTCACCGATAAAAACTTGTGAGTCCAGGCAATGGCTGATGGGCATTCATTGCCTGATAAAAGCCAGAGTGGTAATAAAAAAGAAGTCAGGCTGATGGCCTGACTAAAAAACTACAGAGAGAAACTCAAGAAGCTGTGACTTCAATTAAGGTATCGGCCTTTTTGAAGGTTACTGCAAACAATCTTTATAATGAAATGTGAACTTGTTCACGTTTTCTTATTAAAACCCAGTTTTAGTGCTCACTCTTAGCGGCTTTCAAAAGTAAGTTATGCATTTCAGGCATTGCACCGATATGGGTTTGCAACTGGATTGTAAGATTTGGCAATTGCTGGCGTGCTATGTCTATCTCTGCCGGAATATCCTCTGCCACGTGACGGCCGGTATTCAAAAAATACGGTAACACCACCACAACATCGGCTCCAGCTTCAGCGCAAAATTGAATGCCATCGGGGATCGATGGCTCAGCCAATTCTAAAAATGCTGCTTTGACTATTGCAAAATCAGCATTTAAGTCTGATTGTAACTTTTCTGCAAGCCGTGCAACTTCAAGATTCGATGCAGCACGGCGACTGCCGTGAGCCACCAGTAATAAAGCTTTATTTGTCCTATGTGTAGTCATTAATGATCATTTGCTCCATGCGCCCCAATACCGGTTTGAGAGCGAATATATTGATGTTCGAATAAGTCCTTTGCCTGTTGCGCTTGCGGACTGCGATCGGTAATTGAAAAAAACCAAATACCGATGAAAGCCACGGCTACAGAAAATAACGCCGGATATTTATAGGGAAAAATTGCTTCGGCAAAGCCAAAAATGTCCACCCAAACAATTGGCCCCAAAATCACCAGCACCACTGCCGTTATTAAACCGGCAAAGCCTCCGATGAAGGCGCCACGCGTGGTTAGATTTTTCCAGTACATAGATAGTAAAAGGATCGGGAAGTTGGCGCTGGCGGCGATTGCAAATGCCAGCCCGACCATAAAAGCAATATTTTGTTGTTCAAATAAAATACCCAGCAAAATCGCCATCACACCCAACGCCACCGTAGCGACTTTAGAAACACGCATTTCCATTGGCCCGCTGACTTGCCCTTTTTTGATGACACTGGCGTAAAGATCATGCGAAATCGCTGAAGCACCCGCCAGAGTTAAACCGGCTACCACGGCCAGGATGGTCGCAAAAGCCACAGCCGAAATAAAGCCTAAGAACAAATCGCCGCCCACTGCCGCGGATAAATGCACTGCCGCCATATTATTGCCACCGAGTAGCAAGCCTTTTGCATCCAAAAACTCAGGATTTGTCGAGACCAATACAATGGCACCAAAGCCGATTATAAACGTCAGGATGTAAAAATAGCCGATAAAGCCGGTGGCAAAAAATACACTGCGACGGGCTTGCTTGGCGTCAGCGACGGTAAAAAACCGCATCAGAATATGTGGCAGCCCGGCGGTGCCAAAAATCAATGCGATGCCCAAAGAAATAGCCGATACCGGATCTGAAACCAGGCCGCCCGGAGCCATGATTTCACTGCCTTTAGGATGCACGGCTATCGCCTGATTAAATAATTCACTGACATCAAAACCGACATTTTTCAGCACCATAAAGGCCAGGAAAGTCGCGCCGGAGAGCAATAAGCCCGCCTTGATAATCTGCACCCATGTGGTCGCCAGCATGCCGCCAAAAGTGACATACAAAACCATCAATACGCCAACCAAAACCACAGCTAATTCATAAGGCAGGCCAAACAAGATCTGTATTAATTTACCGGCACCCACCATTTGGGCGATGAGATACAGGGCAACTACAGCCAATGAACCAAATGCAGATAAGGTGCGAATGGGTAATTGCCCCAGCCGATAGGATGCAACATCAGCAAAGGTATAACGACCAAGATTACGCAGCCTTTCAGCAATCAAAAACAAAATTAGTGGCCAGCCAATCAAAAAGCCAATCGAATAAATCAGCCCGTCATAACCAGACATGAAAACCAAACCCGAAATACCCAAAAACGACGCAGCCGACATGTAATCACCAGCAATCGCCAAACCATTTTGAAAACCGGTAATGCCACCGCCAGCAGAGTAATAATCAGCTGCCGAGTGGGTGCGCTGCGCAGCCCAATAAGTCACGCCTAGCGTCGCGCCGACAAACAGCAAAAACATCACCACCGCGGAAATATTTAACGAAGCGCCCGCCGCACTTCCGGTAATGACTTCCGCCGCCCAGACATAGGGGGTAAATAATGTCATGAGTAGAAAAAAAACGGTTTGCTTCATAGCAGGCTATCCTTGATTTGCTGATTCAACGCATCAAAACGGGTATTGGCCTGATGCACGTATATGCCCGTCAGCACGAATGCCATGACAATAATCATTACACCAACCGGAATACCCACTGTGATCACACTACCGGCAGCGATGGGCTTTGCCAGAACTAACGGCGCAAAAGCAATCAGCAAAATAAAGGCAAAATACATTAACAAAATGACCGCTGACAGGCTCCATGCCAAACGTGCTCTTTTTTTTGCCAGTTCAGCAAACCGAGGGTCTCGTTTTACGCGTTCATATAAATCAGCACTCATAACAATCTCCAATCGGGCAGCATATCTGGCTGGATTTTTTTGCAAATAGCGGTGAGTATAACAGCTGGAAAAACGGCATAAACCTTAAGCCACTTACCAAAAAGTGTGACCCACTTCGCATAATGACAGAAACTGTTTATGATGAAATCTGCATCAATTCGTTTGGACTCAAGGAATTTCGTCCAACTATTAAGTTTAACTTGTTGCGTGAGTCGACCTGAAAAACGTCAAAGTAATGAGGACACCGGCCCATGACCGAACAACATAAAAACAGCGTGTTGGCTCCTTTTGAAATGGCGCGCAAGCTGAGTATTCTCAAAAAAGCCAAGCAGGTTTTGATCATTGATGATCAATCCACAGGTCGCGCTATTCTCGAAAAAGTCATTCAACAAATTGGTGACAATATTCATGTCACTGCGATGAGCAATCCATCGACAGCATTGGAATGGTTGGATTTGCATGATGTGGATTTGATTGTCACCGATTATCGGATGCCGGAAATTAACGGTATTGAATTTATCCGCATGGTGCGGCAAAAAGATCGTTGTCTAAACGTGCCAATCGTTATGATCACCGTGGTCAGTGAAAAATCGGTACGTCACGAAGCGCTTGAAGCCGGCGCAACGGCTTTTTTGATGCGGCCTATTGATCAGATTGAATGTCGTACCAGCTGCCGAAATCTGTTGCAGATGCATGAACAACATCTGATCATCGAAGATCGTGCCAACTGGCTGGAACGACAGGTTGAGCTTGCCACTGAGCAGATTGTCCAGCGTGAAAAAGAAACCATCATTCGGTTAGCCAAAGCCGGCGAATACCGCGATGAAGGTACCGGCAATCATGTTATCCGCATGGCAAAATATGCACGGCAAATTGCTGAAGCTTTGGGGCAATTTGACGAACAAGAATGCGAAGATCTGGAATACGCCGCACCCATGCATGACATTGGTAAAATCGGTATTCCGGATGGTATTTTACTTAAACCAGACAGGCTAAATCCGCATGAGTGGGAAATCATGAAAACCCATACGTTGATTGGCCATGAGATTCTCTCCGGCAGTCAGTCAAAATACATGCAAATCGGTGCTATTATTGCCCTCAACCACCATGAACGGTTTGATGGCAAAGGTTATCCTAACGGCCTTAAGGGTACGGAAATCCCCCTTATTGCCCGACTGGTCTCAGTCGCTGATATTTATGATGCACTGGCTTCCGAACGGCCTTATAAGAAAGCCTGGTCGGAAGCTGAAGCCCTGAGTTATATTGAAGCTCAGGCAGGAACGCAACTTGATCCGAAGTGCGTAGAAGCATTTTTTGAACGCTTTGATACTATTCGCGATATTCAAACTGCCTATGCCGACGAGTAATTGATCCGATGGACCAGGAGCAAGAACAAAAAGGTTGGCTGCATCAACTGAAATCCCGACTCGCGCAAACCGGTGACAGCGAGCCGGAGCAGGCGATCAAAATTCGTGTACCTATCAGCATTGCGATGCTGATTTATTTTTGTTTTCCCTGGCACGGCGACCTTACCTTTGCTGAGCATTTCTTTACGATTCCCAGCCTAGTAGGCATTGCTTACTTTTCCAGCACGATGCTGATTGCCATTGCGCTGATACTCAATCCCAAACCATCACCCATCCGTCGTATCAGCGGCATGTTTGCCGATATGGGGTCATTGTCGCTTGTCATGTTTATGGCGGGTGATAAGAGTGTTTTTCTGTTTGTATTTTATTTATGGGTCATTCTGGGGAATGGATTTCGTTATGGCGTGACTTATTTATACACCGCTTTCATTATCGGTATCGTTGGCTTCAGTTTTGCCATCAGCTTTGGTGAATACTGGCAACACCCACAGCACAAGCCTTTTGGCCTGAGTCTTCTGTTTTTATTATTTTTAATCCCGCTTTATTCTGCTTTTCTGATCACCAAGTTGCATGTGGCTATTGCGACGGCCAAACAAGCTAACGAGGCCAAAAGTCGTTTTCTGGCCAATATGTCTCATGAATTACGTACGCCTTTAAATGGCGTTATCGGTGTCGCAGATTTGCTCGGCGAAACCCAGCTGGACCATCGTCAAAAGGATTTTGTCAGCATCATGCGGGCTTCTGCACATACCTTGTTGGGATTGATCGAGAATGTGCTTGATATTGCCAAAATAGAAGCCGGTAAAATCTTAATCAACCGGGAGCAGTTTGATTTACACCGGCTGGTACATGGTGTCATGGCCATGCAAATTCCGATGGGCGAAGCTAAGGGGCTGCGGGTAAGTTGCTATATTGACCCGACTTTACCTTACAGCCTGGAGGGCGATCCACAGCATCTTCGTCAGGTACTAATCAATCTGCTGGGCAATGGCATAAAATTTACTGATAACGGAAGCGTTAAACTTCAGGTCGTTCCGG
Organism: Methylophaga sp.; assembly: GCA_041612215.1. GTDB lineage: Bacteria > Pseudomonadota > Gammaproteobacteria > Nitrosococcales > Methylophagaceae > Methylophaga. The sequence goes on from JBFJJO010000062.1 coordinate 10,869, forward strand.
CCGCTAACCAATCTGGTAAAGCATTGAATATTCGCTTTGAGATTATTGATACCGGTATTGGCATCCCGCCGGAAGCACAACATATGGTGTTTAATGATTTTACCCAAGTGGCAGGTGCCGGTGCCGGACAGCGCAGTATCGGTGGCACAGGCCTTGGCACCACTATCGCCAAAGAATTAGTAGAGCTGATGGGCGGCCATATTGGCCTGACCAGCGAAGCTGGAAACGGAACAACTTTTTGGTTTGAATTACCCTTCAAACCGTTGGTAACAGATAATATGCAACTGGCAGAAACGGCTATGCTTATCCTCAGCAGCGAAACAATTCAGCAACAACTCGCGCCCACACTTGCCGGCTGGCAAATTCAGTATCAGCATGTCGGCACCACCGCTAAGGCATTTGCTGAATTAATGCGCCTCAGCGACAGTGATTCCGCTTATGACACGTTAATGATCGATCAACAGTGCATGCAGGAAATCAACCCTCAGCAGTTTGCCAGCATGATTCATAATGAACCGCAACTGGCACATTTATCGCTAATTCTGCTTAATCCCAGCGAGCAAAGTCGTCATGATCCGAAATTACGCGAACATTTTGTGTGCATCATTCATGACATTGATGCCAAACCACAATTATTCAATGCTATCCATGCTGCACAGAGCAGCCATTATGTGCAGGATGAAAAGGTAGTCACCCTTGCACAACACTATGCTGCTCAGTCACATGCTCGGCCGCTGCGGATTTTGGTCGCTGAAGATAACAAAGTGAATCAGCAAATTCTGGTCGGCATTCTGGAGCATGCCGGTCATAAAACTTATATTGCTGAAACGGGGGAAAAAGCACTCAACATGCTCAATGAAAGCCTAGATGAGCTGGATATGTTGATTGTTGATATGAATATGCCGGATTACTCTGGCACCGAAGTCGTTCGTGCCATGCGTTATTTCGATACGAAAATTCATTTGCCTGTGATCATGTTGACAGCAGATGCCACGCCCGAAGCACGAAAACGTAGTATGGATGCCGGTGCCGATGTTTTTCTGACTAAGCCAATTGATTCCAAAGGTTTACTTGAAGCTGTTGCCAAACTGGCACAGATTGAATCACCCGAGCAAATACAACTGCCTTCAAATGCAAAACATATTACCGAAACATCTGAATGGTTTGATAGCCAAGTTGTTCGAGAACTCTCTCAGTTAGGTAATGACCATAATTTCTTAACAACACTGATTGATGGTTTTGAAATGGATGGTCGAAAACATATTCAGGCCCTTCAGTTAGCACTTGAAAAGGATGACTACATTGTTTTTCGGGAAAGCTTTCATGCGCTAAAAGGTTCTGCAGCAGAAATGGGAGCGAGCCCTTTAACTGAAATATGTCGTAAAGCCGAACTACTCCAACCAAATGAAATATCGAATAGCGAAAGCCGCCATTATTACACTCAACTCAGCCATACTTTTGAA
>JBFJJO010000063.1:0-12233 GCA_041612215.1 Methylophaga sp.
GCAAAAAGGTTGTTTTGTCGATATTCGTGACAGCGAAGCGTTTGCTAAATCCCATATCGCTGATTCCGTGAATATTCCGCAGGCCGAGATGGATAATCATCTGGGTAAATTGAAAAAAACCGATCAACCGCTCGTCATCGTTTGTGACAGCGGTCAAAAGTCACGTGGTGCGGCCAAACAGCTGAAAGCCAATGGTTATACCAACGTGTCGGTCATGTCGGGTGGCTTGTTCGCCTGGCGCGAAGCTAAGCTCCCACTTTTCGGATAACGGATTTAACATGGCAGATGTAATTGTATATTCCTCGGCACATTGCCCTTATTGCGTGATGGCTAAGCAGTTATTAGAGCGCAAAGGTGTGGCTTTTAAAGAGATCCGCGTTGATCTGGAGCCTGCCAAGCGTGAAGAAATGATGCAAAAAAGCAAGCAGCGGACTGTGCCACAAATTTTTATCAACGACCAGGCAGTAGGTGGTTACACCGATTTGCTGGCTATTGATCGAGCCAAGAAGCTTGATCAAATGCTGGCCTGATTTTTAAGACTCACATTCAAGTTTAAGGATTTATCCCATGGCGGAAGACAACGCAGCGGCGCAACAAGACAACCAACCACGCTTTATTATTCAAAAAATTTATACCAAAGACGTTTCCTTCGAAACACCGAATTCGCCAGCGGTATTTCGTGAAGACTGGAAACCACAATTGGATCTGCAATTGGGTAATGAATACACCCGTATTGACGACGACAATCATGAAATTGTTCTGGTCGTTACCGTCACGGCAAAGGTTAATGACAAAGTCGCTTTTATCTGTGAAGTGAAGCAGGCCGGCGTGTTTAGCCTGACTGGTTACAGTGATGAAGAAATGGGCCCGCTGATTGGCAGCTATTGCCCAAATACTGTATTCCCATTTGCTCGTGAAGTGGTCTCTGACTTGGTCATCAAAGGCGGTTTCCCGCAGTTAGTACTGGCACCGGTTAACTTTGATGCGGTTTACAAACGTAAGCTTGATTCAATGGAGCAGGCGCGCCAACAAGCAGCGGCTGCCAAACAGGAAACGACGCACTAATCAACGGCAATAGTCATGGCCAGTAAGGTTGAACAAAGTCTGATGCCAACACTGGTGCTCGGTGCTGGCGCCTGGGGCACCGCACTGGCTATTGCTCTTGCCCGTAACGGCAATGAAATATGGTTGTGGGGGCGAGATGCTGCTCAGCTGAAAACAATGCAGGATAGCCGTCGTAATGACGCATATTTAGCGGGCATTGATTTGCCAGCAGCATTAAAGATTCAGCCGGATTTGCAGGCGGCTGTCAGTCAGGCCCGGCATCTGCTCATTTCGGTGCCCAGTACTAGCTTTTCTGGGTTGTTGCAGCAAATTCAGCTCTGGTTGCCGCCCGGCATACCGGTCAGCTGGGCAACTAAAGGCCTGACGCCACAGACCGGTACTTTTTTAGCGGATACGGCCAGGCAGATTTTAGGACCGGATCATCCACTGGCCGTGATTTCCGGGCCGTCGTTTGCGGCTGAAGTCGCGTGCGGTTTGCCAACGGCATTAACTGTTGCTTCCAGCGACCCGGCGTTTGCCAGTGCGCTGGCCGGTGCCCTGCATGGCAATAGCTTACGCGCCTATACCTCATCGGATGTCTTGGGCGTGCAGATTGGTGGCACTGTAAAAAATGTGTTGGCTATTGCTGCCGGTATCAGTGATGGTTTGAAATATGGTGCCAATGCCCGGGCGGCCTTGTTAACGCGCGGTATGGCTGAAATTTTACGGTTGGCAACAATGCTGGGTGCTGATCCGCAAACCATGTTTGGTTTATCCGGTATGGGTGATTTAATTTTAACCTGCACCGATGATCAAAGCCGTAACCGTCAGTTGGGCCTGGCGATTGGCAGCGGTTTGACTGTCGATGAGGCAGTGAGGGCCGTTGGCAAAACCGTAGAAGGCATGCACGCCGCCCGTGAAGTCTTGCTGCGGGCACAACAGGCGGGAATCGAAATGCCCATTGTTGAACAGGTATGCAAAGTGTTGTTTGAGGGGTACGATCCGCGACAGTCGGTACAGGCATTGTTGTGCAGAGAACCCAAAGCCGAAACAGTCATCGCTAAAGCGATAAGCAACTGAATTAAAAGAGGAATAGTTTATGCGTGGTCTTGTTAAATACAGCGGCATTGTCGCACTCAGCATGATAATGATGCTGGGACTGTCGGCTTGTGGCGGCTCATCAAATAAAGCTGAACAGCCGGAAGTCATTGTTACTGCGGAAGGCAAAACCCTGTTTGAGGCCGATTTGCAGTACGTTAAAGTTGTTAGAAGTGATGTCAGCGGTGTTGCTAATCAACATCCTTATCCGATTGATGAGGAGGATATGCGTACCATACTGAGCTCTTTGTATATCAACCAAACAGTGTTATTCAAAGAACAGCAGATCCCACTTTATTCACCAGGTGAGTTACAGATTTTGTCATCTGGCCTTAGCCGGGGTTTGGCTATCGCCGAAAGTAATGAGGATTTGACCTATGTAACGCTAGGTGTGCATCAGGGCGCTATCGCTAAAGAGCGCAAAACCAATACGGGTCGGGTGTTTGTTGATAGCCGGGGACGGTTAAACATTATTTTTGGTCTGGTTCACGAGGACTATCGTGATAAAGATCAATATACCGGTCAGGAAATTGACCGCCGTGTGAATCCGTTGTTGCCGGGTAACCGTAAATTTGATTCTAAGCCAGGTACACAGGTCGCGTTGGATAACGGTCAGTCCTATTATGTTGATCCCAAAACTGATGAAGAGCGTAAGGATTGGTTAGTGATTGATATCCCAACGGTACTGGCAACAGCCCGTGAGCGTGCCGGCGATGAAGTTGAAGGTATGGTTAGTCCGGAATTGCGTGAAAATATTGCACGTAACACCCGCGATAACCAAATTTTGCGCAGCGATATGGCTAACATCAAAGAAATCCTGTTCGAAATGTCGGCAGAAATTGAGGCGTTACGCGAACAATTAAAAGCTGAACAAGCTGAATAATTAGTTTTGTTTAGACCTGAAAAGGCGCTTCGGCGCCTTTTTTTATGCGCGATATTTATAATTGCCAGCGTAAATCGCCTTGCTGGCAGCGAAGTAAAGACGGCAGATTTTTGCTCAGGGTCAGCGTTTTAAAAATCATCCCCATTTGATCAGGTAATAGCAAGCGCTTAAGCGCTGCTGATTGCTGTAACTGCTGCAAATCATCCAGCTTTTGCTGCTGGGCTAAGTCAAGTATCTCGCCGGCCAGTAAAAAGTCGCTCTGGCTTTGCAAACCGGCAACATTGAGCCCTGCTTGATGAGCAGTTTCGGCCAGATCGGTGAAATTCACATGCGCCGTTAAATCCTGCAAGCCGGGGAGAATCAGTGGCGCATCGTGGGCATGGTGCTGATAATGACAACGAATGCCACCTGCGGCGCGATTGGTATGAAAATAGTTATATCCTGTGTAACCATAATCGATAATAAATATCGCACCTTGTTCGAGTATTGCCGCAAGGCTGCCAAGCCAGGCCTCGGCATACAAATTCACCTCGCAGCGAAATGGTAAGGTCTTTAACAACGGTGCAATTAATGCGGCTTTTTCTGTCAGCGCCGGCGCACTGAGTGGGGCATTTTTCCACACCAGTTGCTGACCATCCCAGCCGACATAACGCTCATAAATGTCGGTTTCTTCAAAAACTAAACTATGCACCGGCATGGCATCACAGACTTCATTGGCCAGCACGACACCGGTAAAGCTGGCGGGTAACTGTTCTAGCCAAATAACTTTATCAAACAGCACGCCTAGTTTTTCAGATAAGTATTGTTGTTGTCTAAGACGTAAGTCAGCACTAGCTTCAATAATATAGTAGTGCGCGGGCAGGCATTGCCACTGCGCCAGTTGCAGCAAAATATCAGTGGCCATCTTGCCGCTGCCGGCGCCAAATTCGAGGCAATTTCCGCCGGTTTGCGTTAGTACATCCGCAATATGTCGGGCAAAAGCCTGTGAAAATAATGGACTGATTTCCGGTGCGGTAACAAAGTCACCAGCAGCGCCAAATTTGCTAAGACCTGCGCTGTAATAACCTAGGCCCGGCTCATATAAACAAGTCTGCATATAGGTGGCAAAAGTTATTTTACCGCCCGCCGTCAGAATTTTTTCGACGATTAAGCGCTCTAGTTCTGCACTATGCTGTTGCGCAAGCGGGTCGTGAACGGTTAGTTTGCTATTAGATTTCATCATCAAAAGGTTTAAGTGTGCAGAATCCAGTTTTAGTGACCGGCTGTGGCCGGCGAATCGGCTTTCATATTGCCAGACGTTTGCAGGAAGATGGTTATAAAGTGCTCGCGCATTACCGCACAGACACAGCAGATGTGCAAAAACTGCGTGACTTGGGTATCGATTTGATTCAGGCGGATTTTGACGATTCGGCAGCGACTCTGAGCTTTGTGCAAAGCCTGAAAACCCGCTTTCCGAAGTATCGCGGCATTATTCATAATGCCTCAACGTTCACCCCCACCGAAACGGATCTGACGGCTGCCGCGGCGCAATATCAGTCGTTTTTCAATGTACATATGCTGGCGCCATTTTTAATCAATCAGGGTTTGGCGGAACAGTTGCATGGCGATAACGGCGACCCCGCTGATATCGTGCATATCACAGATATTAACGTTGAAAATCCGACACCGCGCTTTGACAGCTACGGCACTACCAAAGCCGGCTTACACAATATGATGCTGGTACTGGCGAAAAAACTGGCACCTCATATTAAGGTCAATGCAGTGGCACCGGGACCGGTGTTATTTACCGAATCACATACTGAAGCCGCGCGACAGGCGATGTTATCGGAAACACCGCTGGCCCGGGAAGGCGGTGCAGAGCCGGTCTATTTAGCGATCCGCAGCTTGTTCCAGAACCCTTTTTTGACTGGTGTCAGCATCCCGGTAGATGGCGGTCGGCGCCTCTCCAAAAAGTAAGTCGGCAATGTCTATTTTTACCCCTTGCGGCATATTCGCAGTACTATCACCTGCTAAATAGGCCAGTAATTCCTCTATCAACGGATACAAAAAATATTCATCGGTAATGGCGCTGGCCGTTTTTTGTGAAAATTCAGCCAGCGAGCCGCAACACAAAATGTCGATATCTGCCGGCCGGTCTTTGTGTTTTTTATCCGGGTCGCTGCGATCCCGACCCATTTCGGCTTCAATTTGATTCGTGACTGTTTTCAGCTGATCAGGCGTTAATACTGATTCTGTATAGGCTACAGCATTTAAAAAATGCCGATGACTATTGATGCCCACCGGCGGTGTCGTGAGCACCCGGCTCAATGTAATGCTATGGATATGTGGCAACAACGCCTTGACCATCAAAGCCATATTTTCGAGCGGCTGAATATTGCTGCCAAGACCAAGAATGTAGGCGTTATAACTCATGAGCGGGTACGTTCGATTTGAATTTTCGCCTGATTCTGACCGTGTAATTGCACCGGTTTGCTTAAGGTCAGTTTGATGTGATGGACTGGAAATTCGGCCAGTAATAATGCCGTGACTTTTTCCGCCAGCGTTTCAATCAGCTGAAAGCGACTGGCACTGACAAATTCAACCACCCGGCCAGCAACTGCGCCATAGTCGAGAGTATCTTTAATATCATCGCTGTTGGCAGCCTGGCGGATATCCCAGTCAAATTCCAAATCAAATTGCAGCGTTTGCAGCGTTTCCCGCTCCCAGTCGTAGATGCCGATAATGGTATCGATTTGTAGATTGTTTAAAAAAATTTTATCCATAATATCGCTTTGCTGGTGGCCAAGGCTGCTAAACACCTATAATGATGCACTTTAACAAGGTCGAATCATATCATGCCTGAAATCTCGATTTTGGCGCTAGCAGTGTTGCTGGGCGCTTACCTTATCGGCTCTTTATCCAGTGCCGTCGTCTTATGCAAAGTGGCTGGTTTGCCGGATCCACGTACCCAGGGCTCAGGTAATCCCGGTGCAACCAATGTGTTGCGTTTTGGTGGTAAAAAACTGGCTGCCACGGTATTGATTATTGATGTGCTGAAAGGTGTGATTCCAGTTTTGATTGGCAGGCTATTGGGCTTAGACCAGGTGCTGTTGGCGGCTATTGCCCTTCTGGCTTTTCTGGGCCATCTTTACCCGGTTTTTTTCCAGTTTAAAGGTGGCAAAGGCGTTGCTACAGCTTTGGGTGCATTTTTGGCGTTGTCACCGCTGCTGTCGTTGGCAGGGTTAATGACCTGGTTGGTGGTATTTCTGATTAGCCGTATTTCATCGTTGTCTGCGATTTGTGCCGCGCTGCTGGTGCCAGTCTACAGCTTGTGGTTGATTGACAGCGTAATGGCACGCTGGCTGATTTTGACTATTTCGCTGCTGTTAGTGTGGCGGCACCGCAGTAATATCCAACGGCTGCTTTCAGGGGAAGAGAAAAAATCAGGCTGATAGCGGCGCCGTTAATTCATCCAGTGGCCAGCGGGAACGGACATTAAACACGGCCGGTTTTTCCAATTGCATAGCTTGTTGGCGCATGGCGCCGGCAAAGGCAATCATGGCGCCGTTATCACTACAAAACTGCATTTGTGGATAAAACACCTGTTTGTTTTTCATGGTGTTAAGCGCGGCACGTAAAGATTTATTGGCACTTACGCCGCCTGCAACCACCAGCCGCTGATGGCCGGTTTGTTTCAGCGCCCTTTTACACTTAATCAGCAGCGTATCGACGGCAGCGGTTTCAAACGCCAGGGCAATATCAGCTTTGGCCTGATCGCTGCGATCAGCGTTATGCCAGGCATTGAGTGCCGCTGTTTTCAGGCCGCTGAAACTAAAATCCAGACCAGGCCGATTAATCATCGGTCTTGGGAATTCATAAACGCCAACCGTGCCCTGCTCGGCTAATTTGGCCAGCGCAGGACCGCCGGGATAACCGAGATCCAGCATTTTGGCAGTTTTATCAAAGGCTTCACCAACGGCATCATCTATCGATTCACCGAGCAATTGATATTCACCAACACCTTTAACATCCACCAGCAAGGTATGGCCGCCAGACACCAGCAAAGACACAAACGGAAACGCCGGCGGATTGGCCTCCAATAGCGGTGATAGTAAATGGCCCTCCATGTGATTAATGGGCAATGCCGGCACATTCAGCGCCCAGGCCATACTGCGACCAATGGCTGCGCCTACCAATAAGGCACCAACTAAACCGGGGCCAGCGGTATAAGCCACAGCATCAATATCCTGCCGGCTTAAACCGGCGTCATCCAGTACCTGCTGCATCAGTGGCAATGCTTTACGGATATGGTCTCTTGAGGCGAGTTCTGGCACCACGCCGCCGTATTCAGCATGCATCTCAATCTGGCTGTATAGCGCATGTGCCAGCAAACCGCGCTCGGTGTCATAGAGTGCGATACCCGTTTCGTCACAGGAAGATTCGATGCCTAATACCCGCATAACCGTACTGTCTTTGCTAAAAATTAAGGCAATATTATGCCTGACTTTAAAAATAAGCTGATCCAAGTGTTTGCTTTCTTTTGGATATTTCGTACAATTAGGGGCTTTTCATTGATAACTGTCTAGGGAATTTTTAATGCCTGCTGTACGAGTAAAAGAGAACGAACCATTTGACGTCGCGCTGCGCCGTTTTAAACGCGCCTGCGAAAAAGCCGGTACTGTTGCAGAAGCACGTGCCCGTGAAGCTTACGAAAAACCAACAACTGTGCGCAAACGTGCCGCTGCTGCTGCCGTTAAACGCCACCAGAAAAAATTGGCCCGCGAAAACGCCAGCCGCGTTCGCATGTACTAAAGGCAATTCAGATGCCTGCTGAAGCCAGCCCGCTTAAGGTCAAAATCCAGGACAGCGTCAAAGACGCTATGCGAGCCAAGGATAAAGATCGCCTCAATACCTTGCGACAAATTACCGCCGCTATCAAACAACTTGAGGTCGACAATCGTCAGGACTTAAGTGATGACGACATAATTGTTGTGCTGACCAAAATGACCAAACAGCGCAAAGATTCACTGTCGCAGTTTGAGCAAGCAGGACGTGAAGATTTAGCGATTATTGAACGTGCTGAGCTGGCAATCATCGAAGAGTTTCTGCCAACGCCTTTGACTGAATCTGAATTGAATGCAGCCATTGCAGCAGCCATTGCCGAAAGTGGTGCCGACAGCATCAAAGACATGGGTGCAGTAATGAACGTATTGCGTCCCAAAGTGCAAGGCCGCGCCGATATGGGCGCAGTCAGCAGTCAAGTTAAGGCGGCACTCAGCGCCTGAACGCCCTGACACCAAGTCTGTTCCAGACATGGTTACCATCAATGATGATCATCGGCCATAATTAACTTATGGCCGGTCAGATCCCCCCACAATTTATAGATGAACTTCTGTCTCGCGTCGATATTGTCGATGTGATTGATAGTCGTGTGCCGCTGAAAAAAGCCGGCAAAAATCTGCACGCCTGTTGCCCATTTCATAACGAAAAAACCCCGTCGTTTACTGTCAGCCCTGATAAGCAGTTTTATCATTGCTTTGGCTGTGGCGCGCATGGCACGGCGATTGGTTTTTTGATGGAATACGAACAGCTCAGTTTTCCGGAAACCATTCAGGAACTGGCCGACAGCGTTGGCATGCAAGTACCGGTTACCCAGCAGGCATCGTTAACCCCGGTCCGACAGAATCTCTATGACTTGCTGGACAAAGTCAGTAAATATTACGCTCACCAGCTACAAAATCACCCGCAGAATCACGTGTTTAATGCCTATTTAGAGCAGCGCGGTTTGAGTAGCGAAATCATTAATGCTTTTGATATCGGTATGGCGCCGGATGGCTGGGACAATGTACTGCGCACTTTTGGCAATAATCAACAGACGATCGATATGCTTCAGGAAGGCGGTTTGTTGATTAAAAATGAACAAGGCCGGATTTATGATCGGTTTCGTAAACGGTTGATGTTTCCAATCCGCGATCGCCGTGGCCGTGTAATAGGGTTTGGCGGTCGGGTCATTGATCCGGAAGATGCACCCAAATATTTAAACTCGCCGGAAACGCCGGTATTTCACAAGGGCCAGGAGTTATATGGCCTGTATCAGGCGCGCAAAGCCAATCGGCAATTACAGCGTATTCTGATTGTTGAAGGCTATATGGATGTGATTGCCCTGGCGCAGTTTGACATTAATAACGCCGTAGCGACTTTGGGTACAGCGACGACGCCGGATCATTTGCGTCAATTGATTCGCAGTGCGCCAGAAATTGTTTTTTGTTTTGATGGCGATCGCGCCGGCCGTGATGCCGCATGGCGCGCAGCAGAAAATGCCTTACCCATTTTGGGCGGTAATTTCGAGCTGAAATTTATGTTTCTACCGCAGGGCGAAGATCCCGACTCAGTTGTACGAGAGCAGGGCGCAGAAGGGTTTCAGGCGCTGGTCGGCCAGGCACAAAGTTTATCCGAATTCTTTTTGGCGACACTCAGCCAGCGAGTGGATATGGATTCAATGGACGGGCGGGCACGGCTGATAGAACTGGCCAAACCGTATCTGGCCCGGATCCCGTCCGGCGTTTATCGCGATATGCTCGAGCAGCAATTGGCAATAGAAGCGAAAACCAGCCAAGCAACTTTAAACAAACACATTGAACGGTTAAGACCGGTCTCCAAACGTGCTGTGCCCAAAACCGCCAATACGAATAAAACGCCGGTGCGGATGGTAATTACGCTTTTGCTGAAACATCCTGGTTTGCACAAAGCATTAGGCGATACCGATTGGCTGAAAAACCTTAATCAGCCCGGCGTCGCAATTTTGATGCAGATACTTGAAACTCTGAGGACAAACCCCCAAATAACTAACTCAGCAATTTTGATTGAACGTTGGCGTGATACAGAACATTACTCCGCGTTAAATAAACTTCTCAATGAGCAGTTCGCGGTTGATGACGCTGACCAGTTAAAACCAGAATTATTGGGGTATTTTCAAAAATTACAAAGGATGGCAAAAGAGGAAAGACAAAAATTCCTTGAAGCCAAATCTAAATCATCTGAGGGGTTAACGGCTACAGAACGTGAAGAGTACCGTTCACTTTATCCGTAACTACTCGCTATGTGACTGTTAATCGGTCAAATTTAATGCAATTCAGGTAGTGTTTCGCTATAATACAGTGTTACCGTCTGTAAAAGTGTCACGACGTCAAAGGGGCCGAATGAAAGATCAACAATCACGCGTTAAAGAGCTTATCGCTTTAGGGAAAGAGCGCGGTTACCTCACTTATGGTGAGATCAACGATCACCTCCCTGAAGACTTAGTAGATGCCGATCAGGTTGAAGATATCGTCAGTATGTTCAGCGACCTCGGTATTATGGTCCACGAAGATGGTATGGATACCGACGAAATGGAGCGCCTGGCGGAAGCTGCCGCCTCCAATGATGAAGTTTCTGATGATGAAGCCGCCGCCGTTCTGGCCAGCTCTGATGGTGAATTCGGCCGTACAACCGACCCGGTTCGGATGTATATGCGTGAAATGGGCAGCGTTGAACTGCTGACCCGCGAAGGTGAGATCGTTATCGCCAAACGTATCGAAGCTGGTTTGCGTGAAAGCCTGCTAATGCTTTCAACTTATCCACCTTGTATTGCCTCATTCTTAGAATTCTTTGATGCTGTTGAAGCTGGCGAAATGCGCCTGAATGAGCTGATTCGCGGTTTTGTGGAACCGGAAGCGAGCGTTGAAGACAGTAATGACGATGATGACGATACGGTCACCAGCGACAGTGATGATAGCGATTCTGATAATGATGACGACGACGATGCTGATAACGTCAGTGATGATGACGATGATTCAGGAGAAATAGATCCGGATGAAGCGCGCGCTCGTTTTAATGCTTTGCGTGATGCCTACAAACAAGTTCTTGCGACCGATGGCGATGCCATGACTGAAGCCCGTGAACAAGCCAGCAACCTTTTTATGGAATTCAGACTAACGCCGAAAACACTGGTTTTTCTGAATAATTTGATGGCAGAAACCATCAATGAAGTGCGTAAGCAAGAAAAAATTATTATGGATATCGTTGTTGAAGACGCGCGGATGAACCGCCGTGACTTCATTGATTCTTTCCAGGGTAATGAAAGCAATCTGGAATGGGCCGATAAATTCATTCGGGCTAAAAAACATTATTCGTCGACCATCAAAAAACATCATGAAGATATTTTGGCAGCCCAGAAAAAACTGGCCGAAATTTCTGATGAGCGTGGACTAAATATTTCTGAAATCAAAGAAATTAGCCGACAAATGTCGATTGCTGAAGCCAAAGCCCGTCGCGCCAAGAAAGAAATGGTTGAGGCTAATCTGCGTCTAGTTATTTCAATTGCCAAAAAATACACCAACCGTGGTCTGCAATTCTTGGATCTGATTCAGGAAGGTAATATCGGTCTGATGAAAGCGGTTGATAAATTTGAATATCAACGTGGTTATAAATTCTCAACCTATGCTACCTGGTGGATTCGGCAGGCCATTACCCGGTCGATTGCTGACCAGGCACGCACTATCCGTATCCCGGTACACATGATTGAAACCATCAACAAGCTCAATCGTGTGGCGCGGCAAATGCTTCAGGAAATGGGCCGTGAACCGACCCCCGACGAATTGGCGGAACGCGTTGAAATGCCGGAAGACAAAGTCCGTAAAGTGCTGAAAATTTCTAAAGAACCGATTTCCATGGAAACCCCAATCGGTGATGATGAAGATTCCCATTTGGGTGATTTTGTTGAAGACGTTAATGTCATGTCACCGGCTGACTCAGCAATCATTGAAGGTCTCAGAGAAGCCACTCAGGGTGTACTGAACGGTCTGACCGAGCGAGAAGCGAAAGTCTTGCGTATGCGTTTTGGTATCGATATGAACACCGACCACACACTGGAAGAAGTTGGCAAACAGTTCGATGTCACCCGTGAGCGTATTCGTCAGATTGAAGCTAAAGCGCTGCGTAAACTGCGTCATCCATCCCGTTCAGACCAACTGAGAAGCTTCCTCGACTCAGACAGTTAATCTGTATCGGGCCTATAGCTCAGTTGGTTAGAGCAGGGGACTCATAATCCCTTGGTCCCAGGTTCGAGTCCTGGTGGGCCCACCAGAATGCCGGGACAAGCCGTAGGACAACCTGCGGCTTGCTTCGTTCTCAGCCGGCTTTCCTCGCCACGACCAGGAGATAGTCGCTGAAGAGTACGGTACGGCTCGAC
>JBFJJO010000064.1:0-12222 GCA_041612215.1 Methylophaga sp.
GTGATATCTATTCAATGCTTCTCTCAGCATTTATGCCAAGTCATTACTTTGGTAGGGTTTGCTCAGCAGCAGATCGCCAGTATCAATCTGACCCGTTCTTTAAATATCTGTCGGTTGACAATGAGAGATGGGTAGTAGATTAAGGGCATATTAAAAGAGAGGTGGGCGAGTTGGTGAATCAATTCAATTTGAAACCGTCAAAGATATTGAAAGCTGGTTTGAAAATAAAAACATTTGGCTGTATTTAGACTTGATGAACCTATCACATCCGACATACATATAATTTTGCTTCGGGTTGTCGAATATATGATTAAAAGCATAGTGCGGCAATCGCGTTAGTTATTGGTGCCTCAAACACACAATGGTGATACCACCTTTTTCACATCATCGGAGTCTTATGATAAATCGACTGCCCAAAGAAACCGCACCTATGATTGCGAATCTCGAGGAGCTTGCTAAGCTGGCAAGCTACTCGCTTCTGAACACGCTCAACGTTGATCCTGACGCGACATCCAACGGTATCGACCACACACCTCGACAAGTTTTCTCAGGCCACTATGTTCCTGTCCGTCCCACGCCACTCGAAGACCCTGAGTACGTTGTGCATAGTAAAATTCTATTTCGAGAATTAGGCTTCGCCGATAGCATGGCTCAGTCAGCCGACTTCATGCGGGTATTCTCTGGCAACCTTGCAAGCGTTCCGGAGCCAATGCGCAAGGTAGGGTGGGCATCTGGCTACGCACTTTCCATTTATGGCACCGAATACAATCAGCAATGTCCGTTTCAGACCGGCAACGGATACGGAGACGGTCGCGCTATTTCAGTTCTGGAAGCCGTCATCAATGGCCATCGCTGGGAAATGCAACTCAAAGGTGGCGGCCGGACACCATACTGCCGCGGTGCGGATGGACGCGCTGTATTACGATCGAGCGTTCGAGAGTTCCTGGCACAGGAGCATATGCATGCTCTCGGGGTTCCAACATCACGATCTCTGAGTCTCTATGTGTCAAAAACCGAAAAAGTAAGGCGTCCCTGGTATTCGGAAGGCTCACGTTCGATGGATCCTGATACCGTAATATGGGAGCCCGTAGGCATCTCGACCCGGGTTGCACCATCGTTCATTCGGGTCGGCCAAATCGAACTTTTTGGTCGTCGTGCACGTAAGAACGAAACCCCACAAGCGATGGCAGAGTTATCTAAGCTGGTTTTGCATCTGATCGATCGTGAATATCCAGACGTCATCGACCCAAATCTAAGCTTCCCTGAGAAAGTATTGTCGCTGGCGCGCGAGTTCCGAAACCGACTGACATCTCTTGTTGCGAATTGGATCCGTGTCGGTTATTGCCAGGGTAACTTCAACAGTGATAATTGTGCAGCGGGGGGGTACACACTCGATTACGGTCCCTTCGGATTCTGCGAACTATTTGATCCGCATTACCAGTCCTGGACGGGAGGGGGGCACCATTTCGCCTTTTTGAATCAACCCGTTGCAGCAGAACGCAACTTCCATATGTATTGTAATGCATTACGGCCGTTGCTGTCGCCGCAACAGGACCACCTGCAACAGCTGGACGAGATTCAAAGCAGCTTTGCATCAGTAATGCAGATGCAAATGGAGAATATGTGGGCAGCCAAACTTGGGCTTGATACCTTTAATGCAGGATTATTTAGCGAACTTATATCACTGATGATGCAAACAGCTGTTGATTACACCATTTTCTTCCGCGAACTATCAATGGTGCCCGACGATATTGGTCCACTCAAAAAAAGCTTTTACCAGAGCGCTAACTATAATAAAGACCCTGAAGGAATGAATCATCGCTGGTCAGAATGGCTCGATAAATGGAAAACGCTCATCATTAACAACAACACAACCCGGACAAAAGCTGGTCACGCTTTTTCAAGTGAGGAGCTTTCTACCCAAATGAAACGGGTCAACCCAAAATACAGTTGGCGGGAATGGTTCATTGCACCCGCTTATCAACAAGCGATGGCAGGGGATTATTCTCTGCTTCGAGAGCTGCAAGAAATCATGACTAAGCCATACGACGCGCAATCGAAACAGATCGAGGAAAAATACTACCAGTTGAAGCCGCCTGCGTTTTTTGATGTCGGTGGCTTAGCGCATTACAGTTGTTCGTCATAATTTTACAAAAACGTATCGTGAAACGCTCAGGATTTTAAATTCCGGGACCATACGACGTCATCAACAAAACCATTGTGTTTGAACTGCCATTTATCCATATCCACGAATACGGGAATGCATTAACAGCGGCCAGCTAGTTTATCCGTTACGTTTTGCAGCTTTTGCTTATCGTCAGAATTTAAAATCCAACCGGGAATGTATCGTAAAACCGCTCAGATTTTAAATTCTGAAACACGCTTAAATACCAAAAAACCAATCATTATTTGTCATAACACTTATTACATGAACATCCAGCGGGGCTGATCTTCAATCAGTCTTTGAGCCGATTTCTCACCTGACCATAAGTTCGTATAATATATATTATGTTAAATAATATAATTTCAAACAAAGTCTATACGGTATGTAAGTGCTTATGGACTTATTCGCGTCCTCTACTGTTCATGGACTGTATTTAATGGGGTTTGAAGTTTTTAAATTCGTCCCAACATATGAATATGTAAAAGATATTAATTTATAAGGCGTTAACAAACGCTGCTTTAAATCTGGAGGAAGTAGTTATGGTCACCGGTTTTATTCATGATGCTAATTCTATTGAGCAAATTGTCGATGGTATTAATACTGCGGAACAATCCTCCGAGGTGCAGTATTTTGGTGAATAGACATTAGATAACGGCGAGAAGCTGGCCGCGCATTATGCCTATTTGCAAGTATCTGAATATGAGCATATTTCGAATGATGAGATTAAAACGCACTTAGAGACGCTGAAATCCAGGGATGCAGAGTTTGATATTGATGAAGCTTTAAAAATTGCCCGGCAATTTTGCAGTAAAGAACAGTGTTAATTTTGAATTTTGGTGCTTCCCTGCTCTCTATGGCCAGTTTTATTAACCTTGAAAATGGCTATTTTCTGTGAGGTACTGGACTAATCTGACGTTGCCAGCACTCCTGCACCCGCTTTTGGAGTTCTGTTAAATCATTATCGTGGGCTTTGGCTGATAGCTTGCAGTAACAGGCATAAGCTTTAAGCACGTATTCAGCGGTTTGCAGCATCAATTCATCCATTTCTGAGGGATCGCTGGCAAGTGTGTGTACTTCGAGCACGTGCCCATCATTGCCACTTTTGACCATATCCGCTTTAATGTCATGTGCTTCGCTATGAACTGTTTCGCTCAGCAGTTGATAGTCAGTTCGGTAAAGTTGCAGTAAGTCTGCAAATTCAGCTTTAATAAATGTTGGCAGCGATTTCCGATCCATTTCATCGGCACTTTTAACCAGCGTATTGAGCAAAGCTAATTCATTTTGTGTCAGCGTAGCTTTTGATTTCTGCAAATGTTGCAACTGTTCTAATAACTGTTGGCGGTCATTGTCGTCGCCATTAATCATGGCTGTTTGTAACGTCGGATGGCGTTCCCAGGCAACCATTTCAAAGACGATTTCCAGAATACAGCGCATCATTATTTGACACTGCCGTTGCATCCCCTTCTCTGCCAACAGAATAAATGCCTGATAATCACTCAGTAAACGATGGCAATATAACCACTGCGCGCATTCCTTTTCATCATCAGGATGAACAGTTGCAGCATTAAGTGCTTTTTCAAGACTGCGTGCGATAGCCTCTGTGGCTTGTCTGGGATGTGTCGGGATTGATGCAGGCATTTGATTTTATCTGTGTCTTATTAGGTACTCCAGTATAACGTTGTGAACGCTGGCCGATAAAGCCCGAATTTTCGTTATCTTGTGCTGTATTCATAAGGGATTTACACTGGCTATATAAAAGATTCGGAGGTTCCAAATGAGTTGGCGTGAAAATGAAACAGAAAAAACCTATAACGATGACGAAGTTAAGGCGCGTTTAGAAAAGGAACTGCCAAAATGGTATCTGGAAAACGGCTGGATTCGCCGTAAATACAAAACCAGCGGCTGGAAAGGCACACTGATGGTGATAAATACTGTTGGACATCTTGCTGAGGCTGCTTTTCATCATCCTGATCTAACGGCTTCTTATGCGTTTGTTATTGTCAAATTGACTAACCATGCGGCGAAAGGTATTACAGATAAAGACTTTGAGCTGGCGCGTAAAATTGAAGAAGTTGTTATGTGGCAGCCAGGTACGGAAGAAGGCAGCGCATTAGTCGGTACACCTGACGATCCGCGCTTTAAATACATTAAATACGACTAAACCTGGAGACCGGCCATGAATGAAGATACGCTGAATATGGAGATCCGCCAGTTTCTGAAGAAGGTCGGTATCAGCTCACAACGGGAAATCGAGCAGGCTATATACGCTGCGCTCGACACACAGCAATTAAATGGTAACGAAACCCTGCCGGTTAAAATCACTTTAACCATGCCGGATTTAGACCTGCATCATCATGTTTCCGGCCAAATAAAATTAGAGTAATCCCATGGGAAATAATGAGTTATCACCTTCATTAAATGTGCTTGGTGAAAAGCTGGAAACATGTGGCACCGAGCCAGTTACCGGTTTCTTTCGTGACGGTTGTTGTAATACCAGTGATAATGATTTTGGTTCACATACTGTCTGTGTCTCAGTCAGCGCTGACTTTCTGCAATATTCACGATTTCGAGGCAATGATTTGGTGACACCAGTCCCTGAGTATGGCTTCCCGGGCCTTAAGCCCGGTGATCGCTGGTGTTTATGTGCCGCACGCTGGTTGGAAGCTCAGCAATTCGACATGGCACCAAAGATCTATCTGGCCAGCACCCATCAGCGGGCAACGGAAATTATCCCACTAGAATTATTAAAAAAATACGCCATTGATTTGAATTAAATCAATTGATTACATATGTTATTTAAATTTTAGGTTAAGTAACTGTTTCAGTTAAACGCCGGTAAAAATCAGCCACGACGTTAATATCCTGGGTGATCGGCATAGCCGGTAAACTGCGTAAAAATACCTTGCCATATGGTTTGGTTAAAAAACGTGGATCGCATAAAACCAATACGCCAAAATCTGTTTTATCCCGGATGAGCCGGCCTATCCCCTGCTTTAACTGGATAACTGCTGACGGTATTTGAATACTCCGAAACGGATTACCGCCTCGGTTTCTTAGGCTATTGATACGCGCTTCCAAAACCGGATCGCCGGGCGAAGCGAAAGGAATTTTGTCGATTAACACGCAGCGTAGCGCTTCACCCCGTACATCAACGCCCTCCCAAAAACTGTTGGTACCTAGCAGCACAGCATTACCATGTTCACGAAAAGCGTCCAGCAACTGCGCTTTGCCACCACTGCCCTGAACCATCAACGGATATTCAGAATCAGCTAGTAATTCAGCGACTTCGTGCAAGGTTTTATAACTGGTAAACAATAAAAATGTCCGGCCTTCACTGAGCTTAATTATTTCGCGGGCAATATCAGCAATATGCTGGCTATAAACACGATCCGACGGTTCAACGGGGATCAGGGGCATATACAACAAACTTTGCTGCTGATAATCAAACGGACTGTCCCAGCGCGCAGTATCGGCATCAAAAATGCCCAGCTGCTGGCAAAAGTGATTAAATTGCCCGGCAACAGTCAATGTCGCTGAGGTGAAGATCCAGGCGGCAGGTTTTTCTTCCAGCCAATTTTGAAAATGGCCACTGATTTCAAATGGTGTGGCATGCAAAATAAAACCCGACGGCCGATTGTCCAGCCATAAAACCAGATTGTCATCACTGTAGCTGTCAAAAAACAAATCCAGTAAATTCAATAGGTTTTCGGCGCGTTGCTGACATTGTTTCAAGCCCTGGCTGCGTTCTGCGGCAAGCTTCAGGGTTTCATTGAGCGTATCCAGCCGATCCATAACCTGGGCATATTCGTCATTGATAGCTTTGTCGGCAATAAATTGGTGCCAGGGACTGCGTTGTTCCTGATTGCCAATCAAAATCCGCAAGCGTTGCAAACAACTTAATAATTGTTCAGCCTGCTCATTGATAGCCGGCATATCGGCGGCGGCAGACTGCATTTCCTGACTGGCATCACGACAGAGTTCAGCAATCTGATGACTGCTGAGCCGTTGCCCCAAAAACTGGCCGGCAATCGCTGGTAATTGATGCGCTTCATCAATGATAAAGGCATCGGCATTGGGTAATACTTCGCCCTGTCCCGCCGTTTTAAGGGCAAAATCGGACATCAGCAAATGATGGTTAATCACCACCAAATCGGCTTCCTGCGCCCGGCGGCGCGCTTCAACAATAAAGCAATCCTGATATTCCGGACATTGCTGACCGAGGCAGTTTTCCACCGTCGATGTCACCCGTGGCCACAAAGCACCGGCATCATCCAGCAAGCTGGTTTCGCTTAAATCACCATTATCTGTTCGCTTGGACCAGTTACGTAAATCCTGTATTAACGGACGTTGATACAACAAAGCATCATCTTGCTCAGCCAGTCCCAGCCGGTGATGACATAAATAATTACTGCGGCCTTTTAATACAGCGGCCTGAAACGGCACGCCCAATGCTTTACGCAATGTCGGTAAGTCACGGTTAAACAGTTGATCCTGAAGGTTTTTGGTGCCGGTGGAAATGAACACCTTTTGGCCAGATAAAATCGCTGGTGCCAAATAAGCAAAGGTTTTACCAGTACCGGTACCGGCTTCGGCAATAAGAATGGTGCCATTTTGCAGCGTTTGACAAACTTTTTCGGCCATTTTCTTTTGGGCTTCACGAGGCTGAAACCCATCAATTTGTCTTGCCAATAAGCCATCGTCAGCAAAAACCGCTTGTAAATCGTCTTGCATTACCATCCTTGTCGTAAATTCATCGCCCAAATCCATAGACTGCCACTGATTAAAAAGCCAGTTAATGACAGGTAAAACTGCCATTGATAGTGACGAATTAACCGTTGTTCTGGCAATGCCGATAAAATATAAGGCTTACGGTGGGGTCCTTTGCCAAGCACATGAATGGCGTCGTTTGACTGGCTCATTTGTTGCTGACGCACATGTGCATTGGCATCGGTAACGGCCTGTTGCCATTCCTTTTCACTGATATCGCCATCTTTATCCCGATCATAGCGTTTTAACAAAGCCTGGAAATCTTGCTTCCACTCACGCAACAGCAAACTGACCTGTTCGCGCATCAGTTGTTGGCTGGTCGTTTGTACACTGTTAAACCATCCCAATGCATACAATGGCTGGCCGGCCGATAAAAACCATTCCCGATAACGGCGATCGGCATTAAGCTTATCCTGCCAAGCGCGTTTTTCGGCATGCAGAATGTCAGCATCATCGGGATCCACAACACAAACGCCGGTATCATCACGCAGATAAAACAGGCCATCACTGCGATAGCGTTGTACCACCTCCCAACGCGTACGTTGTCGTTTGCCATCAAAATAGGTTTTCTTTTGTTCGATGATAAATTCGAACCATACGCATTGACGCCCGGAAACCGGCGATACAATAGGTGGTCCCGGCATTAATTCAGTGCTGCCATTAAGCTCTACACAACCTTGCGAAGCCGAGCGGATTTTGGCGGTTGCCTGGCCGGCAAATAACCGGCCACGTTTCAGAGCAATAAATAAGCGTGCAAAACCATAAAAACTGCAGGCCAGCAGAAAAAGCGATAACATCCAGAATTCACTGCTATCCAGCGACTTAATCACGCCGGCCAGCGATTCGATCACTTGCTGCATCTAGCCCTGAAACAGCGTTCTGATATCAACGTCAGCAGTTTCGGCCTCGTTAAACTCGAGTAATTCGAACGCCTTAAACCGAAACAGTCCGGCAATGATGACATCTGGAAACTGTTCAATTTGAATGTTGTTGATATTGACGCTTTCGTTATAAAACTCGCGGCGATCGGCAATGGCATTTTCTAGACCGCTAATGCGTTGTTGTAAATGCTGGAAAGATTCATTGGCTTTCAGATCAGGATAGGCTTCGGCAACAGCGAATAAATTACCCAGTCCCAAACGCATTTCAGTTTCAGCCATGCCCAGGGCTCCGATATCTCCCTTTGTCTGCGCTTGTGAAACTGCGGTACGGGCTTGCATGACTTTTTCCAGGGTTTGTTGTTCGAATTGCATGTATTGCCGACAGGTTTCAACCAGTTTAGGCAGTTCTTCGTGACGCTGCTTTAGCAGTACGTCAATATTAGACCAGGCTTTTTTGACATTATGTTTTACCGTCACCAGATGATTAAAAATCACTACCGCATAAACCACTACCACGGCAATAACCGCCCAGAACACAAATTCGGCAATACTCATTACCTTTCTCCCGCTGCGTGGTTAACTGACTTGATTATCCCATATTTCGGTTTCTTCGCCGTGGTCTGCCGTCCAAACCAATTTGCCAATGATTTTAAATTGCGCAACTGACATGGCGCCACGTTTTTTGCGTTTACTGTCACGGCCTGAAAGCGCTTCTTCAATATCGATTTTGCTGGCTTCATATATTTCCAGCGGCTGGTACATTTCATCAAACAATACCAGTACGACAGAATCCCAATCCTGTTGCGGGTTAATCTGGCCAATGCGCGGCGTTGAAGAACTGCTTTCAGCAAACAAGGCGCGGCCTTTAATAATCACTCGCTGCCCTGCCCGATTGCCGAGGCCAATAGCATCGTATGGCAGACTGCTGTCTTCCACCAGTTGTAAACCCAGTGCCTTAGCGGCATCAAAACGTGCAATTTCACCGGTTACCGGTAAGGTAGTACCCGTTGTTTGCCGATAACGGGCCGCCAACTGACGCGTTTCGTGCATCAGTTTGTCAATCGAATAAATATCGATACCGGATTTTGTAGATTCACTCATAACGGCATTATACACAGCAAAAAAAACGGTCTGAACGCGTTAGCGACCAGACCGTCAAGTTTTTTGCGGCTGTGAATTAACCTATATAACTAGGACCACAACCTTTTATTAAAATTTCCGATGCTTATTTTTTAGCATCCAGTTCTTTCTGGTAATACTTGTGTACCAGTTTGTCCTGATTTTCCAATAAGTAATCAATGCTTGGTTCGTTATTCATCGCTTTTTCGATCGCACGACGGGTGGCTTCACGATGAATATTAAACAAGGCAACATGATCCAAATCTTCGATCGTTGTGATGCCCGGGTTGAGCCATACCGAAACAATAATGCCCAGATCATTGGCTTTTTCTTTTGGGATTGTGCCATTGCGTACGGCATCCAATACACCATTGGCAATCGCGCCTTGTACAGTCCCCATCAGAATGTTGGTGTAAGCAGTCTTTTTAACAGTCACTTTACTGACCATGATGGTCGCAGGACGTACCTGCATATCGGTGTTCATCAGCGCTAAAACACGAGAGTGACCTTGCACCTGATCGCCCAGCAAGTTTGCAAATGCAGTACCAAATGGACCATCCAACTCACCGATCACCACTTCAGGTTCAGCAGCAGTCAATGGCGGTCCACCGGCTACCAGGGCTTCACCAGTACGCATAATAATTCTGTCACTCATAGGATTGTGCTCCTTTGATTTATTGGTAAAGCAACTGATTATCCCCATCAGAAGCTTGCGTCGCAAGTTTGCAAAGCTTTATGAGTCGGTCCGAGCCGGCTAAACTGCAACCTTTAACGAGGATCCGGAATGAGCAATATACAAACGCCTTATGAGCGGATTGGCGGCGAAAAAGCAGTTCGTCAGCTGGTGCAGTACTTTTATCAAATTATGTCGGAAACCCCGCAAACCGATGTCATCCGTAAATTGCATCCGGATGATATTCAAAGCAGTGAAGATAAGCTGTTCTGGTTTTTAAGCGGTTGGCTGGGCGGCCCACAATTGTACGTCGAAAAATTCGGCCATCCTCGGCTGCGGGCAAGACATCTGCCCTTTTCTATCGGTATCGAAGAGCGCGACCAATGGCTGTATTGCATGGCACAAGCGCTGAAAAAAATGGATTTAGAACCGTTGTTTGCCGAACAATTGATAGCTTCTTTTGCCCAAACAGCAGATTTTATGCGTAACCGACCGGAATAAATATGAATATTGGCGCGTTAATTATTGGTGATGAAATTCTCAGTGGCAAACGGCAGGATAAACATTTTGCCTATTTAAAGGAATTACTGGCTGAGCGGGGTTTAGAACTGAGTACGGTGATGATGGTTGGTGATGATCCGCAACAGTTGGAACGTTGCCTGCGATTTTCGATGGCCAGTGATGATTTGGTTTTTAGCTTTGGTGGCATTGGCGCCACACCTGATGATCGTACTCGGCAAACCGTCGCCAAAATTGCCGGTGTGCCTATTTCACCTCATCCGGAAGCGGTGGCATTGATTGAAAAACAATTTGCCGAACGCGCCTATCCAAATCGTATTCTGATGGGTTATTTGCCGGAAGGTGCCAAAATTATTCCCAATCCGGTCAATCAAGTGCCTGGCTTTAGTTTTGGCCATCATCATTTTATGCCCGGTTTTCCGGAAATGGCCTGGCCGATGTGTCGCTGGATTCTGGACAGTCTGTATGCCAACTTAAAAGATCAACGTCCGGCTTATGAAGAAATCATTTTTGTTCGCGGCGGTCGTGAGTCTGATTTATTAGGCATCATGCAACAACTGGATCGTGAGTTTCCGGATCTAAAGCTCTCCAGCCTGCCACGTTTAGCCGAACCGCCCCATATTGAAATGAGCCTGCGCGGTGAACAGCAACAGGTACAAAATGCCATGGCAATGCTTAAAGTTGCTATCGTGGCCGCTGGGTTTAACTGGCAGGATCAACTGACCCAGTAAAACCAAATGGGTAAAGTGCCCAGGCAGAGTATGGTAGTTAACGCCACCGCTGCCGCATATAAAGCACTATCCAGTTCATATTGCTCACATATAACAAAGCCGAATACCATGGTCGGCATGGCGGCAGCCAGTACAACAGTTTGGGCAACTTGCGCGGGTAAATCGATAAACTGCGTCAGTGACCAAACTATCGCTGGTGACAGAAGCAAGCTAATTGCTACGACCGGCAACAATATAGGCATAAGCCGGATATGTAGACTTTGCCAACGAATACTCATGCCCAGTGCAATCAGCATCAGTGGTACTACCCCGCCCGATAAGGTCTGCAATGCATCATGAATAATGGCTGGTCGGTTAACATCAAATACATTCAGCAACACGGCGATGGTTACGGCCCATAGCGGTGGAATTCTTAGCAAAGCTTTCAGCGGATGCAGATTGGCATCCGAAGTGCCGAAGTGCCGGGCCAGCAAAATACCCAATGTCATCAACACTGGCGTACAAGCAAATAAATCGTATTGCAAAACCAGTGAATTCGACCAGCTTCCCAGCGCCTGATCCATGACCGGCAGACCAAGATAGGTAACGTTTGGAAATGTCGCTGCGAGCAATAATGCCCCCGTTTGCTGCCGGTTAACGTTAATAAACTTTAATACCAGCCAGATCGCCAGCATTGAACCGGCCAACGCCGTCATTGCTAGCATCGAGATTTGCAGAGAATTGACAGATAAATCGGTTTGCCAGATGACATCAATGATCAATGCCGGCAGCAGTATATAAAACACCAAATCGGTCAGTGCCCGGCGATGTGCCGGTGCTGAAATATGTTTCGGTGCTAAAACTTGCCAGACAGCGCCACAGGCTATTAACAGCGCCATTTGAGCCAAAACAGTCAACATCGGTAAAACCTGCGGCAAGAAATAAACGTTGATCCTAGCAATGGACTGCTGAAAACAAAAGCAAAGTATCTGTTGAACGCCTATAGCGCTTGCTCTACAGCGGGTGGCAGCGTATTGTTAGCCCATCTGTTGGCAGGTCAGTTTTTGCCAGTTTTTTATGTCGTTTCAATCGCCTATCGCGGGGATGTGTTATGTCACTTTCAAAGCAGTTGTTAATTCTGGTTACTTTGATCTTTTTTATTGTTTTTACGGTGAATTTCTCACTAAGCATGAACAATATTCGGAGTTATTTGCAGGTGGAGTCGGAAGTCCATATGCAAGACACAGCGACTTCACTTGGTTTATCGCTCAGCCCGCATATGGTGGATGAACAAGATCCAATTCTGCGCACGATGATGAATGCGATTTTTGATACCGGTTATTACAAAGAAATGCGCCTGCTTAATGTTGATGGTGAAGAGCTGGTTAA
>JBFJJO010000065.1:0-12157 GCA_041612215.1 Methylophaga sp.
TAAACTTCAGAGGCAACAACTTGCGTTTTCACACGCTGTAATTCTGCATCACTGACCGGAGTCTTTTTCAACGTATCTAACTGGGATTGGATCGCTTTTTGTAGCGCGTCGACGGACTTTCCTTGAGCGGGCGTACCACCAATAATGAACATATCGTCAAGCCGGGAAAAATTGTTGTTGTAGGCGCTGACACCTGCCGCAACTTGCTGGTCACGGACCAATTCCTTTGAAAATCGGCTGCTGCTGGTTCCACTTAAAATACCAGCCAGTACATCCAGCGCATAAGGCTCCCAATCAACATCTGCGGTGGTAATCACTGGCACTTTCCAGCCCATCATCAAATACGGTAACTGCGCCGGCGCATTTAATTTAAGATAACGCTCACCCCGCTGTGCAACTTCAACTTGTGGTTTGACGGTAGCGGTTTGTTCCGGTTTTAACGGCCCAAAATGTTTTTTTGCCAATTGATAAACCGCATCGGGTTTGACATCACCGACCACCACAACTACGGCATTATTGGGGGCGTACCATTTTTGATACCAGTCATCGAGATCGGCTTTCTGGTAATGATTGATATCACTCATCCAGCCAATCACCGGGTGATGATAGGGGCTGTTCATAAACGCTGTGGCGTTAAATGCCTCGCGCAATAATGCTTGCGGATTATCTTCGGTACGCATACGGCGTTCCTCAGAAACCACATCACGCTCCTTAAAAAGCTCGGTCTCATCAATGATCAAATTGCGCATTCGTTCAGCTTCTAGGCGAAAGCTGACTTCTAATCGATCTTTTTCCAGAGTCTGAAAATACGCCGTGTAATCACGCCCGGTAAAAGCATTTTGGCTACCGCCATTCGCAGCAATGATCTCCGAAAACTCGCCCGGAGCAAGGTTTTTCGTTCCCTTAAACATCATATGCTCAAGAATATGTGAAATCCCGGTTATACCATTGTGTTCGTAGCTTGAACCCACTTTGTACCAAACCTGTGAGACCACCACCGGCGCCCTGTCATCGGGCTTAACTAACAATTTCAGTCCATTATCGAGTTGATATTCACTGACTTCAGCAATTGCCAAAGCCGGCAGGCACAAACAAAGCAATAAGAGTTTTTTTAGACTCAGCATCTGCATCTCACATTTAATGACGTGATAAGATTTAAAACCGAATTGAAACGACAAAAAGCGACTATGTTTAGTTTCCTCAAGAAAAAAACTGCTGAACCAGCCACCACAAGCACTTCAGAACCATCCCAATCAACCGAAAATTCGCTGAAAACGATTGTTGAAACGAATCAATCCAACCCTGCCGCCACACCTGAAAAGCAAGGCCTGTTCCGTCGTTTAAAGCAAGGTTTAAGTCGTTCCAGCCAGCGTTTGACCGATGGTTTTGCCGATTTACTGCTTGGCAAAAAAATTATTGATGATGCGCTCTTGGAAGAACTGGAAACCCAACTGCTCAGTGCTGATCTTGGTATTGAGGCAACGCAGTCTATCATTGATGACCTGACTCAGCGTATTGCCCGCAAACAACTGGCCGATCCTCAGGCGTTGTTTAGCGCCATGCGTGACGATATGGTCGATTTATTAAAGCCGGTGCAGCAACCTTTGGTGATAACCCCTGATGCCGGGCCGTTTGTCATATTAATGGTTGGCATCAACGGTGTTGGCAAAACAACCACTATTGGTAAACTCGCCAAGCAATTTCAGGCGGAAGGCCATTCAGTCATGCTGGCCGCCGGGGATACTTTTCGGGCAGCTGCCGTTGAACAATTACAAGTCTGGGGCGAGCGCAATGCGATTCCGGTCATGGCCCAGCAACATGGCGCCGATTCTGCATCGGTCATTTTTGATGCCTTGCAAACAGCGAAATCACGCAAAATCGATATTCTGATTGCCGATACCGCGGGTCGTCTGCATACCCAATCCAACTTGATGGAAGAATTGAAAAAAGTGAAACGGGTAATGAGCAAACTGGATCCGCAGGCGCCCCATGAAATCATGTTGGTGGTTGATGTCGGTACCGGTCAAAACGCACTGTCTCAGGCACAGCAATTTCATCAAGCTGTTGGTCTCAATGGCCTCACACTGACCAAACTTGATGGTACGGCAAAAGGCGGTATTATTTTTGCCATCGCCAAAAAAACCGGTTTGCCAATTCGTTACATAGGTGTCGGTGAAAAAATCGATGATTTACGCCAATTCGATGCAGCAGAATTTGTTGATGCCTTGCTGGGACGCGAAGACGCTGCATGATTCAATTTAACGAAGTATATAAACGCTACGCTGGTCAGCAGGAAGCTTTGTCCGGCCTCAGCTTTCATTTGGAAAAAGGCGAAATGGCCTTTCTGACAGGCCATTCCGGTGCGGGGAAAAGTACCCTGTTAAAACTGATTGCTTTGATTGAACGCAGCACCCACGGTCAGGTCATTGTTAATAATCAAAATCTCGGTCGGCTGCCGAAATGGAAAGTCCCTTATTACCGCCGCAAAATCGGTTTGGTTTTTCAGGATCATAATCTGCTGCATGACCGCACGGTATTTGACAATGTTGCTTTACCGCTAATTATCGCCGGTGAAAATCACCGTGAAATTGGCCGACGTGTGCGCGCGGCACTAGACAAAGTCGGTCTGCTTGGCAAAGAGCGCAGTCAGCCAATTGCTTTGTCGGGCGGTGAACAACAACGCGTTGGTATTGCCCGGGCAGTGGTTAACCGGCCACCGGTTTTACTGGCTGATGAACCGACCGGTAATCTGGATCCGCAGCTCTCCGAGGAAATCATGGGCCTGTTTGAACAATTTAACCAAGTCGGCGTCACCGTTTTTATTGCCAGCCATGATCAGGAATTGATTGGTCGCCTGCCCTACAGGCGCATTACTTTGAAAAACGGCCGACTGGCAACTGAATGATGGCCTTATTCAACGTTGATAATTATTTACTGCGTCATGCGCAGGTTGCATTAGCCAGCCTCGGTGATTTGTGGCGGCAACCGCTGGCCTCGTTAATGACCGTTCTGGTCATTGGTATTGCACTGGCCTTGCCGGCGGGATTATATGTTTTGCATAACAATATCGAACAACTGAGTGGCCAATGGCAACAAGCAACCCGCATTTCACTGTTTCTTAAAGACGATGTCAAAGATGGCCGCGGCCAACAAATTGTCGAGCAATTGAGCAGTTGGCCGGATATTAAAAAAGTAGACTTTCAGTCGTCTTCGCAGTCCTTGCAAGAGTTTCGGGATTTATCCGGACTTGGCGAGGTACTCGATAGTTTGCCGAAAAATCCTTTACCAGCGGTTATTATTATCGAACCGGTTGCCAATGCAACCGCCAACGACGCCCATGCAGACTTGCTGCAACGCTTGTCAAAACTACAGGAAGTGGATTTGGCACAGTTGGATATGCAATGGCTGCAACGCTTGCAAAAGCTTAATGAAACTGGTCAGCGCGGTATTGCTGTCTTAGCGGCGATGTTATCGTTAAGTGTGTTGCTGGTCATCGGCAATACGATTCGCCTGGCAATTCTTAACCGAAAAACCGAGATCAAAGTGATTAAATTAGTTGGTGGTACCAACGCCTTTGTTCGCAGACCGTTTTTATATACCGGTTTTTGGTATGGGCTGATTGGAGGGATAATTGCCTGGCTGACAGTATTAATAGCATTATTGATTATAAGTGGCCCGGTCAATCAATTGGCAGCTTTATATGAAAGTCAATTTAGTCTGCATTGGCTGAGTGGCGAGTTGTTTATTGCCATGCCATTGTGTGGTCTATTTTTGGGTGTACTCGGCGCCTGGTTGGCCGTTGGCCGTCATTTAAGTGCCATAGAACCCACCTAAACGTTTGATTAAGGAATTTTTTCCTAATCGTTGCATCTAACTAGTTGAAATCAATAAGTTGATGCTAAAATCTATATAGAATTTTTTAAGGGGAGAACGCCTGAATGACAAGTCATGCAGCGCAATATCAACTTGCCACAGCGCCAATTGGCAATTTGGATGCCTACACGCGTCTGGTGCATCAAATCCCGGTATTAACTGCCGATGAAGAATATGATTTGGCTACCCAACTGCAACAACATGGTGATTTAGAGGCTGCTCAAAGGCTGGTATTGTCACATTTACGTTTTGTGGTGCGTATTGCCAAAGGTTACAGTGGCTATGGTCTGCCTGTTGCCGATTTGATCCAAGAAGGCAACATTGGCCTGATGAAAGCTGTTAAGCGCTTTGACCCGGAAAAAGGTGTACGACTGGTCTCTTTTGCAGTGCATTGGGTGCGCGCGGAAATTCATGAATATGTAATCCGTAACTGGCGCATCGTTAAAATCGCAACAACTAAAGCACAGCGTAAATTATTCTTCAATCTGCGTAGTGCCAAACAACGTCTGGGCTGGCTTAATCAGGAAGAAGTTGCTGCGGTTGCAGATGATTTGGGCGTCACGCCTGCCAATGTGATGGATATGGAGCGCCGTTTGGCACAACCCGATATGGCGTTTGATTTGCCTTCTGACAATGATGATGACGAAACCCATTATTCACCAGTTGCCTATCTGTCGGCACCAGAGAATACCGATCCCTCCCAGCAATTGGAAAAGGACGATTTTGAGGATTATCAACAACAAAAATTGTTTAATGCGCTCGCAAATCTGGATGAGCGCAGTCGTGACATTATCAGTAAACGCTGGTTGCAGGAAGACGATAAAGCCACCCTGCATACTTTAGCGGACCAATATCAGGTGTCTGCTGAACGGATAAGACAAATCGAAAGTAGTGCCATGCTGAAACTGAAAAAACTCATGGACTAACAGCTTCATAAGCAGCGACAAAAAAGCCCGCATTTAGCGGGCTTTTTTATTGGCATAGTCTGCTATTAACGTTCAAGTAATGCCGTTTTATCTGACTTGCCATCCCATTCTTCAGCATCAGGCAGCGGATCTTTTTTCTCTGAAATAACAGGCCAAACTTGTGACAATTCAGCATTAATTTGTGTAAATTCCATGTACTGATCCGGCAAATCATCCTCCGAAAAAATCGCTTCTGCAGGACATTCAGGTTCACACAAGGTGCAATCGATACATTCATCCGGATCAATTACCAGAAAGTTCGGGCCTTCATGGAAGCAATCTACCGGGCACACATCTACACAATCAGTGTACTTACATTTAATGCAATTCTCGGTGACAACAAAGGTCATGTTAAAACTCCGTGATCATAAACTATTACAGGCGGCAACCTGTCAGAATGATGCATATTCTACACCAATCAACGCTATTCTGGACAATGTTGATGTGCTGTATGATGCTACACATTAGCTAATCCTTTTTTTCATCAATGGATATTGAATGATTCGTAAAATATTTTTTATCAGTATTTTTCTGTTGGCATTTATTGCTAGTGTTGCTTTTGCGGCTTTTAATACCCAAGCCGTAACACTCAACCTGTATTTTGGTGAATGGCAACTGCCACTGGCAGTATTGATGATCGCGGTGTTATTGATTGGTTTACTTACCGGCGCCGCAATTATCTTACTAAGTACGCTACGCCTCAGACTTGCCAACCGGCGCTTGCAGCAAAAATTGCAAGTTGCCGAACAGGAATTGGATAGTCTGCGCATTCTGCCGATCCGGGACAATCCCTAAACCGTGCAAATGCAGACGTGGTTATTTTTATTATTACCGATTGCCGCCCTCTCCGGATGGCTACTTGCCAGACGTCATTACAAACGTCGTTATAAAAAAACCGATTCGGCTTTTAATCCCGCCTACTTCAAAGGGCTGAATTATCTGCTGAATGAGCAACCGGATAAAGCCATTGATGTATTTATCGGCTTGCTTGAAGTCAACAGCGAAACCGTTGAAACCCATTTAGCGCTGGCCAATTTATTTCGTCGTCGCGGCGAAACCGAGCGGGCCATCCGTATCCATCAAAACTTGATTGCCAGGCCATCATTGCATGGTTTGCAACGGACGCAGGCGATGATTGAATTGGGTCTCGACTATATGCATGCCGGCGTATTGGATAGGGCTGAGCATCTGTTTCTGGAATTACTACAATTACCCAGCCCCCCGCCCGAAGCGGCCCGGCAATTACTGCGTATCTATCAACAAGAAAAAAAGTGGCAGCGTGCCATAGATATGGCCAAACTTATGGATGGCCATAAACAAGACAATGTTCAGCCGCTGATTGCGCATTTTTATTGTGAACTGGCAGAGCAATCACTCAAACTTGATCGCCATGAAAGCCTTAATCTCATCAAATTGGCATTATTTCACGATGGCAACTGTGTCCGTGCCAGCCTGCTGGAAGCACGCTTACAGCTGAGTATGTCACAACCGCAAAAAGCGCTGAAGGCGCTGCAAAATATCGAACAGCAAGATCAGAATTTCTTACCGGAAGCGATGCCGTTGCTATATCAAGCCTATCAGCACTCAGCCAATTTAGCTGCATTTCGAAACTGGCTGGAACAATTGATTCAACGTCATCCGCAATTGACCTCTGCCAGGTTAATGCTGACCAAATTAATAGATGAACTTGAAGGCAGGCTGCCTGCGCAGCAATTTTTATACGAAGAATTACATCGTTACCCGTCCGTTGAAGGACTGCACACACTGATTAACCTCGGTGAAAACAGCCAAATCGCGCTGGTACCGTTGATCCATGAAATCACTGGTGCGATGGTGCATCGAGGCGATCGGTATACTTGCAAAAATTGCGGTTTCTCAGGTAAAACATTGCATTGGTTATGCCCGGGCTGCGCCCGTTGGACCACTATACGTCCCACCGAAATTCATTTATCTGCTATTGAAAAGTTACTGGATTCCCGCCGATGAGCCAAACCCGTATTTATCACAACCCGCGCTGCAGCAAATCACGTCAAACATTATCGATTTTGATCAACAATAAAGAAAACGTTGAAATCATTGAATATTTAAAACAACCACCCAGTCCGGCAGAACTTGCTGAATTGGTTAAAGAGTTAGCCATCTCACCACGACAACTGCTGCGTAAAACCGAAGCTGAATATAAAGAACTGGGTTTAAACAATACTGATCTCACTGATGCAGCGTTGCTCGAGTTAATGAGCCAGCACCCCAAACTTATCGAGCGGCCCATTGTTGTCAAAAATGGCCAAGCCCGCCTGGGCAGACCACCCGAAGCGGTTACTGAGATCTTGTAATGCACAATATTTTAATTTTGTATTACAGTCAGGGTGGCAACGTAAAGCAAATGGCAGAGCAGATCGCCCGCGGTGTCGGCAAAGTGGCTGATTGTCAGGCTGTTTTGCGTACCGTCCCGAAAGTATCCAATGTCTGTGAAGCAACAGAAGACAACATTCCAACTGATGGGCAGTTATACGCAACTAATGATGATTTACGCAATTGTGACGCGCTGATTGTGGGCAGTCCTACCCGTTTTGGCAATATGGCCGCTGCGTTGAAATATTTTCTCGATGGCACCAGTGATTTATGGTTATCTGGTGCTCTGGCTGGCAAACCCGCTGCTGTATTCACGTCCACGGGCAGTTTGCATGGTGGGCAGGAAACCACCTTACAATCTATGATGCTGCCCCTATTACATCACGGCATGTTGATTTGCGGGCTGCCCTATAGCGAAGCCGCCTTGATGCAAACCAAAACAGGTGGCACACCCTATGGTCCCAGTCATGTAGCCGGGGCCGATAATCAAAACCCTCTGAGCGAACACGAGGCGCAACTATGCCAGGCTTTAGGCAAACGTGTTGCCCAATTGGCGGTGAAACTCAAATGATTAAACTATGTCGTAATCTGTCTTTGCTCAGCTATTTTGGCCTGTTGGCAACCCTGATGGTGTGGATCCTATGGGCACCACACAGTGATAATTTCCCTACCGCCGCGATGTTGCTGCTGGGTATTGTGCCACTGTTGTTTCCACTGCGCGGTTTGCTTTACAGCCGCAGCTATACCTATGCCTGGTCGGGTTTCTTGGTCTTATTTTATATGGCACACGCTATCGGTGAACTTTATAGCGGCGACGCCTTTTGGTTGTATCCGCTACTTGAACTCCTGTTTAGTCTAACGTTTATGATTGCCAGCAATGCCTATGTGCGCTTACAGGGAAAAATGCGAAAAGCATCACAATCCTAAAATATAATAATATGTTTAAATACAATCATATAACCTTGGAATATATTTGATGAGCACAATTTCTGCCATTCAATCCGCCTATCAAGGCATACAAACAGGCCAGCAATCGGCGGCTGGCAGCAGCGCGAAAATTGCATCTGCAGGGACTAATGGTGGTGATCTGACGTCACAACTGATCGAGTTAAATCAAGCTGAACTGCAAGTTGCCGCATCCGCAAAAGCATTACAAACCAGTACCGATATGCTTGGCAGCCTGTTGGATATCCAGGTCTGACCATAATTTCTCACGCCGGCTGGCCGAAAAGCATTAAAAACCGCTAAACTTAGTGTGTTTTGCTAGTAAAAGTCTCAATTTGAACCATCCTAATATCACCTCGCTCAGTGCGCCGGTTATTCGCTCACAGCTCAGTCACGTTCATAATCAGCAGATTACTGAGGTACTGATATGTGATTCAGTGACCTCTACCAACGACGTATTATGGCAACAGCAGCAACAAGGATTGGCACAAGCTGCTTTATGTGTTGCCAACGCACAGACTGCTGGTCGTGGCCGGCGCGGCAGTGATTGGCTGTCACCAGATAGTGGTAATATTTATATGTCGCTGTTGTGGCCCTGCCCTGGCAGCTTCGTCCATGAGGGATTGAGTATTGCGATTGGTATTAGCGTCATTCATGCATTGCAGGAATTTAATATTCAGGGTCTGAAATTAAAATGGCCAAATGATGTGCTGTTCGAACGGCAAAAACTGGCTGGCATTTTGGTGGAGTCCCGTTTCGGTAACGGTCACTTTATGGTGATTGGTTTAGGGGTCAATTATGCGCTGTCAGAATCTTTACGCGCACAAATTCCACAGCCCGTCACAAGTTTGCAACAACTAACTGACGCGCTACCGGATCGTAATCACTTGATTGGCCGGCTTAGCGATCATATTTTGTCGGCTTTAGATAGTTTTTTACACAAAGGCCTGGCAGATTTTCTGCCACAATGGCCGCACTATGATGCACTGCATAACAGCCCCATCCATATTTTATCTGAACAAGGCCGTATTACCGCACTTGCCTGTGGTATCAACGAGCAAGGAGAACTCCGTTATATGCACAACCAGCAACTTGGCAGCTTATCTAACAGCCATGTCAGCATCAGATTTGCCTCATGAAATTATTAATTGATATTGGCAACAGCCGTATTAAGTGGGCAACGCTAGACGATAACGGGCTCAGTAAAAGTCAGTTTATTGAACGTAAAACGACTGGCCTGAAAACTCAATTCAACAAAATATGGAAACCACTCAAAGCCGTTGAAGCTATCTGGGTCAGCAATGTTGCCGGCGATAAAATCGCCAGCCAATTCAGTGAGTGGGCTGAAAAAACCTGGCAAATCATCCCCAATTTTGTGCAAGCAGAACAAAAACGTTTTGGCGTCAACAATGCCTACGACAAACCAGAAACATTGGGGGTCGATCGCTGGCTGGGTCTGGTTGCTGTCCGCCAGCATTTACAAAAGGCCTGTTGCATCATTGATTGTGGGACCGCCATTACCGTCGATATTGTTACAGCCAATGGCCAACATCAGGGAGGATTTATTCTGCCCGGGTTAGGTCTGATGCGTAGCATGCTTGCCACCGGCACCGATGCCTTGACCGAAAACACTGATGACGTAGCATTTAATTTACTGGCTACCAACACCTACAGCGCCATTCAGGCGGGTACTTTGTATAGTATTTCAGCCACACTCGAAAACCTGATTCGTGATTTACAACAAAATTTTGAACATGACATTCGTTTTGTTATCAGCGGTGGTGACGCAGAGTCAATTCAGGCATTGTTGCCGGACGATATTGAAATCGACAAAGATATTGTCATCAAAGGCTTAAAACTCTATGCCAAGCAACCGCCGGCAAACATGAACAGTTAGTCCCAACAGCATTGCCAGAAGAGCCAATCTCATATAAGCTTTCGCACCCTTAGGAGAAGTGGCCGAGTGGCTGAAGGCGCACGCCTGGAAAGTGTGTATAGGCTAATACCCTATCGAGGGTTCGAATCCCTCCTTCTCCGCCATGTTAAAGACTCTATAGCACTCTATCATACTGATTAGCCAAGAAATTTATCTAAAGGCTGATGAGATCGTAACCAATACTGAAGAAATTAAAACACCCCAAGTATACTTATACCAAGAACCGTATCTATTACTTTTCAATCGCAATTCCATCAGATTTTGAGCATCACTACTCTAAAAAGCGAATAAACCAATCTCTCAGAACTAAATCTCGAGAAAGAGCTAAACAGTCTGCGCAGCTTCTTGCAGGTCGCCTGTATGATTATTGGTTTCACCTAAGGCTACAGAACGCCAATCCACCACTTGCTGAGTTGCTCAAGCCCTCCAATCAAACTGGGGCAATAGCCATTGATGAAGCCCTCAAACTCTATTTGGACGTTAAAGGAATAGGCAGACCAAAAAGATTTAGAGATACTGCAACACGCAATATCAATTACCTAAAACAATTTGTAGGCAATAAGTCACTTTCTGACTATTCGCTAAGCGATGCATCAAAACTGAGAGATTCATTGCTTCGTAAAGGGCTTAGCGCACCCTCTCTGCATCGAATATTCTCTGGCATTAAGGCAGTGTTTAACTTTGCAGGGAGTGAAACTGGTTTAGATGTTAAGAACCCATTCAGAGGAGTTTACTTGCCGCCTGATAAGGGGGTTAGGCGTAAGCCAATCTCTGCTGATGACCTGGCTAAAATAAAGCAAAAATGCTATGTGCATGATGACGATATTAGATGGATAGTTGCGCTAATCGCAGAGACAGGCTTAAGACTCTCGGAAGCTGCAGGTTTGATGTTTAACGATATCAAGCTGAGCCAGCCTCATCCTCACCTGTTAATCAGAGAGCACAAACACAAGAGGCTTAAAACAGATGCTATCGAGCGAATTGTTCCCCTTGTTAGCGCGTCACCTTAAGCCGCCAAGAGACTAGTTGATAACAAAGATGAGATTCAAACTCTGTGCTTCCCCACATACGCTTCTACCGAGTCAACCAACAGTAACTCTGCATCCGCTTCAATCAACAAGTGGCTCAAGAGCTTTACTGATAACAGTGCTGTTATTCACGGAATGAGACACAGTCTCCGCGACAGACTGAGAGCTATTGAGGCTCCTGTTGAGGTCGTTGACCAATTAGGTGGCTGGAGCAGAAAGAGTGTTGGTCAAGGCTATGGAGATGGCTATATTTTAAAACAGCTATCGAAATGGATGCAAAAACTATGAAATTAGAACAAATTTCTCACCGCAAGATGAAAAATATTATCTTGTTACAATTAAGCGAATTGATATTGATTTTTACCTAGCTTCTTCGCTCGATACATAGCCTCATCAGCCTTTCTATAAATAACCTCCTCGGTTTTACCATTATCAGGGAATACACTTACCCCTATACTTACAGAAATGTGAATTTTTATATCGCCCAAATCATATTGCTCTGAGATGGCACTGAGAATTCTCTTAGCCAGCACTTCAAGCCCGGCTAGAGAATTAACATCATTAATCAATATAAGGAACTCATCTCCTCCCACCCTGGATGCCAAATCGCCTACCCTTAGTAAGCGCTCAATTCGTCGAGCCACATGTATGAGCAAGCTGTCGCCAACCTGGTGCCCGTAGCTATCGTTTATTTCTTTGAAACCATCCAAATCAAGCTCAATCAAAGCAAATTTAGTTTGGCTTCTCGAGCACCGCCTGATTGCTTTAGTAAAGTCCGCACCAAAAAGGTATCTATTGGCAAGCCCAGTAAGTATGTCATGCTCGGCAATTAACCGAAGCTTTTCATTGCTCTTGAGAAGCTCAGCCTCTGCCGACTCTCTAAGCTTGATTTGTCCCTCAAGCTCATGCATGACATTTTTAGCCTTGAAGAATTCATGATAAGCAAACATGATTGCCAGTGAGAGCATCAAGCCGAAAAATAAAACTATGTTTGGCAGAATTGGTGCACCATTTTTCAAAAACTCAGGCTTTGGCCAAACCTGGATTAGAAAGTGCAA
>JBFJJO010000066.1:0-11949 GCA_041612215.1 Methylophaga sp.
CCAACTTAGCCATAGTGGCTGAAACAGCTGAAAAGGATTATTCTGACGACGTTTTTGCTGCCGGACACCGCGTGCTACCAAACTGAGTCGCCCTGTTTGCTCGGTAAACACGTCCAGCAACAGACTGGTTTCCCGGTAGGGGCGCTGATGCAGCACGAACGCTTGGGTTAATGCCATAAACGGCCGTTACAAATCGTCGTTGTAACCCAAATTTCGCAGCACCCGCTCATTATCAGACCAGCCTTCACGGACTTTTACCCATAATTGTAAAAAAACTTTGCAGCCAAACAGTTTTTCCATTTCTTCGCGGGCATCTTGGCCAACCTGCTTGAGCAGTTCGCCTTTTTTACCGATGACGATAGATTTCTGACCGCTGCGCTCGACATAAATTACCGCGCTGATGCGATATAAATTACCTTCTTCCAGAAATTGTTCGATTTCAACGGTTAATGAATACGGTAATTCCTGGCCAAGGTGGCGAAATAATTTTTCCCGAACCATTTCCGCAGCCAAAAATCGTGAGCTGCGATCAGTCAACTGCTCAGCATCATAAATTAGTTCGCCGGCCGGTAATAAACCGGTGAGTGTCGACTCTAATGTCTCAATATTCATGCCTTTACGGGCAGAAATTGGCACCACATCGGCGAATTGGTATTGGGCAGCCAGTTGTTCAATTTTTGGCAACAGGACCGATTTATCTGCCAGCTTATCCACTTTATTCAAAACCAGCACCACCGGTGCCTTGGCATCTTTCTGAATACGGTTCAATACCCGTTGGTCTTCTTCCGTCCAACTTTGACCATCAACAACAAATGCTATGACATCCACATCTTCAATCGACGCTGCGGCTGTCCGGTTCAAATAGCGATTCATGGCTTTTTTGCCATCACTGTGCAGGCCCGGCGTATCAACATAAATCATTTGCGCGGCATCGGTCGTTTTAATACCCAGAATCCGATGTCGGGTAGTTTGCGGCCGCCGGGAGGTAATACACAGCTTTTGACCAAGGATACGGTTAATCAATGTTGATTTACCGACATTCGGCCGACCTATCACGGCAATATAGCCGCTGCGAAAAGGGATATCGCTCATAAACTGCCTTCTATCAATGTTAAGGCGCGTTCTGCAGCGCGCTTTTCCGCTTTGCGGTGGCTACTGCCTTGCGCAATGACCAGTTTGTCCAACAAAGATACCTGACAGGAGGCCTCAAATACCGGCTGTTGTTGATCTGATTTTAATTCTTTAACCAGATATATTGGCAAGGGTAACTTCCGGCTTTGTAATAATTCTTGTAAACGGGTTTTGGGATCTTTGACCGCTTCACTGACATCAATACTTTGCAGCCGCTCATCATAAAGTCTCAGTATCAGTTGCTTGGTCTGGTCATAACCACTATCCAGGTAGACTCCGCCGAATATTGCCTCAACGGTATCCGCCAGAATCGATTCACGGCGAAAACCACCACTTTTTAATTCGCCCTGACCTAATACCAGTACTTCACCAAGATTTAACTCCCGGCCCAGTTCGGCGAGCGTTTCACCACGAACCAAAGATGCCCGCAGTCGACTTAATTTGCCTTCTTTGACTTGTGGAAAACGCATATATAACGCTTCGGCAACCACCAGACTGAGAATGGCATCACCTAAAAATTCCAGACGTTCGTTGTTTTTAGGATCCGCACTACGGTGCGTTAAAGCCTGTTTTAGTAGATTTGGATCGCGAAATTGAACCTGAAGTTTATGACACAGCTGTTGTTGCTTGCTGTTGATCATCGGATCTCCTGTGACTCAGGCTCAACATCAATTTCTTTGACAAAATGGCCAATCAAGTCGATTTGCGCAATAAACGGTTTGCGTACTTCGTAATCAATTTTAATACGGGTTACATAGGCGCCACTTTTACCGCGACCGAGCTCGATATTTTCTTGTTTAACACTTGAAATATAGCCAGTATCAAACCGTTTATATAACAACAACATGACCTGTTGCTTACTTAGCTTATTGTTTTTGATTTCCGTTTCCATAGAGTCCATGATCTGTAACACACTATAATATTCCTGATACATCGGCAGCAGCCGCATGGTCAAGGTGGCAAAAAAACCAATGATGGCCAGCACAATCACCCAGCCGATTAAGGTCATACCCTGCTGTTTTTTCATTTGTTTTTCCTCAGTCAATACTCTGCCCAAGCCGTGACCAGACAATGCCTCCGGCCTGCCAATCCCAACTCATCCAAATCATAAATGCTTTGCCAACTAAATGACTTTCCGGCACCGGCCCCCAAACACGACTGTCATTACTATTGTCACGATTATCCCCCATCACAAAATAATGGCCTTCGGGCACAACCATTTCACCTTCAGCGCCGGGGCGATTATTTTCGATGGCTATGGCATGTTTTGATTCGTTCAGCATTTCATAAAACACTTCACTATTGGCACTAAGTTGCTGACTCATCTGCGCATCATTATCAAATGGCTGTTGCGCAATAGCCTCATCATTAATGTATAACGTCTTATCAAAATAGCCAATCTTGTCACCAGGCAAGCCTACGACACGCTTAATGTAGTCAATTTCCGGTTGCTGTGGGTAACGAAAAACAGCGACATCGCCCCGCTGCGGTTGGCCTGTATCAATAATTTTACTGTTAATAACCGGCAGTCGTATGCCATAAGAGAATTTATTTACCAGAATAAAGTCACCTATATGCAGTGTCGGCAGCATGGATGCTGATGGGATACGAAATGGCTCGGCGATAAAAGAGCGGATCACTAACACCAGTAAAATAATCGGGAAAAACGACCGGGCATACTCCACCACTACTGGCTCTTTGCTTTCTGCACTGCGATGTTTTGCCCAAAACAGCCTATCCACCAGCCAGATCAGACCGGTCACGGCCACTAATAAAACCATTATTGCCGGAAAACTCACACTCAATCTCCTTGTTTACGACTTCTTGGATAACTGCAATACAGCCAAGAACGCTTCCTGTGGCACATCGACCTTACCGACAGATTTCATTCGTTTTTTACCGGCTTTTTGTTTTTCAAGCAATTTTCGCTTACGTGAAACGTCACCGCCATAACATTTTGCCAGGACATTTTTACGCATGGCTTTGACGGTAGAGCGGGCAATAATGTGGCCGCCGATGGCTGCCTGAATAGCGATATCAAACATCTGTCTGGGTATCAATTCCTGCATTTTTTCAACCAGCAAACGACCACGTGACACACTGTCGGCACGATGCACAACCAATGCCAGCGCATCGACTTTTTCACCGTTAATCAAAATATCCAGTTTTACCAAATCGGCTGGTTGAAAGCGGATGAAATGGTAATCCAGCGATGCATAACCGCGGCTGACCGATTTAATCCGGTCAAAGAAATCGATAACTACTTCATTCATTGGCAGTTCATAACTAAGCGCCACTTGTTTACCCATATATTGCATGGATTTTTGTACACCACGTTTTTCCACGCACAGGGTGATGACGGCCCCTAGATGTTCTTGGGGGACTAAAATATCAGCGGCAACAATCGGTTCGCGAATTTCATCAATCGAACCCGGATCGGGTAAGGATGACGGGTTTTCTATTTTGACGATTTCACCTTTTTTGGTGGCAACCTGAAACACAACCGTGGGCGCGGTGGTAATTAAATCCAGATCGTATTCACGCTCGAGCCGTTCCTGAATAATCTCCATATGCAGCAATCCAAGAAAACCACAGCGAAAACCAAAACCCAATGCCTGAGAGTTTTCCGGTTCGAAATGCAATGAAGCATCATTTAATCGCAGTTTACCCAATGCATCACGGAAGGTTTCATAGTCGTCGCTGCTAACCGGAAATAATGCGGCATAGACTTGTGGCGTCACCTCCTTAAAGCCTGGCAACATTTTATCCGCACCGTCACGGGCAGTGGTCAACGTATCGCCAACCGGGGCACCATCAATTTCCTTAACACCGGAAATCACATAGCCCACTTCACCACACTTTAACTCGCCGCGTTTGCTGCGTTTTGGTGTAAACACGCCCACTTCATCAACTTGGTATTCCTGTCCGGTCGACATCACTTTGATTTTGTCTTTGGTTTTCAGCTTGCCTTGTTTGATTCGCACCAATGAAATAACACCGACATAACTGTCAAACCACGAATCAATGATCAATGCTTGCAACGGACCATCAGGATCACCTTTTGGGGGTGGTACGCGTTTGACCAATTCCTCCAGTAAATCTTCAATACCCAAACCGGTTTTGGCACTGCAGCGCACGGCGTCCAATGCATCCACACCGATAATATCTTCAATTTCTTGAGCAACCCGCTCGGGTTCAGCTGATGGCAAATCAATTTTGTTCAAAACTGGTAATACTTCCAGCCCCAAATCTATCGCCGTATAACAGTTGGCAACACTTTGCGCTTCAACGCCCTGAGCTGCATCGACTACCAGTAAGGCACCTTCACAGGCAGCCAAAGATCGTGATACTTCATAAGAGAAGTCGACGTGACCGGGCGTATCAATAAAGTTCAGATGGTAGGTTTCGCCATTGCGTGCTTTGTAGTCCAAC
Organism: Methylophaga sp.; assembly: GCA_041612215.1. GTDB lineage: Bacteria > Pseudomonadota > Gammaproteobacteria > Nitrosococcales > Methylophagaceae > Methylophaga. Next base: position 4,564 of record JBFJJO010000066.1, read on the forward strand.
GAAACGCTTTGCGCTTTGATGGTAATGCCGCGTTCTTTTTCGATATCCATGGAGTCCAACACTTGCTGCGACATTTCACGCGCAGTAAGGCCACCACAAATTTGGATAAACCGGTCGGCAATGGTTGATTTGCCATGATCGATATGAGCAATAATTGAAAAGTTACGGATGTGATCCATAAAAAAGTCTAAGTACCTTAACTAAAAAAATCGGCCGGCACACAAAGTGACCGGCCGATTTGGATGGGTCTAACATTAAGATTTTACGGCAAAAACAGTGAACTGTCCTGCCTAAAACCTATTCAGCATAAAGACATCTATTTTTCTTCAATTTTCAGTGCCAGAAATTGCGCTGCACCACCACGCTGAACCAGTACTGGGATTGATTTGCCGACTGGCAGATTGGCAGCGATTTCAACAAATTGCTGGGCGCCGGTGATCTGCTCATTATTAAGACTAATGATGACATCAGTGGGATTGATACCAGCTCGGGCAACCGGGCCAGACTCAATTTTCATGACCATCACACCACCTGATTCAACACCGGTTTCTTCACGTTGCTGCGGGGTCAAGTCAACGACTTCCACCGCTAAAGATTCCGATTTGAATCGACCACTTGGAGTAGCGCTCTGACCACTGATCAGTGATTCATCTTCTGGCAATTCTTCGACAATAACGCGCAGCGTTTCGAGTTTATTTTTGCGCATAATTTGAACGGGCGCGGTTTTACCCACTTCAGTACTGCCAACAATTGGTGGCAAGTCAGAAGAAGCATCAACATCACGACCATTAAACTTAAGAATGACATCACCCGCCTCAAAGCCTGCTTTGGCTGCCGGGCTATCTGCGATTACCCGAGAAACCAGTGCGCCACGTGGCTTGTCGAGACCAAATGATTCAGCTAATTCACGTGTTACATCTTGAATTACGACCCCTAACCAGCCGCGACTGACATAACCCTGATCTTTAATTTGCTCAACAACATTCATCACCACATCCATCGGAATGGCGAAAGAAACCCCCATAAAACCACCAGTACGGCTATAAATCTGTGAGTTAATACCGATGACTTCACCATCCAGATTGAATAGCGGTCCACCCGAGTTGCCGGGGTTAATGGCAACATCGGTTTGAATGAATGGCACATAGCTATCACTTGGTAAACTTCGGCCCAATGCACTGACAATGCCAGCAGTCGCCGAGTAGTCAAAACCAAACGGTGATCCAATCGCCAATACCCATTCACCGACTTTCAAATCTTTTGAATCGCCTAATTTAACCGCTTTCAGATCCAAGCCTTTAGGATCGACTTTCAGTAAGGCGACATCACTGCGTTCGTCACTACCCAACAGCTCAGCAGTAATCTCAGTTCGATCACTAAACCGGACAATAATTTCGTCAGCATCTTTAATGACATGATGATTGGTCAGAATAAAACCGTCTTCAGACAAGACAAAGCCAGAGCCCAAGGAATTAGGTTGTGGAGGTTGTGGTTGGCCGGGCTGACCAAAAAATCGTTTAAAAAAATCGTCAAAAGGTGTGCCTTCCGGAATTTCCATACCTGGCGGCATTCCCGGCATACCCTGCGGCAACTGTTGCTGCATCTTTTTGTCTTTGTCCATCTTGGTACTGATGTTGACCACTGCATCACCATTGTTTTCAACCAGCTCGGTGAATTCCGGTAAGCCGCCTCTGGCCTGAACGGTCATGCTCATCATTAACCAGATCATTGCCAGCGTCATCAGTGCCCAATTTTTGGTTTGTGTCATGTCGTTTCCTCTATTATTTGCGTTGGTATGACTGAATTTTTTTGTTTTAACCGTGATGCTACCCACAGGAAACCTCCTAGCAATGCCGCTAAACCAGCTGCAATTTGCAGGGGTTCCGGCCAGGTAAACCAACGGGCCAAACCGGCGCCGGCAAACATTGCCAGCAATGGCACCAAATACATCATAAAAGCCCCCTGCAATAACGCATCTTCAGGAATTGCCACGGTCACTTGCTGACCAATCTGCACAGACTTATTGTTAGGGACCGCGATTCGGTTAAAACGTTTGCCTACATGTTTAGCCAATAAACCGGTGCCGCATCCCTGACGAATTTGGCAACCACCACAGGTCGACTGACGTTCCGCTTCAACCCAGATCCGATCATTTTCAATGGCAACGACAGTAGCTTTTTGCGAAATCACGGAATGCCAGTCAAATTGAATTTGATACCCGCACCAATCTTCTCAACTGTTGTTGCGGGCACTTCACCCACTACTGTCACAAAATGCGAGTGAATAATGGTGCCAAAGGCATTGACAGCACCCATGTGCGAACCACCACGAAGGTGGTTATGCTGCGCTTTAATACGTTCAATGAAAATCGACACCGAACTCAGACCATCACTGTAAACGCGTTGTTCAACATAAGAGCCGTTTGTGGCGCGAAGACGGTTTTGTGAGGCCACCAAACTAAACCCATCTGGAAGCCAGCTCGCATCCCAGTTTGAAATCAGCCGGTCATCGGTAGAAGCCATTGGTTTTCCCGGCTCTGATTGATGCCAGGTCATTTCTTCGCCACTAGTTTGCGGTTTCAAATCATCATCACTGATATCAACATTAGTTTCGATTGCCGAAAATGCAAAGGTTTCTAGCACATCACCATTTTCAGCCAACAATTCAGACTTCAGCAGTAAATCGGTTTCTTTATCTACCCATAAACGATAGCCATAGCGGTAACCATCGACTGGCTTAATGGCTAATTCTTGTGTTATCCGCCCGGCAATTCGTTCTTCGTCACCCAGAACCACATCGTAGAATGGCGCGGCTGAGCGTACTCGTCTTGGCAAATCACTGGGGAACCCGCGTCCTAATGGCCGTCGACTGACACTGATTTGTTTAACTTCAGGATTGATGCAAGTCACCATATCATTAGAGCGGATTACTTCCCGGGCAGCACCATTCAAAGACATCAGTCGTTCTGTTTCACCCTCCGCATCGTTGCGATGGAAAATCTCAATGGATTGCAAAGTCCGGCCATTCTGGTAAGCAAACACCCCCTGATAATTCAACTCTTTACCTGCTTGCGTCATGCGTTCCAGCAAGGCTATCGCATCATTTTCTGCCCATGCCAGCACTGGCACCATCCACAACAGGCAGAACGCCATGACTATGCGCATTATTACTGCTCCGTACCGTATGAGACCACACGGCCGTATGAGAACATACCGGCACCACCGGCATATTCGCTGTGATCGACTAAATAATTATTAAGGCGATCTTCAATTTCCGGCTCACCCACTGTCCAGCGATTAACCTCTGTCGTCACTTGTGTGATATCACTTGAACTGGCAATACTGGCCAACGGCGTCGTCTGATAATCCTGCTGATTCATCACACCAACAACAGCAAGTGCCCCGACAGAAGCCGCCATAGCAAGACCCGTTGCTTGTTTCCAGAATGTTTTGGGAAATGCCAACACCTTCGCTTTGGCCAGTAATGCATTTTGCCGATATGCTGGCTCATCTTCCAGAAATGCGGATAGTCGTGCCGCCAAATCAGCAGGACGCTGCGTCACAGCACGGGTATATCCATGCATTACATCACTGGTGTATTGCATTCGCAGATATTCTGCGCGCGCCGCCGGGTCGCTATTGATATAGGCAATCACCTGCATCAGTTCTTGCCCCTGCAACTGACCATCCACTAACGCAGAAAGCATCTCACGATGATTAACTGTCATGATTTAATCCTCTTCACCCATTATTGCCTTAACTTGTTTATCAATGGCTTCACGGGCGCGAAAAATTCGCGACCGAACCGTACCTATAGGGCAATCCATTGCCTGTGCTATTTCCTCATAACTCATACCTTCAAACTCGCGCAGCTTAATAGCTGTAGCCGTGTCTTCCGGCAAATTATCAATGGACAGCTGAATGGCCTGTTCCAGTTCCATACTCATGAGACTGTTTTCAGGGGTCTCAAATTCCTTAAGTTCGGGTGCATCGTAGTAATTTGTTGCATCCATCGCATCAACGTCACTCATCGGTGGTCTTCTGGAGCTGGCGGTGAGATGATTTTTTGATGTGTTGATCGCAATACGATACAGCCATGTATAAAAAGCACTGTCACCACGAAATCCCGGTAATGCCCGATAAGCCTTAATAAAAGCTTCCTGTGCAACATCCATCGCTTCTACCGGATCATGGACGAAGCCGGTGATCACATGAATTATGCGTTGTTGGTATTTCATGATCAGTACATCAAAGGCCTTTTTATCGCCTGCCTGTACACGCTTAACCAATTCTTGATCGATGCTCATCCTGTGATCCGGCCTGCTCCGACATGCCGGAGGTTGATTTTAATGACTGTTTGATTGACCAATAGCATTTTCTTTTTGTTCCACAATCAGTGCAAAATAGATGTTGGCATTCTACCCGTTTCAGGATTCATGACTACAACTCAACGTTTTGACCTGCTTATTATTGGCAGCGGCACTGCCGGGCTGACACTGGCACTGAATATGGCAGACCATGCCAAGGTCGCCATATTGTCCAAAAGTCAGCTTGAAGAAGGTGCATCATTATACGCCCAGGGCGGCATTTCTGTAGTGCTCGATAAAACTGATTCCTTGCAATCACATGTAGACGATACCATCAAAGCGGGTGGCGGTCTGTGTGATCCGGAAGTGGTGCAATTTACCGTCGAACATGCCCGTGAAAGTGTCAACTGGCTGATTGAGCAAGGTGTGTCGTTTACCCGTGATGACGAAGTCAACAAGCACTATCATTTAACGCAGGAAGGTGGTCATAGTCACCGTCGGGTCATTCATTCTGCCGATGCCACTGGCCGCGCAGTAGAAACCACCTTGCTGGATAAAGCCAAAGCCCACCCCAATATCAGTTTGTTTCCATACCATATCGGCATAGATTTGATTACCAGCGGTAAACATTTGGACCGCGACGACAACCAGTGTCTGGGTTGCTATGTACTGGATATTCAAGCTGATAAACCGGTAACGTTTTTAGCACCGGTGACGGTGCTGGCGACCGGCGGTGCCGGTAAGGTGTATTTGTATACCAGCAATCCGGATGTTTCAACCGGTGATGGCATTGCCATGGGCTGGCGCGCTGGCTGCCGCATTGCCAATATGGAGTTTATTCAGTTTCATCCAACATGTTTATTTCATCCACGCGCCAAATCGTTTTTGATTAGTGAAGCCTTGCGCGGCGAAGGTGCTCAGTTAAAACTGGCCGATGGAACACGGTTTATGCCAGCGTTTCATCCACAGGCTGAGCTGGCACCGCGAGATATTGTTGCCCGGGCCATTGACCAGGAAATGAAACGGCTGGGTCATGACTGCGTGTATTTAGATATAAGTCATCAGCCGGCTGAATTTATCAAAACCCGTTTCCCCACTATTTATCAACGTTGTATGCAGTTTGGCATCGATATCAGTAAAGAACCCATTCCGGTAGTACCGGCAGCACATTACACTTGCGGCGGTATTATGACCGATCAATACGGCCGCACAGATATTGCCGGCTTGTATGCTGTAGGTGAAACGGCCCACACAGGTCTGCATGGTGCTAACCGGATGGCCAGTAACTCTTTACTGGAATGTTTGGTATTTGCCACCTCAGCAGCGGCCGATATTCAGCGCCAGCAACGCCCAATATTTACCGGCAAGGTGCCGGACTGGGACGACAGCCGCGTGCATCCAGCCAAAGAAGCCGTCGCCATCAGCCATAACTGGGATGAATTACGCCGTTTTATGTGGGATTATGTAGGCATTGTCCGCACTAATGAACGGCTCCGAAAAGCCCAGATGCGGCTGCAATTGCTGAAACAGGAAGTTGACGAATTTTACAGTCAGCATCACATTAGCAACGACTTACTGGAGTTGCGTAATCTGGCCGATGTTGCCGAGCTGATTATTCTCTCGGCATTGGCGCGAAAAGAAAGTCGCGGCCTGCATTTTACGCTGGATTATCCAAAAACCGACAATAGCGTAGCAGCACGGAACACCATCATTGACGGCCAATAAGCACTAAACGATCTGGCGCAGAAGAATGCGACATTTTCTGAGCGCATCAGGGTCAGCACTATCAGCTAACAACAGTAGTGAACGTGACCTTCCTGTCTGGTGGAAATTCACAATGATCAATGTACGGCTGATAAAACATTGCTTTAACACTATCGGCTGCAAATTATGATTAGCGTGTTCAGCCAATCGCCAACCGGTATCGGGTAAATATTGCAGTTGTCGGCTAATCACCCGTTTTTTGGCGAAATGCCATCCATAAACCCCCATACCAAGTAACAACACAATACTTAATAAAAGCTGCACCGGGATATACATATCCGCCAGCCACACCGCTGCCAATGCCAGCAAATACATTAACCCAATAAGATAAGCCAGACGTCTGGAGGCTGAGAATTGAAGGTTAAAGTTTTTTTCAGACATGACATTTTTGGGTTGCCGGCATTGAACCGTTACAATACCAGCTTTGCAATTGACTGGAACCAGATCGATGACTGACGGCTTAAAAGTTTTGTTAGAACAGCAACAGAAGCTGGATGACACCCTAGATTGTGGGCAAACCGGATTTGCCATGTTGCCCGACTGGCAGGCCGTGCTAGTCACAGGCGAAGATGCCGAAAGCTTTTTGCAAAACCTGCTGACCAATGATGTAAAAGCGGCGCAACCCGGTCAGGCCCAACTAAATGCGTTTTGTCAGGCCAAAGGCCGGATATTAGCTATCTTTTGGTTAATGCGACGCAACAATGAATTTTTGCTGTTGCTGCCGTCCGATCAGGCTGATTTTTTAGCGCAGCGCTTAACGATGTTCAAGTTACGCAGCAAAGTTGACATCAACGTTATGACTGATTGCCTGGTACTCGCTTTGCCAAATAACAGTGATCATGCCGATATCAGCGCAAAAATTGGTCAAGCACTGACAATAGCCCTGCTGCCCGCAAAAGATATTGACCGTACCATGACGCAACTGCACCAAGCCGGACTAAACCAGCAGGCAAGTCATTGCTGGCAGCAAGTGATGGTGCGTCATGGCTATCCCATGATTTTTGCAGCATCACGCGAGCGTTTTACGGCGCAGCAGGTGAACCTGGATCTGGCTGGTGGCGTCAGTTTCCGTAAAGGCTGTTATCCGGGTCAGGAAGTGGTTGCCCGTTTGCATTATCTTGGCGAGGCCAAACGTCGCTTATTTGTCGGAGAAGTTGCGAATACAGAATTACCACCGCCCGGAACCGATATTAACACTGCTGACGGAGAAGTCGCCGGCCAGTTGGTGCAAGCCTGTCGCCTGAATGATGGCCGCAGTCTGGTGCAACTTACATTGAAATTAACCATGACCGAGCAAACACTTTACTTGCCGGACC
>JBFJJO010000067.1:0-11907 GCA_041612215.1 Methylophaga sp.
AAGCCAATCAGCAAACTATCTGGGAAATTATCAGTAACAACCCGGTCAAAATCGGCCAGAAACAGCAACAAGTCCTGACAGCCTTACAGCAATACCCAAAAGGACTCAGTGAAACAGAACTGAAAACCAGACTGGGTTCTGTCAAAAACAGTCTGCTGGGCTTGGAAGAAAAAAAATTGATCAGCCGTTTTCAACAAGCAGACGTTCAAATAACGCAGGAAATTACTGAAAAAACCTGGCCACTCAATGATGATCAGTTACAGATCTGCAAAGTCATTGAACAAACTAGCGATAAGTTTCAGCCATTCCTGCTCCATGGGATCACAGGCAGTGGTAAGACCGAAGTTTATTTAGCATTGGCTCGGGAACAGATAAAACGGGGCAAACAAGTCCTTATCCTGATCCCTGAAATCAGTTTAAGCGGCCAATTCGTGGATCGATTTAAATCCGGCTTAACCGGTCGGGTGGTTTTAAGTCATTCAGGTATTAACGACAATCAGCGAAAACAAGCTTGGTCTTTGGCAAACAGTGGTCACGTTGATGTCATTATTGGTACTCGTTCAGCAGTGTTTATGCCATTGAAGCGCCCCGGTCTGTTGATTATTGATGAAGAGCACGACAGCGCCTATAAGCAACAAGATGGCTTGCGTTATCACGCCCGCAATATCTTGCTGATGCGCGCTAAAAACCTGAGTGTCCCCATCATTCTAGGTAGTGCTACACCGTCACTGGAAAGTTTGTATCAGGTCAAACTGGGCAAATATCAATTATTGACCTTAAAAAAACGAGCCGGAAATGCTGTATTGCCTAATGTGTCGTTAATTGATCTAAGTTTAGAACCACAGGCGGTTATCAGTCAGGTCTTACAGCAAAAAATCCAGCAACACTTACAGGAACAACAACAGGTTTTACTGTTTATAAACCGCCGCGGTTTTGCACCGGTGCTAATGTGTCATAGCTGTCAGTGGCAAGCGCAGTGCAAAAGCTGTGATGCCAAAATGGTTGTGCATCAGCAACGACAACAATTGTTTTGCCACCATTGCGGTCTGATTCAGCGGTTACCTAAACAATGTCCTAGTTGTAACACCGAGGATTTAAATACACACGGCGCCGGCACGGAAAAAATCGAACATTTACTACAGAAAATGTTTCCGGATACCGCCGTGCTGCGCATCGACCGCGATACCACACAAACCATTAATGCCTTTGATACGCTATTTCAGCCGATTCGTGACGGTCAGTCTGCCATTTTGGTTGGTACACAAATGCTTGCCAAAGGTCATGATTTTCACAAAGTCACATTAGTGGGAATTCTCGATGCCGATCAGGGATTATTCAGCGCTGACTTCAGAGCCATTGAATATTTGGCACAGTCTATTGTGCAGGTGACCGGCCGCTCAGGTCGGGGAGAACTTCAGGGTGATGTTTTAATTCAAACCCGACAAATCAGCCATCCATTCTGGCAACAAGTGTTGGCACAGGATTACGGCAAACTGGCTGAAGATTTATTAGCTGAACGTACCAGTATGCAATTACCGCCTGCAAGTTTCTGGGCGATTTGGCGTGCTGAAGCACCTTTTGCAGAACAAGCTATGGCTTTATTACAGGAAATTGCTGATCAGATTGGTCAACCAAATCACGTTCAACTGATGGGACCGGTGCCGGCACTTATGGAAAAACGTGCAGGTCGTTATCGGGCACAACTCGTATTTTGCAGCCAATCACGTAATGCTTTACATCGGTTAATTGATGTTGCGATGGACAACATCAGCCGCAGTAAACTGGCCCGTAAAGTCCGCTGGTCACTGGATATTGATCCGATAGAATTATTATAAATCTGTTGTATAGCGCTACGGTGATGTTATCGCGGCTTTGATCAGTTAAAATGCCATTTTTAGATAATCATCAAACCGGAAGTCATCACTTTTGAAAGCACACCTGATAACGCTGCTGCAACAGACTTTAAACACGCTTCAACAGCAACAACAGTTACCGGCTGATATTGACACCGATATCAACATTGAGCGCAGCAAAGATAAAGCGCATGGTGATTTCGCCTGCAATATTGCTATGGTGCTGGCCAAACCGGCAAAAATGAATCCACGGCAAATTGCCACGCTGATTATCGATAATTTGCCCGCGGATGCCGTGTTGGCGAAAGCGGAAATCGCTGGTCCCGGTTTTATTAATCTGTTTTTAACAGAACCGGCCAAACAACAAGTAGTTAACGACGTGTTGGCGAAAGCAGGCCAGTTTGGTTTGAGTAAAGTTGGCGCAGGTAAAAAAGTACAAGTCGAATTTGTTTCAGCCAATCCCACCGGCCCGCTGCATGTTGGTCATGGCCGCGGCGCCGCTTATGGCAGCGTAGTCAGCAGTCTGTTGAAAGCTGTTGGCTTTGAGGTGCAACGCGAATACTACGTTAACGATGCTGGTCGGCAGATGGATATTCTGGCAACCAGTGTTTGGTTACGTTACCTGGAATTGCTGGGCGAAAATATCACTTTTCCAAGCAATGGTTATCGCGGTAACTACATCCGTGATATCGCCCTGCAGATTAAACAAAACCATAACCATGATTTTTTGCATCCCGCTGCTGACGTGTTTTCTGATGTGCCTGCGGATGCGCCACAAGGTGGAGATAAAGAAGCACACATTGATGGGCTGACCAACAATGCCAAAAAATTACTGGGAAAAGTGGATTATCGCACCGTCTTTGATACTGGCTTGAATGCTATCTTGGCCGATATCCGTGAAGATTTAGCGCAATTTGGTGCCGAATATGATCAATGGTTCTCGGAACGTTCTTTAGTGGAAAACGGGGTTGTTGATAAAGCCATTGAGACCTTGAAAGCCGCTGACATGCTGTATCAGCAAGACGGCGCATGGTGGTTTAAATCAACGGCGTATGGCGATGAGAAAGATCGGGTCGTTGTTCGTGATAATGGTCAGGCGACTTATTTTGCATCAGATATTGCTTATCATCTGCACAAATATCAGCGTGGTTTTGATCAGATCATTGATATCTGGGGTGCTGATCATCACGGTTATATCCCGCGGGTCAAAGCAGCGGTGCAAGCCATGCAGCAAGATGCTGAAAAGCTTAAAGTATTACTGGTGCAATTTGCCGTGCTGTACCGTGGTAGTGAAAAAGTTGGCATGTCGACCCGCAGTGGTGAGTTTGTAACCTTGCGAGAATTGCGAGAAGAAGTCGGTAATGATGCGGCACGGTTTTTTTATGTACTACGCAGCGCCGATCAGCATATGGATTTTGATTTGGAGCTGGCTAAATCGCAAAGTAATGATAATCCAGTGTATTACGTGCAATATGCCCATGCCCGTGTTTGCAGTGTTTTCCGTCAATTAGCGGAACGTAATAGCGACTGGGATCAAGCAACAGGCCTTAATAATCTGCCACTGTTAAATTCCGATCATGAACAGGCCCTGTTAACTATGCTGGCCCGTTACCCAGAGATTTTGGAATTGGCGGCGGTTAATTACACGCCGCATTTGCTGGCACATTATCTGACTGATCTGGCCCGTGATTTTCATACTTACTACAATGCCTATCAATTTATCAGCGATGATGTGTCGATGACACAAGCACGTTTAACGTTGATTGCGGCGGTGCGGCAAGTGATTGCCAATGGTCTGGGTTTAATGGGCGTTTCTGCGCCACAATCGATGTAAGGGGCCTGACATGGCAGCAAAACAAAACAGCCGTAATCGTCAGCAGCGACAGCGTGGCAGTATGCCGTGGGGACCAATGTTGCTCAGTTTTGCAGTCGGCGCCTTTGTCATGTTTCTGCTGCATTTAAAAGATAATGTACCGGCGGACGGCACGCCGAAAACCGCGCAACAGCAAAAAAAATCAGGTGGTATTGAACCGACGTTTGATTTTTATACGTTACTGCCGGAGTCTGAAGAAGTGGTAACGCGGCCACAGGCCACACAACAAGCCATTGTTACCGCACCACCAGAAGAGGCGGCAAATCCGCAAACACCGGAAACCGCAGATGCTGCCCCGGCACCATCCGCCAAGGTTGAAGAAACCGAAACGTATATGGTTCAGGTTGGATCATTTAAAAAACTTTCTGATGCTGATGCCTATCGTGCCAAACTGGCATTTCTAGGCGTTGAATCCAAAGTCCAAACCGTTACTATTGATGATAAAGATACTTGGCACCGTGTGCAGATTGGTCCTATTAATGGCCGCAGTCAGGCAGATTCTCTGCAAAAACAATTACGTGAAAACGCTATTGATTCGTTGTTATTGCGGGCTAAACACAGTTAGTTTGTTTGAAAGGGCAAGTTTTGCTTGAAGCCGCACGGCAATACCTAAAGGCAGACCGTATTATCCGAGGAATCGCAAAATGAATGATGCAAATACAGCCACTACTTGGCAGGAAATCGCCAGTCCGTTTTGTGGTATTGCCGCTGATGATTTGGTTATTGAGGTCAATGGTAATCGGATTAAAGTGCTGGAAAATGGCGATACAGTAAACACGCCAGCGTTTGAAACGCCAATTGGTGATTGTCAGCCACGCATTCAGGGAAAAGAGGTCACTATGGAGCAAGCCGTGTCGCACATTGCCGAACAACTGCGCAGTGCTCGGCAACCTTTAATTGGTGGCATGGGAACCGATTTAAATGGTGCCCGGGCAGCGATGGCTTTAGCGGATAAAAGTGGCGCCATCGTTGACAGTCAATTTTCGCCGGCGGCATTTCGCAATATTCTGGTGTTACAAGACACCGGCTACATGACCACCACCTTGACGGAAGTTCGTAATCGCGCCGATGTTATTGTCTTGGTAGGCAGCGATATTGAGAGTGGTTTTCCGCGATTTTTTGAACGGGTCGTCTGGCCGGCTGAATCAATGTTTTCAGTTGATATCAATCAACGGAAAATTATTTACCTGGGCAAGCCACCATCGGCAGATGCATCAACGTCGCCAGACGGTCGTAAGGCTCAAGTAATCGCCTGCGATGACGACGATTTACCGGAAGTATTATCGGTATTACGGGCACTGATTAACGGCAAAACGGTTCAGGCTGAAATAGTTGGTGGCATTAAAGTCAACGATCTAAAACAGCTAACTGACACACTGAAGGCAGCCAAATATTCGGTATTTGCCTGGTCAGGTACGCAGCTTGATTTTGATCATGCCGAAGTCAGTATTCAGATGCTTTGTGAAGCCATTAAAGAGCTTAATAAGGATACACGCAGCAATGGCCTGCCATTAGGCGGTAAACAGGGTGACACGACCGTTAATGCCGTTGCTTCTTGGCAGAGCGGTTATCCGATGCGCAGCAGTTTTCAGCGCGGTTATCCGGAATACGATCCGTTTATTTTTGACAGTCGGCGTATGCTCGCCGAAAACGAAACGGATCTGCTGATTTGGGTCAATGCTTTTAATGTTGAAGGCACACCGCCTGATAGTTCAGCCAAAACCTTCGTCATTGGCCGAAGCGGCATGCAGTTTGAAACCGAGCCAGAGGTATTTATCCCGGTCGGTGTGCCGGGTATTGACCATGTTGGCCGTACCTTCCGCTGTGACAGCGTGGTCTCGGTGCCTTTGAAAAAATTACGCGACAGCGGCTTACCGAGCGTGTTTGATGTGCTCAGTGCAGTCGAACAGGCCCTGTAGGAGAGAATATGCTTTTAAAACTGACTGGTGGCCGGGTTTACGATCCGGCACATAATCAAGAAAACGTGGTTCGGGATATTTATATCCGTGATGGCCGTATCGTTGAAAAGCCGGCCGATGGCCGGGTTGATCAGGAAATTGACGTCCGTGACAAAGTTATTATGTCCGGCGCCATTGATATGCATACCCATATTGGTGGCGGTAAGGTCAATATTGCCCGCACGATGTTGCCAGAAGATCATGCCGCTGAAGTTTACGCCCGTACCGAATTATTACGCAGTGGTACCGGCCATGCCGCACCAAGCACCTTAACCACCGGTTATCGCTATGCAGAAATGGGCTATACCGCCGGTTTTGAACCTGCTGTCCTGCCGATAAATGCCCGTCAGGCACATATGGAAATGCACGATACGCCGATCATCGATAAAGGCGGTTATGTGATGCTTGGCAGTGATGATTTTCTGCTGCGGATGATGGCGGCTAACTCAGATCAGGAAGCAATTAATAACTATGTTGCCTGGACCATTAATCACGCTCAGGCGGTAGGCCTTAAAGTGGTTAATCCGGGCGGTATCAGTGCCTTTAAATTCAACCAGCGCAAGCTGGATCTGGATGAGAAAAACGATTTTTATGGCGTCACACCACGCGATATCCTGCACCGGCTGTCTACGGCGGTAAAAGAAATCGGTGTGCCACATCCGTTACATGTACATGGCTGTAATCTGGGCGTGCCGGGCAATATGCAAACTACGCTGGATACCATTCAAGGTGCTGAAGGTTTGCCGATGCATTTAACGCATATCCAGTTCCATAGCTACGGCACCGAGGGTGATTTTAAATTTTCATCCGGCGCTGCTGAAATCGCTGAAGCGATTAATAAACATAAAAATATCACCGTTGATGTCGGTCAGATCCTGTTTGGTCAGACGGTGACGGCATCCGGCGATAATATGCGCCAGTTTGCCGGCGCACCGCATTCCCATCCCAATAAATGGGTCTGTATGGATATTGAATGTGATGCTGGCTGCGGTGTGGTGCCGTTTAAGTACAAAGACCAAAGCTACGTGAATGCTTTGCAGTGGATGATTGGGCTGGAAACATTCCTGCTGGTTAACGATCCATGGCGGATATTCCTGACCACCGATCATCCTAATGGCGCGCCATTTACCAGTTATCCACATCTGATTAAATTGCTGATGGATAAAACCTTCCGTAACGATACCTTGGCAACATTGCATCCGGAAGCACAAAAAGCGACCAATCTGGCGTCGATTGAACGTGAATATACGCTTTACGAAATCGCCATTATGACTCGTGCCGGTGCGGCCAAACTGGTCGGTTTGGCTGACCGTGGTCATTTAGGCGTCGGCGCTGCTGCTGATATCACCATTTATACCGATGATGATGATCGCGAAAAGATGTTTGCCAAACCAGATTACGTGTTTAAAGACGGTGAACTGGTGGTACGAAACGGCGAAGTGCAAAAAATTACCTGGGGCACCACGCATGTGGTTAAACCAGAATATGATGCCGGCATTGAAAAACCGCTGCAACAATACTTCGATAAATACCACACCATGAAACTGAGCAATTTCAAAATCAGCAATGATGAAATCATTGATGATGGTCGCGGTAGCCTGACCATCCAGCCGCTGCATAAAGGAGGCAAGCTGTGATTATCAATGGTGTGACCATCGACGAAACCTTTGCCGAAGCTTTTCCGATGAAAGGCACACGCATCATTATTACCGCGCAGAATTTAGATTGGGCAATGAACTCGGCCATCGCTTTTACCGGCTTTGCCACTTCAGTGATTGCCTGTGGCTGTGAAGCATCCATTGAACGGACATTGGATCCGTCAGAAACCCCGGATGGCCGTCCCGGTGTGGCTTGTTTAATATTTGCCATGGGGGGGAAAGGTCTGGCCAAACAGGTCGAAACCCGCGCGGGTCAGTGTGTGCTTACTGCGCCAACAACAGCTTTGTTTTCAGGCATCGAAGGGGATGAAGGCAAAGAAATTGCGTTGGGTAAAAACCTGCGTTATTTCGGCGATGGCTTCCAGATTTCGAAAATGATCGACGGCAAGCGTTACTGGCGCATTCCGGTCATGGATGGTGAGTTTCTAACCCAGGAAAATACCGGCGTGGTCTCTGCCGTCGGTGGTGGTAACTTTTTGATCCTCGCCGAATCACAACCGCAGGCACTGGCGGCGTGTGAAGCGGCGATAATAGCCATGAAAAAAATCCCCAACGTCATTATGCCGTTCCCGGGTGGCGTGGTACGCTCAGGCTCCAAAGTCGGCTCTAAATACAAAGCATTAATGGCTTCAACCAACGACGCTTTTTGTCCGACGCTGAAAGGTCAGACCAAAACCGAATGTTCACCAGAAGTTGAATCGGTGATGGAAATCGTTATTGATGGTCTCAGCAAGGAAGATATCGACCAGGCCATGCGCGTTGGTATTCAGGCTGCTTGTGATTTGGGTGCTGACAAAGGTATTCGCCGCATCAGTGCTGGTAATTATGGCGGTAAACTCGGTCCCTTCCACTTTCATTTACGGGAGATCATGGCATGAGCGCACTGACCTTCACCTTAAAAGCCGATATAGCACAACGCGTTGATTGTTCCCCGTTAACGCCAGACAAACTGGCGGGTAACAGTGTCGATGATATTGCCGCGGTGGAACTGGTGTCGGGCCGTTTATCCCTGCCCGTTGCTGAACTTTTTGATATCAGCGGCGATGATGTTAACGATATTCAATTCAAAAACAGCAGCAGAAAACTGGATCATATCGGGCATGCAATGTCACAAGGCACTATTACCGTCATGGGTGATGTCGGTGCTTATTTAGGTCAGTTTATGACCGGTGGCAATATTGCGGTTCACGGAAACAGCTTCATTTACAGCGGCTGTGAAATGAAGGGCGGGCAAATAAAAATCAATGGTAATGCCGGGGATTTTGTTGGTGCAGCAAGATCTGGCTACAAAAACGGGATGACCGGCGGCACCATAATCATTACTGGCAATAGCGGTCAACGTACCGGTGATCATATGCGCCGTGGCATGATTCTGATTGAAGGTGATGCCGGGGATTATTGTGGCGCGCGTATGGTGTCCGGCACCATCGCGGTCATTGGTGATGTTGGCAGGCATTTGGGCTACGGTATGAAACGGGGCACGCTATTGCTGACCAAACCACCACAGTATGGCATCAGTGCTAACTTTAACGATTGTGGTGCGCATACCTTAGCGTTTTTACCTTTAATGTTCACAGCTTTTAAAAAGCTCGACAGTGCATTTGCCACACTGGAACCGTTTTCAAGGGTGCAGCGTTATGCTGGTGATATCGGCGGTATCGGTATGGGCGAAATTCTGATTAAACGCGAAGGATAAATTCTAAAGATAACCAGAGAGGCATAGAGATTTTAACTTTTAAGTAAGAGAAGTTATTTTGGAAGATTTTCTGAGGCTTTAAATAGTATTAATCATAAAAGTCGTTTGCTGGCGAGATTGCTATTAGATGTGATGCTAAATAACGTGATTAGCATGATTGTTTACTCGGATAAATTGAATATTTTTACCTCTGTGGTCGCTGTGCCTCTGTGGTTAATTTTTTCAGCAGCGCGGTAAAAACTTAATCCAGGGAGCGCTTATGTCTGATATCGGCAAATCGGTTGGCCAGTTCATTGTTGAAAGTCAGCGGGCGCATACTGCATCCACCGGCGACTTATCCGGCCTGCTTAACGATATTATCATTGCCTGCAAACAAATTTCGCATCTGGTCAGCCGAAGTGGCTTAATGGGCCTTGGAGGTTATGCCGACACGGACAATGTGCAAGGCGAAACCCAGAAAAAACTCGACATCATCTGCAATGATGTGATGGTTGGCCAGTTGAAGTGGACGGGTCATTTAGCTGGTATGGTGTCGGAAGAAATTGAAGACATCATTCTTATCCCAGCTAAATTCCCCAAAGGTAAATATCTGATTTGTTTTGATCCGCTGGATGGTTCCTCGAATAGCGATATCAATATGTCAGTCGGTAGCATCTTCTCTATTCTGCGCTACGACGGTAAAAACCAGAATCCAACGCTGAAAGACTTCCTGCAACCCGGCACTAAACAAGTGTGCGCCGGTTTCACCGTTTATGGGCCGTCTACTGAACTGGTCTTGACTACCGGTAATGGCGTCAACGGATTCACGTTGGATAATGATATCGGTGAGTTTATGCTTACCCAGGCCAATATGCATATCCCCAGAGACACTGCTGAGTTTGCCATCAATATGTCCAATCAACGTTTCTGGCAACCCCCGGTACAACAATATATCGATGAATGTATTCAGGGCACTGATGGCGTGCGGGAAAAGAATTTTAATATGCGCTGGGTCGCATCGATGGTCGCGGAGGTTTACCGGCTACTCACCCGTGGTGGCATTTTTATGTATCCGATCGATAGCAAAATCGCCAAACAAGGCGGCAAGCTCCGCTTGTTATATGAAGCCAATCCAATGAGTTTTATTATTGAACAGGCGGGTGGTCTTAGTTCCACCGGCACACAGCGCATACTAGAAATCGAACCTAGTGAACTACATCAGCGGGTGCCGGTAATAATGGGTTCTCAACATGAGGTTGAACGAGTCCTGCGTTATCATCAGGCCGCTGGCAGTGCTGTCTGAACCAGTAAGCCTTATCCGGATCCTTGCTATCTTGTTGGATTGAGGTTTTGAAATGGCCGTTGATGTTCACCAGGTTTGGTCTGCTGATTGGCCTGAAACATCATAATTTGCACATTTTACAGGAGTCATAATGGAAGCTATAACCAGTCTCGGTGCCTTATGGGTTTTATTTTTACTGGTGCTCGGAATTTTGTGGTTTTTACTGCCATTTGCCGTTTTCGGTACCAAAGATCGTTTGCGCGATCTGATAGAAGAAAACCGGCGCAGCAATCAAGAGCTGGCCGCGATTCGTAAACAGCTCAGCGATTTGCAGCAGACCCTTAAAGACAAATAAGCGCTTATCTTCAGACAATTTTCACAGCCGGACGATGATATTAGTGCCCTTATTTAATTGAGGGGTGCTTTATGCATTGGTTATCAGGAATACTGGCATTGGCATTAAGTCTGCCAGTGGCAGCACAATCGCTGGATTATCAGGTGGGGGCAGAAACTTACCAGGGGTATTTCGTCAGTGCTGCCAATGATGCGCCGCTGGTTTTGTTAGTCCATGATTGGGATGGTCTGACGGCTTACGAAAAACACCGTGCCGATATGCTCAAAGAATTGGGTTATGCCGTGTTTGCTGTTGATTTGTTTGGCAAGGATATTCGGCCAACGGCTGTCAAAGACAAACAACAACATACCGGTGAGTTATATCAAGATCGGCAAAAAATGCGTCAATTAATGCAGGCGGCATTGACAGAGGCTGGCAAGCGGGGTGCTAATACCAATAAAACCGTGGTGCTGGGCTATTGTTTTGGCGGCGCTGTGGCATTGGAAATGGCCCGTAGCGGGGCAGAAATGCAGGGATTTGTCAGCTTCCACGGTGGCCTGAGTACGCCGCCAGGACAAGATTATAGCCAAACGGATGGTGAGGTTTTAGTGTTTCATGGTACGGCGGATCAGATGATTAAAATGGCCGAATTTGCCGATTTGGCTGTGCAATTAGAGCAACATCAGGTCGCCCATGAAATGATTAGCTATGGCGGCGCTGATCATGCTTTTACCGTGTTTGATGGTGAGCGTTATGATGCCGCTGTGGATAACCGATCGTGGCAGCGGTTTACCGGTTTTCTGGCGTCAAAACTGAAATAATTAATTGGGGAGAAAAGGTTATGCCGAGTTTGTTTATAGTGTTGTTTATTGTGTCATTACTGCCGATGACGCTGGCCATTATTGGTGGCTATTTGCGACTAAAACAATTCGGTAAGTTTGATAATAACCACCCACGTCAGCAACAGTCGCAGCTGACTGGTCTGGCAGCACGGGTTTATGCCGCCCAGCAAAATGCCTGGGAGGCGCTGGTGTTTTATGCCGTTGCCTGCATGCTGGCGTTCTTCTCGAGCATCGATTTATATTCGCTCAGTTATGCGGCGATATTGTTTTTATGTTGCCGGCTGTTGCACCCGGTATTTTATGCGTTGAATCAGGCAACATTCCGTTCAATGGTATTTATGATCGGCTGGCTGGCAAATTTGTACATCATTATCAAATCGTTTGTGGCGATCAGTATTTAATTAACGTGGTTTATATTGGGTCGGGCAATAG
>JBFJJO010000068.1:0-11770 GCA_041612215.1 Methylophaga sp.
CGTATCGTGTTGTTGACCAGCTGCCTGCTCAGTGCACTGCGCTGGTCATTGATTGCTTTATTTCCGGACAACCTACCCATGCTGATTGCCGCGCAAAGCCTTCACGCTGCCAGTTACGGCATGTTCCACGCCTCAGCCATTGCCTGGGTTCATCAACATTTTACGGGGCGCAATCAGGGCCGTGGGCAGGCTTTATACAGTAGCGTCAGTTTTGGCGCTGGTGGCGCAGCGGGCAGTCTGCTCAGTGGCTATCTATGGCTGCAACCCGGACCGTCGGCAACCTTTTTGCTGGCGGCGGTGGTTGCGCTGTTCGCCTTTGTTATTGGTTATCTGTGGCTAAAGCAGCATCATAAATACAGTATTAAACCGGCTGAAAACCCGCATTAAATCTGTATTGTGCGCTTCCCAACACTCTGTTAAAGCGGCTATAATTCAGGGCTAATTAATCAACAGACTTTATGGATGGCTACCAGGCCATCGCTGACCAGGTGGGATATGCATTTCTCAATCAAGAAAGGGCTGACATTGCCCTTAGCAGGCGCGCCCGAACAAACCATCATGGATGGTAATCCGGTGCAATCCGTTGCCATTCTGGGTAATGAATATGTGGGTATGCGGCCCACCATGCTGGTTGATGAAGGTGATCGGGTAAAGCTGGGGCAGCCACTGTTTGAAGACAAAAAAAATCCCGGCGTATTATTTACTTCACCCGGCGCGGGGATTGTTAAAGCGATTAATCGAGGTGCCAAACGCGCTTTGCAATCGGTGGTCATTGAGTTGGATGGCGACGATGCCATTGATTTCAATCGTTATCCAGCTGACGAACTCGCCAATCTGGATCGTGCCGTTATCGAAAAACAACTGGTTGAATCTGGTTTATGGTTAGCACTGCGCACGCGCCCATACAGCAAAACCCCGGCACCAGGCAGCGAGCCCCATGCCATCTTCGTCACAGCAATTGATAGCAGCCCGCTTGCCGCTGACCCAGCATTAATTATCAACGCTTATGCAGACGATTTTAAACATGGCCTGACAGTGCTTAGCAGGCTGACTTCTGGCAAAATCAATTTATGCCAAGCCCCGCAAACGGCATTACCAACCCCCGATTTAGCCAATCTTAATACATACACTTTTTCTGGCCCGCACCCCAGCGGCCTGGTAGGAACACATATTCACTTTATCGATCCTGTTGGCATCAAAAAAACTGTTTGGCATATTAATTATCAGGACGTCATTGCTATTGGCAAACTGTTTACCAGCGGCAACTATTGGGTAGAACGGATCGTTTCCCTGGCCGGCCCATTGGTCAATAAACCACGCCTGATTCGCACCCGGCTGGGTGCCAACACCGAAGATTTGGTAAGTGGTGAAGTGCAAAATGTGCAATCACGGGTAATTTCCGGTTCGGTGTTACATGGCCATACTGCCAACAACTGGGCAGCGTATTTGGGTCGTTTCCATACGCAGATATCAGTGATTGCTGAAGGCAACCAACGCGAATTACTGGGCTGGATCCGCCCCGGCGGTAAAGATAAATTCTCGGCGCTAAACGTGTTTTTCTCAAAAATTCTTGGCAAAAAAAACCTGGCACTGACCACGTCACAAAATGGCAGCCCACGCGCCATGGTCCCGGTGGGCGTGTTTGAGTATGTGATGCCACTTGATATTTTGCCGACACAACTCCTGCGCGCTTTATTGGTCAGAGATACTGACTCAGCACAGGCTTTGGGTTGTTTAGAACTCGATGAAGAAGATCTGGCGCTGTGTTCATATGTTTGCTCTGGCAAATATGACTATGGCCCAGCCTTAAGGGTCAATCTCACGCAAATTGAAAAAGAAGGTTAACCATGGCGCGCGTCAGAAGATTCCTCGACAGAATTGAACCGTCATTTCAAAAAGGCGGGCCGTATGAGAAGTTTTACGCCCTCTATGAAATGGTCGACACATTTGTATATAGTCCCGCAGATACAACACGCGGCTCACCACATGTTCGTGATGGTATCGACTTAAAACGGGTGATGAGTTATGTGGTTCTGGCGACTTTCCCCGTACTGTTGCTAATGCTATGGAATACCGGTTTTCAGGCTAACAGCGCCATGGCCGAACTCGGCATGGCCACCGTTGAAGGCTGGCGCGGCTGGATCATGAATACCTTAGGTATTGCTTACAACCCAAGCAGCATTTTTTCGAATATGTTTCATGGGCTACTCTATTTTCTGCCTATTTACCTGACCACGCTAATCGCCGGCGGTACATTTGAAGTCATCTTCGCCGCGGTGCGAAATCATGAAGTCAACGAAGGCTTTCTGGTCACATCAATGCTTTACACACTGACCCTGCCGCCCTCTACTCCGCTGTGGCAAGTGGCTCTGGGCATAATATTTGGTGTAGTTATCGGCAAAGAAGTGTTTGGCGGCACCGGTAAAAACTTTCTTAACCCTGCGTTGACTGGTCGGGCCTTTTTATATTTTGCCTATCCAGCATCAATGTCAGGCGATGCTGTTTGGACAGCTATTGATGGCTATACAGGAGCTACACCTTTAGGTCTGGCCGCATTAGGTGGTGTTGAAGCCATTAAGGAAGCTGGTTACAGCTGGGGACAAACCTTTATCGGCATGATGCCGGGTTCGTTAGGTGAAACCTCAACGCTGGCGATTTTATTTGGTATGACATTTCTGTTAATCACACGCGTAGCGTCGTATCGGATTATGTTTGGGGTTTTCATAGGCATGTTCCTGACCACGGCACTGTTTAATTTAATTGGCAGCGACACCAATCCGATGTTCAGTATGCCGTGGTACTGGCATATGACGCTGGGCGGCTTCGCTTTTGGTATGGTCTTTATGGCAACCGATCCGGTGTCAGCCGCAATGACCAATAAAGGTCGCTGGATTTACGGCATTCTGATTGGCTTTATGACCATTTTGATCCGTGTCATTAACCCGGCCTTTCCAGAGGGCATCATGCTGGCTATTTTGTTCGGCAATATTTTTGCACCACTAATTGATCACTTTGTGGTGCAGGCCAACGTCAAACGCAGACTACAACGAATTTAACTATGACTAAAACTACGCAGAAAACGGGCTTTTTAGGCAGGCTGATGGCTTTGCCCAATGATGATCCGCGTAAAACAATTTTTATTGCTGTGCTGCTGTGTCTGGTGTGTTCGGTGCTGGTATCAACTGCCGCCGTCGCCTTAAAAAGTCAGCAAACCATTAATAAGAAAAATGATATCCGCAAAAATATTCTGGCAGTGACTGGTCTCTATGAGCCGGGAATGGATATTGACACGACGTTTGAGCGTTTTGATGTGCAGTTAGTAAATTTAGATACCGGTCAATATGCTGATTCTGATGTTAATTTGGATCCAGCAACCTTTGACCAGTATAAAGCCGCTGCCACCCCTGAATATGGCGTCAATATTGATGATGATATTGCCGGTATCGGTAATCGCGCCAAATATGCACCCATTTATTTATTACGCGATCCCGATACCAATGCCGTACAACAGGTCATTCTGCCGGTAAGTGGTTATGGTCTATGGTCAACTATGTATGGCTTTTTATCGCTAGAAGCGGATTTAAATACTATTGCCGGGCTACGTTTTTATCAGCATGCAGAAACGCCGGGGCTGGGCGGTGAAATCGATAACCCCCGCTGGCGGGCCAAGTGGGAAGGCAAAAAGCTTTATGACGATAATGGCAATGTCGAACTGCGCGTAGTTCGCGGCTTTGTTGATGAAAATGCCAGCAATGCCGAATACAAAATCGATGGTTTGTCCGGTGCCACATTAACCAGCCAAGGTGTTTCTAACATGATGGTTTACTGGCTGGGTGAACAAGGTTTCGGCCCGTTTTTAAAAAATTTACGCACTGAGTTGGAGAGTAACTAATGGCAAGTCAGGCGAAAAAAAATATTGTTGATCCTTTAATCGACAACAACCCTATCACGTTGCAGGTGCTGGGCATCTGCTCAGCACTGGCGGTTACCACCAACATGACCGCCGCACTGATTATGTCGATTGCCTTGACCACCGTGACGGCATTTTCCGGCGCGATTATTAGTTCGATTCGGGCGCACATCCCCAGCAGTATTCGTATTATCGTGCAAATGACAATTATCGCCTCTTTGGTCATTATTGTTGACCAAGTGCTTAAAGCATATGCCTATGAAGCCAGCAAACAGTTATCCGTTTTTGTGGGCCTGATCATTACTAACTGTATCGTTCTGGGCAGAGCTGAAGCTTACGCAATGAAAAACCCGCCGGTGATGAGTTTCCTCGATGGTCTGGGGAATGGGTTGGGTTACAGCCTGATTCTGATGGCCGTGGCTTTCTTCCGAGAGTTATTTGGCGCTGGTAAATTATTTGGCCAAACCATTATTCCGGTTGCCAACGAGGGTGGTTGGTATGTACCGAATGGCCTGATGCTGCTGCCACCAAGTGCTTTCTTTATTATTGGCTTGATGATTTGGGCGATTCGCAGCTGGAAACCACAACAGGTCGAAGCATCGGATTATCAGATCCATCAGGTGCACCGGACGGAGGTACTGTAAGTGGAACACTATCTCAGTCTGTTTATCCGCTCAATTTTTGTCGAAAATCTGGCTCTGGCCTTCTTTCTGGGCATGTGTACCTTTCTGGCGGTTTCCAAAAAAATTGAAACAGCGCTGGGGCTGGGCATTGCCGTTATTGTGGTTCAGACAATTACAGTACCAGCTAATAATCTTATTTATCAGTATTTGCTGCAGGAAGGCGCACTGGCCTGGGCTGGTCTACCCGATGTTGATTTAAGTTTTCTCGGTCTGATTAGCTATATTGGTGTCATAGCCGCCATGGTGCAAATCCTAGAAATGGCCATGGATAAATATGCACCAGCTCTTTATAACGCGCTGGGTATTTTCCTGCCGCTAATCACGGTTAACTGTGCCATTCTCGGCGGCACGCTGTTTATGGTGGAACGTGATTACAATCTGGCTGAAAGTGCCGTCTATGGTGTTGGCAGTGGTTTTGGCTGGGCGCTAGCGATTACTGCTATTGCCGGTATTCGCGAAAAACTGAAATATTCCGATGTTCCTGATGGCTTGCAAGGTTTAGGCATTACCTTCATTACCGCCGGTCTGATGGCACTTGGATTTATGGCCTTTTCGGGGATTCAACTGTAATGGAAATCATACTCGGTATTGTTTTATTCACGTTGATCATCATGCTGCTGGTCGGCGTCATTCTCGGCGCGCGCTCTAAACTGGTGGCCACCGGTGATATTGAAATTATCATCAATGACGAAAAAACCATTCGAACGCAGGCTGGCGGCAAATTACTTGGTGCCCTAGCCGATGCCAATTTATTTGTATCGTCAGCTTGCGGCGGTGGCGGAACCTGTGCGCAATGTAAAGTAAAAATATTCGAAGGTGGTGGTTCGATTCTGCCTACTGAAGAATCTCATATCACTAAACGTGAAGCGGCAGAAGGCGACCGCCTGTCCTGCCAGGTCGCAGTTAAACAAAACATGCGTATTCAGGTACCGGAAGAAGTATTCGGTGTTAAAAAATGGGAATGTACGGTTCGTTCCAATGACAATGTCGCCACCTTTATCAAAGAACTGATTCTGGAATTACCAGAAGGCGAAGATGTAAAATTCCGTGCCGGTGGTTTTATCCAGATCGAGTGCCCACCGCATACCGTTGAATACAAAAACTTTAGCATCGGCGATGAATATCGGCCGGACTGGGATCGTTTTGATCTGTGGCGTTATAAATCAGTCGTTAAAGAAGATGTGGTGCGCGCTTATTCGATGGCTAACTACCCGGAAGAAAAAGGCGTCATTTTGCTGAATGTGCGGATTGCCTCACCGCCGCCAAACAATGATGATGTGCCGCCTGGCATTATGTCTTCGTATATCTTTAATCTGAAAGCCGGTGACAAAGTAACGATTTCGGGACCATTTGGTGAGTTTTTTGCCAAAGATACTGACAAAGAAATGGTATTCATCGGCGGTGGTGCCGGTATGGCGCCGATGCGTTCTCATATTTTTGATCAACTCGGCCGCATCAAAACCAAACGCAAGATTACCTTCTGGTACGGTGCGCGAAGTCTGAGGGAGATGTTCTACACCGAGGACTTTGACCAGTTGGCTGCCGAACATGACAACTTTACGTGGCAGGTAGCGCTATCGGATCCACAGCCCGAAGATAACTGGCAAGGGTATACTGGCTTTATTCATAATGTGTTGTATGAAAACTACCTGAAAGATCACCCGGCACCAGAAGATTGTGAATATTATATGTGTGGTCCACCAATGATGAATGCAGCAGTCATTAAAATGCTGGAAGATTTGGGTGTTGAACGTGAAAATATCATGCTTGACGATTTCGGAGGCTAGATGTCTACGTTTATTGCTGCTTTTGTGTTGTTATTAATCATCGTCGCCGGCATGGCAATAGGCGTAATATTTGGTCGTGGTGCGATTAAAGGCAGTTGTGGCGGCCTGAATCAGGTCGGCTTGTCAGGTAGCTGTGGCGGTGCCTGCAGCATTGAGGAAAAACAACAATGTGCGACACGTAAACACGCACAGGATAACGCGTAAGTTACCGCTGAGGAGAGAGCACCATGCTGGCATCACTGAAAGTTAAAGATCATATGAACGGCACTAAGCTGACGTTTACGCCGGATATGGATGTGCTCAAGGCCATCCACCAATTAATTGAATTCAAAATTTCCGGTGCGCCAGTGATTGATCATCACGGTAATCTAATTGGTTTTTTGTCCGAAAAAGATTGTATGCAAGTCGCACTGAATGCCGCCTATCAAGGTGAGGCAGCAGGTCGCGTTGAAGAATATATGCATCATAATGTTGAAACCATCGATTATGAGGCCTCTATTATTGATGTCGCGGAAATCTTTTTGCAGAAAGCTTTCAAGTGTATGCCGGTAATTAAAGAAAATCGTCTGGTCGGCTCGATCACACGGCAAAATATTCTTAAAGCGCTGCAAAAAACTGCCAACCCGGAATCTGTCAAAAAACCACGCAGCGGCCAATCTACAAAACAAAACATCCACGTCAGCAGTCCTAACTAAGGTCTGCCAGATTGTATTTAAACGGCCGCTATAAGCGGCTTTTTTGTTTCAGGGCTTGCCATAAAACTGACATCTTGTACTCTTAATCAATATTTAGCTACAGAGTAAACTATGATTTATAACAGTATCCTCGACACCATCGGCAACACACCTATCGTACGTCTTAATCATATTGCACCGAAGCATGTGCACATGTACGTCAAAGTCGAAGCCTTTAACCCAATGGCATCAGTCAAAGATCGGCTGGCGATTGCCATCATTGAAGATGCCGAGCAGCAAGGTGTATTAAAACCCGGCCAAACGGTTGTTGAAGCAACGTCTGGTAATACCGGTATTGCCCTGGCTATGGTATGTGCCGCTAAAGGTTATCCATTTGTTGCCACTATGGTTGAAACATTTTCAATTGAGCGCCGTAAAATTATGCGGGCATTGGGTGCTAAAGTGATCCTGACCCCGGCTGCCGAAAAAGGCACCGGTATGGTCAAAAAAGCTGAGGAGCTGGCTGATAAACATGGCTGGTTTTTAGCACGGCAATTTGAAAACCCTGCCAATCCTGCTTATCACCGCAATACTACCGGCCCGGAAATTCTGCGAGATTTTGCTGGCAAACGTCTTGATTATTGGGTGTCCGGTTGGGGTACCGGCGGCACACTGACGGGCGCTGGTGAAATGATCAAATTAGCCCGTCCAGATACTAAAATTGTTGCGACTGAACCTGCCAATGCCGCATTATTGGCTGGCAAGGACTGGCAGCCACATAAAATTCAGGGCTGGACGCCGGATTTTATTCCTGATGTGCTGAATCGTGATGTCTATGATGAACTGTATCCGGTGACCGATGAAGAAGCCAAAAACTGGGCACTGCGGCTGGCCAGCGAAGAAGGCATTTTTGTTGGCTTATCTTGCGGTGGCACCTTAGCGGCTGCCATGAAAGTTGCCGAAAAAGCCGAACCAGACTCCGTCATTCTGGCCATGTTACCCGACACCGGTGAACGTTACTTATCGACCTATTTATTCGAGGGCATGAATGAGAACTCTGATGATGACTGGTTAGCGAGTCTCGGCTGATTCGGTTTACATTGAATAGCGATCACTCCAGCACTTGTGCCACCGCCAGTGACCAACAACAAGTGTGATTTGCACCCACTATAATATGGCTGGTGACCTTGTCGAGCTTTTCAAATCGCGATAAGTACGACGTTAATACCGAACCAGGCACCACATCATCACGCTCACCAATCAAATGGATCTGTGGTATTGCTTCCAGCGCTTTACTGAAATCGATTGGATTTAATGAACCCGCCAATGGCTGAGAAGCGTTATAGTCGGTCCAGCGTTTATGATCCAGATTACCGGCAACAGTCACCAGCAAGGCCACATCTTGTCGTTTCGTCGCGATAATACTTGCTACCGCACCACCACCTGAAAAACCTATCAGTCGCACCGTTTTCGCCCGATAACGGATTTTTAGCGCAGTGATCGCCCTGTCCATTGAGTTAATAACAGTCTGGGAGTAACGATGAGAGGTCCAGACAGCCTTACCACAACTGTTAAACCGGCTGCCATCCAGATATTGACAAGGCCGTGCCAAATATACCGAGTTACCACCGGTACTACGTGCCAAATCCAGAGCAATACCCGGTTTGCCATCACCCTCGATAAAGATATTCAGCGTATCGGCAAAATGCAGGGTGGCCGGCGCAAAACCCATAATCATATGGTTGCCGCCGGTGAATAACATGCGTTTCCACGGCGCCGATTCTTCAGCATCGGCCGGCGAGACAAATAGCAAGAGCAGAATGAGCAATTTCATACAGCGCCTCCCTACAGGGTTCCGGCAATGTTGCTGCATTAAAAATGCCATATTTAATAACAAACAACCAGTCTCAGCATTACTCGGCAATAATAAACGGGGTTACTATTCAGCCATGAAGCCATATATCGAACGTTTTGCAGCCAACAAAGAATATTTTTTTGTTGAAGGCTGTTATATCAATGAGCTTGCTAATTCAGCGCAAGATCCCGCGATTTCTATCGCGCGTGCACGCTTAACGCACAATACCACCACCCATTGGCACCGATTAAGTGCGACGACTGAACGTTACGTCATCCTCGAAGGCCAAGGTGACGTTGAAATAGGCGATTTGCCAGCACAAAGTGTTTTTCCCGGTGATGTCGTAATAATTCCACCCGATACTCGCCAGCGTATCACTAGTACTGGCCTCAGTGATTTGGTTTTTTTGGCGATTTGCACACCGCGATTTAAGACAGAAAACTATATGGCCCTTGATTAATAATTGAATGCTTGTCAGAAAGACTGCTGCATAATAAACTTGATTTACAGTTACATATATTCAAGGTGTTTATGCCACAGATAAATTCGCATGGCGGCCGCCGATCCGGTGCTGGCCGTAAAAAAGGCAGTGCTAAATCCGAGCCCAGCGTGGTGATGCGTATACCGCAAAGCCAGCAGCGAATAGTGCGTGATTTGATTAGCGCCCATAAAGCGAATGTATCGGTACCTGCCCGGATTTTGCCACTCACCATCAGCCGTCCACAGGCAACACTTAAAAATATCAGTTTGCCGCTGTTCAGTTCCAAAGTCGCCGCCGGTTTTCCATCACCTGCAGATGAGCACGTCGAGAAACGTCTGGATCCCAATGATTTTTTAATCGATAACGAAGAAGCTACATTCTTTGTCACCATTGAAGGCCAGTCGATGATTGATGCCGGTCTGTTGCCCGGTGACAAGGTGGTCGTTGATCGCTCTAAAAATGCCCGTAAAAATAACATTGTCTTGGCCGTGGTTGACGGTGAATTCACCATCAAACGGCTGGGCAAAAGTCCGGATGGCCGGCCACTGTTATTACCGGAAAACAGTAGCGGTGCTTATCAGCCAATTATCATCAAAGACGAGTCACAATTTGAGATATGGGGCGTCGTCACTGGCGCTTTCCGGCGTTTTTAGAATGGCCATTGCTGCACGACGGATCGCACTGGTCGATGTGAATAATTTTTATGTGTCCTGTGAACGTGTATTTAACCCAAAACTAAACGGCCGGCCGGTAGTGGTTCTCAGCAATAATGATGGCTGCGCGGTGGCGCGGAGTAATGAAGCCAAAGCTTTAGGTATTCCAATGGGCGCCCCGTGGTTTAAGTTTGCCGATATTGCCCGCCAACATAATATTATCGCTTTATCCTCCAACTATGCCCTGTATGCTGATATGAGCAATCGTGTCATGCGTATTCTCGGTCAATTTTGTCCGGATCAGGAAATTTATTCAATTGATGAGTGTTTCCTAGATCTGACCGGCTATCAGCACTTTGATTTAGCCGCTTATGGCCAGCAGATGCGTGACACGATTAGCCAATGGACTGGCCTGCCTATTTCTGTAGGTATCGCTGCATCTAAAACCTTAGCCAAACTGGCAAATCATTGTGCCAAAAAACAACCTAAATTTAGCGGTGTATGTGATTTCGGGATTATCTCCGAAAGCTATCTGGATCAGATGATGATGGAAATGCCCAATGTTGAGATTTGGGGCATTGGCAAAAAGCTCGGACAACGTCTGCTGAATAATGGTTTAACGACTGTACTGGATATCAAGCGTGCTAATCCCGAAGTATTACGCCGTCAATACAGTGTTGTCATGGAAAAGACCATTCGTGAACTCAATGGTATCGCCTGTATTGAGCTCGAACAAATACAGACTGCAAAGAAACAAATTATCAGTTCACGTAGTTTCGGCATACCGGTCACTGATAAGCAAAGCCTTGCCGAATCCATCACCCTGTATATCAGCCGGGCGGCCTGTAAGTTACGTTTTCAACAATCGGTATGCGGCACAGTGCATGTGTATATTCGTACCAGTCCCTTCCATAAAGACGAAGATTTTTACCGTGGCCAATTAACATCAGCACTAACAGTCCCCACCAATGACAGCCGGCAACTGCTAAAGGTCGCACTTGCCATATTAGATCAGATTTATAAATCCGGCTTTAAATATGCCAAGGCCGGCATTATGCTGAGCGAGATATCATCGGCCAACGCGCAGCAAATGAATTTATTTAATCACCACCCCAACGAGCACAGTGATCAGCTAATGCAGGTGCTGGATAATATTAATCAACAGCTGGGGCGTGATAGCCTGAAAATTGCCCGGGAAGGTTTTCGCCGCCCTTGGAAGATGAAGCAGGAAAATAAGAGCGCCAGCTACACTACGAACTGGAATGACAATCTATCTATCGCGTGAGTATATCTTTGAGGGCTGCGTGTTTGTATAGGATGTCGGTAGGTAAATGTTTGGGTTGACTGACTATCGCCTAAATCCCCGTGGCTGAGCTTACGGGCTTGCTTTGCTCATTCAAAACGCTTATCTCCATGGATGGCGTGTATGCAAGGCAATGTCTGGAACATTGCTTGTCCTGGCGTATTTGTTATTTACAGGGATGTCATGTATGTCGGTTTTGCAGGAGCAAAAACCGACCACGCCGTTCAAGCAGGTCACACTGTCTAAACTACAGATAATAAAAAAGGCCACCCCTATCGGAGTGGCCTTTTCTTTTATATTAAAGCCTGGCAGTGACCTACTTTCACATGGGAACTCCCACACTATCATCGGCGCTGAGCTGTTTCACTGCTGTGTTCGGGATGGGAACAGGTGGTGCCAACTCGCTATGGCCGCCAGGCATAAA
>JBFJJO010000069.1:0-11687 GCA_041612215.1 Methylophaga sp.
AAAATTCTAGGAGCTTGCTGCGCAATTTATGGTAAAACAGGCGAGTGAGAGATACTCCCTCAGCTTACAAAGCGGGTAACGAGGCCCATATCAGCGCTGTCATTTCGACAGTGCACATGCATCCTCAATATTGGTATCGAAAGTACTTAGTAATAAGTCTATTAAATACCGGTTCACCGGAGTCAATTTTTATGCAACTCACCACGCACACCGATTACGCTCTCAGGCTATTGATCTATCTAGCTGTGCAGCGTGGAAGCAAAGCTACTATTCAGGATGCTGCCGCCAAGTTTACGATTTCCGCCAATCATTTGGCCAAAGTTGCTCAGACGTTGGTGCAGTATAATTACGTCATCAGCCATCGTGGCCGCGGCGGCGGTCTGGAACTGGGCCAACCAGCAGAAGAAGTCCGCATCGGCAGACTCGTTCGTCAAACAGAAAACCTGCAATTACTACCTTGCTTTGCCGAACACAGTCGCAGTGAATGCCCGATCGACGGCGCTTGCACTTTAAAAGGCGTACTCGGCAAAGCACAACAAGCTTTTCTGAATGTTCTGGACGAATACACCTTGGCTGATCTGGTGAAAAATAAACAACAACTGCAAGGATTGCTCAACGTTGGCTGAAACCCAAGTTTGGGCGGCATGGCGGCATAGCCAACGCCAGAAATTAATTGCCCGCCGCCAGTCTTTATCAGAGGTCGAGCGGATTAGTGCTCAGCAGCAGATACAAGATCATTTGTTAACGTTACTGGCACCGGTAAAACCCGGTACAATCGGTTTTTACATGCCGATTCGAGGCGAAATGAATTGTCAGCCCCTTATTGAGCAACTGCTAGCTTACGGCTGGCTGGCAGCCTCACCGAAAATTGTCGCTAAAGATGCTGCACTGCAGTTTAGGCAATGGACACCGGACTGCGACATGGCGCCGGAAATCTGGCAAATTCCCGTTCCACAAAACACCCGGGAACTGACCCCAGATGTATTGCTTATCCCACTGGTAGGTTTTGATAAACAATTACACCGACTTGGCAACGGCGGTGGTTTTTATGATCGCAGCCTTGCCGCCATTAAACCCAAACCACTGGCTATCGGCATCGGTTTGGAAACACTGAAACTGGTCGATATTCAGCCTCAGCCACACGATATTGCTATGGATATTGTGGTCACTGAACAAGCGGTTTATAGCCTTCGAGCCCACCCCGCTTAAAGGTTGTAGCATTTATGGTTAGACCGCGTTAGGCTTTGGTTATGGCGGTAAACAAAGCACAGCGTATTTTACAGGGTGAAATAAATGCATCTCAGATCTTGAACCAACTCCGTCAGCGGCGCATTTTCGCACTACTCAGTTATGGCTTGCTGATACTGGTGTTGGCGACTGATAGTCTGACCCCGCTTGGTTTTGCTCATGGCACCCTATACAGTCCGGTATTACTGTTATCAGCATTATCTGGCCGGTTGCGCCATCTAAATATTGTTCTGGGACTAAGCCTAATACTTGTCTGGCTGGGCATGTGGCTGTCACCTGCCTACAACTTCGATCTTCAGCCCGTTTATATTTATGCGAACCGACTGTTTTCGTGTTTTGTACTACTGGCCCTATATTGTCTCTGCCGGCTGGGTATGGCTTATCAAAAAAACCAACTCCTGCAACGCGAACAACTGCATATGTCATCACAGTTGGCCCGACTCGGTGGCTGGCAACTCACGAATAACGGACAACTAAAATTATCCGCGGAAGCCCAGCAAATTCTTGACATTGACCAATCAGAAATAACGCTTCAGCGTTTTGCACAATTGTTGGTCGATGCCGATGGTCAACATTTTTTGACCCATATGCAAGCCGATAAAGTACCACTGGATGTTGAATACCGACACATAGAAAATAATGGTGAATTGCGCTGGCTGCGCTTTATGGCTCACCAGGACAGCCAACAACCGCCACAAATACACGGTATCTTGCAGGACGTTCATGCCACTCACGTTGCAGAATCAAAACTTGCCGAAGAAGAACGTCGTTTTCATTATGTGGGCGACAGCATGCAGCTGTTTACCTGGACTGCAAAACCGGACGGCAACCTGGATTATGTCTCGCGATTCACTTTAGATTATTTTGGTGCCAGCGAAAAATTTATTACTGAAAACTGGTTTAGTTTTCTACATCCCGATGACCAGCAGCCAACCATGAACCGTTGGCTGCAATCACTGAAAACCGGTGAGCCATATGGGGTTGAATTCCGGCTCCGCCGCCATGATGGCAAGTATTTCTGGTATCTAACCCGTGCCATCGCCGCCCGTGATGAGCAAGGCAAAATTTACAAATGGTATGGAACTGGCATTGACGTCAGTGAAATCAAATTACTGCAACAGCGCCGCGAGCAGTTGTCACAACAATTGCAAAATACGCTCGCAAGTATCACCGATGCATTTTTCAGCCTCGATGACGAATTGTGTTTTAGCTATGTCAATGAACAGGCGGCTCATTTGCTGGAACAGTCAAGTTCGGCACTCCTCAACAAGTTGTGTGTCAGTGATACCATAATTGACAGCGATGGCAGTTTTAGCCTGCAGCTGAGGCGGGCCATGTCGTCGCACAGCATGACTGCTTTTGAGTTCTGGTTTGCCAGCCGCGAATTATGGCTGGATGTGCGGGTATATCCCGCCGCAGAGGGCCTGACGGTTTATCTGCGGGATATCACCATAGAGCGCCAGCAGCAGGAGCTGAAATTACTGCGCAGCGCTGTCTCACAACTCAATGATATGGTCATCATCACTGAAGCAACGCCGCTCGATGAGCCGGGGCCGAAAATTGTTTTTGTTAACGCTGCGTTTGAGCGTAATAGTGGCTACAGTCGCGACGAGGCCATAGGCCATTCGCCGCGATTTTTGCAAGGCCCGAAAACCCAGCGTCATGAACTGGACAAAATTCGCCTGGCATTGCTTAGCCAGCAGCCGGTTCGCGTCCAACTGACTAACTACCATAAAGACGGCAGCGAATATGAAATTGAACTGAACATCGCGCCCATTGGTATGGAAAGCGGCCGGGTAACACATCTGGTAGCGATTCAGCGTGATATTACCGCTGAAAAAAACCTGCAAAAACAACTGCAACTATCACAACGCATGGAGGCCATCGGCCAGTTGACCGGTGGTATCGCCCATGATTTCAACAATCTGTTGACAGTTATCACCGGCAATAACGATATTTTGCAAGATGCCTTGCAGGATCAGCCAAAACTACTGGCTCTAAGTAAATTGATTAGTAACGCTGCTGAACGCGGCGCCGGATTGACCCGTAATTTGTTGGCCTTTGCCCGACGTCAACCGTTATCACCAATCCAAGTTGATGTAAATGAACTGATTATGCAATTGCAGACATTACTTCGCAGCTCGTTGAGCGAAAAATATAAATTGCGGCTGGAGCTGAATGAAGATTTATGGCCGGTGATGATAGATCCAGTGCAAATGGAAAGCAGTTTGCTGAATATGACCATCAATGCGCGTGATGCTATGGCAGAAGACGGCCAGTTGAGCATCCGTACCGAGAATCTTGCCGGTAAAAATATTCTTCATGATATCGATCTGAGCAAGGGTGACTGGGTAAAAATCAGTATTTGTGACAGTGGTAACGGTATTGCGGACAATATGATTGATAAGATATTTGAACCGTTTTTCACCACCAAGGGGGCAGGCAAAGGCAGTGGCATGGGCCTCAGTATGGTGTTTGGCTTTATCAAGCAATCAGGCGGCCATATCCGTGTGCAGTCAGAAACCGGCAAGGGCACCTGCTTTAATTTATATTTACCGCGTGTCACAGCCAAAACGCCCCCCCCTGAAATCCCGGTATCAGCATCCATAGAAGCCAACATAGATAAAGATCAGCAAAAAACCATCTTAGTGGTCGAGGACGATGAACTGGTGCGTCAATACGCTACTGCTCAACTTCGTGATGCCGGTTATCACATTCTTGAAGCAGCCGATGCCACAGAGGCATTGGATTGGTTGAATTCTGAACAGACCATCGATTTATTGTTTACTGATGTGCTGATGCCAGATAGCCTGTCTGGTATTGAACTGGCTCAACTGGCCAGTCAAATTCGTCCGGGATTGCCAGTGTTATATACCTCGGGCTATACCGAAAACATACTCAAAGATATGAGTGATGAACAGCGGCAGCAATGTTTGCTCAATAAACCTTACCACCGGGCGACACTGCTGCAGCGTATTGCCAGGGCATTAAAAGTAATCAGGGAATAATTAAGCACCCATGGCTGAACTGAAATTATTGATACTCGATGATGACGAGCTGACTGGCGAGACATTAAAAAATGTCGCTGAATTTGCCGGCATGTCGGTGGTGTTCACGCAAAATGCGACCGAATTTTTTGCTCAGCTGGCAAGCTGGTCGCCCAGCCATATCGCCCTGGATTTGGTGATGCCGGAAATGGACGGCGTCGAAGTGCTGGCTGAATTAAGTGCCCGTAATATTTCGGCCCAGATCATGATTACCAGCGGCGTTGGCCAGCAGGTCTTGCAAGCTGCAGCCCGCTCAGCGGCGGCGCATGGCCTTAATATTATCGGCATTTTACCCAAGCCGTTTAATCCACGTAGCTTTCAGGAATTAATTGATAGTGCGCCGGAGCAAGGTCATGAACTGATAGAGCATAATGTGCAACAAAACCAAGCCCGTGTCTCGGTAAGTGATTTGCAAACCGCCATCGAACAGCGCGAACTCAGCGCCATGTTTCAACCAAAAGTAGAATGTCAAAGTGGTGAACTGGTTGGCTTTGAAGTATTAGCACGGTGGCAGCATCCGACCTTGGGTAATATCCCGCCGGACCAATTTATTGCCATCGCTGAGCAAAATCAGCTGATAGATGCACTGTCTGAGGTTATTTTTAATCAGGCACTGCAATGGTTTAGTAGTTTTTGCAGCCAGCGTGATGCTCAGTCGACAATCAAAACCAGTAAACACTTAAAGTGTTCAATCAATATTTCGGCCCTATCACTGAAAAATTTACAGTTGTTCAATACGCTGGATAAGCTGTGCCGGCAATATCAAATCCCGGCCGAGCAAATCATGTTGGAGCTGACCGAAACCGGCGCCATGGATGATCCGATTGCCTCGCTTGATATTTTGACCCGGCTGAGAATGAAGGGATTTAATTTATCGATTGACGATTTTGGCACCGGCTTTTCATCGTTGCTGCAATTAGTGCGTATGCCGTTTACGGAGGTCAAAGTTGATAAATCTTTTGTCATGACCGCGCAAACCTCGCGCGAGTCCAGACTGGTTATTAAGGCCATTATCGACTTGGCACACAGTCTCGGCATGTTGGTGATTGCTGAAGGTATTGAAGATGAACCTACCTTGCAGTTTTTACAGCAACTGGGCTGTGACAAAGCCCAAGGCTACTTTATCGGTAAACCATTGCACGATCACGAAATCGCTGACTGGCTGGACAGCCGGGCAGCACTCCTTGAATTTCAACGGGTGCAAAAACTGCATTCGCTGAATATTCTCGATACGCCGGCAGAACAGCGCTATGACCGTATTACCCGACTGGCAAAACGTTTGTTTAAGGTGCCGATAAGTCTGGTTACATTAATAGATGAAAATCGCCAATGGTTTAAATCCAAAGTGGGCGTTGATCTGTGCGAAACCTCACGAGAATATGCCTTTTGCAATATAACCATCCAAAGCGATGAATCGATGGTAGTGCCGGATGCCAGCCAGGATCCATTGTTCAAAGATAATCCTTATGTCGTCGGCATGCCCTTTATCCGCTTTTATGCTGGCTACCCGATTAAAGCGCCCAGTGGTGAAAAACTGGGCAGCCTGTGTGTGATAGATGATAAAGCCCGTTTTTTCTCGGATAATGATCATCAATTACTGCGTGAGCTGGCTCTGATGGTCGAAGAAGAAATCGCGTCTAACCTGTTGCTTTGCGAAGATCATCTTACCGGGTTGCTGAATCGGCGCGGTTTTGACCTTCGCGCTCAGCATATGTTGGATATGTGCCAGATGCAGGGGATGACATCAGCGTTGATTTATTTTGATTTAGATAATTTCAAAGCGATTAATGATACCGAAGGCCATCAGTCTGGCGATGAAGCACTACGTCAGTTTGGTCTGTTACTGCAAAATAACTTCCGTGAATCGGATTTGCTGGGCCGCATCGGTGGTGATGAATTTGTCGCCCTGACAGTGCACCAGGAAAGCGGTGATAATCAGCGGGTTCTCGAGCGTCTGCAAGTTTCTGTGAGTGGTTATAACAGTCAGGTCAGTTCGACTCAGCAAATACAATATAGCTACGGCGTTGCCACCACCTTTGCTAAAGGGGATTACGAACTACAACAGTTATATGAAAAAGCTGATCAAGCAATGTATCGAAACAAGCAGCAGCCAGGCAATATCTCAGGCATATAACGTGACCGGCGTTATAAACGGTTTTGTGACGGCTGGTTAAGCTGAAAATTCAATTTCAACTGGCCTTATAAATAATGCAATATGATTTTGACTTACTGGTAATTGGTGCCGGCTCCGGCGGTGTTCGCACGGCAAGGCGGGCCGCTGAATCTGGCGCCAAAGTCGCCCTTTGTGAGCAAAATGCCTTGGGCGGCACTTGTGTCAATGTTGGTTGCATTCCCAAAAAACTGCTGGTATTTGCGGCTGAGTTTGCTGATGCTTTTCAGAGTGCCAAAGCCTATGGCTGGCAATTCGCCCCGCCTGAATTTCAGTGGCAACAGCTGCGCGATAATGTCCAGCAAGAAATTCAACGCATCAACAAGGCTTATCAGGATCTGCTCACGGATGCCGACATCAAGTTACTGCGCGGCACGGCCCGTATTGTTGCCGCCCATCAAATTGATATCAATGGCAAACAAGTCACCGCCCAATCTATTATTATCGCAACCGGCGCCAAAGCCCTGATGCCGCCAATTACCGGTATTGAACATGCCGTCAATTCCGATGCGATGTTTCAATTGTCGGTATTGCCGAAACGACTGGCGATTATTGGCGGTGGTTATATTGCCAGTGAATTTGCCGGTCTATTTCAACGACTCGGTGTTAGTGTCACTGTGATTGCCAAAAGCCCACGGCTTTTGATGGGGTTTGATACTGACTGCGCTGAATTTTGTGCACAACAAATGCAACAAAACGGTATTCATCTGCATTTAAATTGCACTGCGCAAGCCATTGAAAAAAAAGCGAACGGCAGCTACGCCGTTATCTTTGATGAGCAGCAACAGATAATTGCTGATTTAGTATTGGTAGCCGCTGGTCGCGAGGCCAATACCCATGGTTTGGGACTGGAAGCAGTCAATATCCAGTTAGATCAGCAGGGTTATATCAGCGTCGACGAACACTTTACCACCAATATTGAAAATATTTTTGCGCTGGGCGATGTTACCGGCGGCATGCAACTAACGCCGGTGGCAATTGCTGAGGGAGAGGCTTTGGCAGACTATTTAATCAAAGATGAGTACAGCAAAGTCAATCTGGATCTGGCACCAACTACGGTGTTTGCTAATCCGCCTGTAGCCAAAGTAGGCCTGACTGAGCAAAAAGCACGTGATCAGGGCCTTGATATCGCCGTTTTCAGCAAAACCTTCAAAGATTTGAAAGCACAGCTGACTGATGCCAAGGCTGGTAATTTTTTGAAGTTAATTGTTAATACACAAGATGATAGAGTTATTGGTGCACACATGGCGGGCGCAGATGTTGGAGAAATCATGCAGGGCATCGCTATTGCTTTACAGGCCGGCGCTACAAAGGCGGACTTTGACCACACCATCGGAATCCACCCAACGGCCGCTGAGGAATTTGTCAGTCTCGTTTCAGAAAAATCCTGATCTTTATCAGGCAAAGCGCTGATTTGCAGTAATTAGTATTTCGATATTATATATTCGAAGTCAGTAACTGCTGACCTTTCATCTTAAGGAGTATTTACTATGTGGACTAAACCAGAATATTCAGATATGCGTTTCGGTTTCGAAGTAACCATGTACATCTGCAATCGTTAATACGCAGATAACGCATTTAAGAAACCCGGCCCGAGCCGGGTTTTTTTATGGCTGTATTTTGCAACTGATCAGGCCATAACGGGTCATAACAACAAATTTCCGAGATGACTCATGGCCCGAATTGCAATTATTGGCGCTGGCATGGCCGGCTTAACGGCGGCGCATCAATTAGCTGACCAACACGACATTTGTTTATATGAACGTGCTGATAAAGCTGGTGGACGGATGGCCAGCCGAACGGCCGATGACTTTGTATTTGATCATGGTGCTCAGTTTTTCACAGCAAAATCAGCTGCATTTCAGCGATTTTTAGTGCCCTATTTAAACAGCGGCGTATTGGTTCGCTGGGATGCCGCTTTTGCAGAATTTTCCGGCTCTGACATCACCAACCGCCGGCAATGGGATGCCGACTTTCCCCATTATGTCGGCGCGCCCGATATGAACGCCTTGCCACGAGCATTAGCCGCGCCACTGAATATTCATTATGGCTGCAATATTGATTATATTCATCGTGATGGCAATGTCTGGCAGCTATTTGCTGAACAGCAGCTTGTCGGTGAATTTGACTGGGTGATCAGCACGCTGCCAGCCAAACAGTCGTCGGCCTTATTTGCAAAACACACTAACCTGCTTGGCAAACTGCCAGATAACCTGATGCGGCCCTGTTACGCCTTGATGCTCGGTTTTAACAAACCGCAAGATTTGGATTGGCAGGTAGCGCATGTAAAGCAGGCAGATATTAGCTGGATGTCAGTTAACAGCAGTAAACCCGGTCGTAATAGCGCATTCAGTATGCTGGTATTAGCTACCAATGCCTGGACGCGCAGTAACTTTCAACTGGATTTGAACGCCGCCGGTGAGCATTTATTGTCTGAGGTTGAACGCATTGCCGGCATTAACCGTCAGGACCTGCTGCATCAGGACACCAAGCGCTGGACCTATGTGAATTTGCCCAGACAAACCGCTGCCAAAGCTTATCTTGATAAAGCGCAACAATTGGCAGCCTGCGGGGACTGGTGTATTCAGGGGCGGGTTGAAGCGGCGTTTACCAGCGCCAACTGGCTGGCCCGAAAACTCAATAGCTTACTTTAACGTCGATGTTTATCGATAAACGATAAGATTGGTTGCAGTAAAGCGCCATCACCACGGAGTGGTTTAGCCAGTTTCGCAACCATCGACACATGACCATAATCAGGGAATTTGATTAATGTCACGTCACCACCTTGTTCGGTAATTTTATCTGCAAGCCGATAGCTGTTACGCGGCCAGACGGTTAAATCACGCTCACCGACCAGCAGCAACATCGGTGGATTATCACCGCTGACAAAGTTTATCGGTTGCGATTGCCAACGCTGATTTTCAAGCCCGAAGATGGTTTTTAACGTATCACTTTTCAAAGGCAGAAAATCATATGGGCCCGCGAGGCCAATCATACCCTGAACATTACCAGGTGTGAGTGCATACTTTTCTAAGTAGTCTGGATTTAAGGCCAGCAAACTGGCGATATGGGCACCGGCAGAATGGCCCGCTAAAAATAGTTGCTGCTCATCCCCTGCATAGCGCCGAATATTAGCGCGCGTCCAGGCAACCGCGGCGGCGGCATCGTCAACAAAATCAGGGAACACGACTTCAGGATAGACACGATAATCGGGAATTACCACGGTTATGCCATGACTACTGAGTGCTTCACCGACAAATTTATAATCCTTTTTGTCGCCGCCTTCCCAGCCACCCCCATAAAAAAAGACCACCACTGGACTGCCCTGTGCAGAACGTTGGGTGGGAAGATAAATATCCAGACGTTGCCGCTGAACATCGCCGTAGGCAATATCGCGTTGAGCGGTAAAACCATTGCTAGGCACCATCGCATTGAGCAGACTAACTGGTGAACAGGCGGTCAGCAAAATGGCTGACAAACCACTGAATAATGTTTTAAGCACTAAATTGTTTCCTGAATGAATGGACTGATTGCCAGACCATCTGCCAAGCAGCACGGTTCCTGAAACAAACTAAGATTTAATTTGTTGTAAGCGCTCACACACCTTTATCGCATCCTGGAGATTTCGTTTTGCAATAGCGACACGTTTATCTTCAATCATGGCAATCATGGCGACCACACCGATAATACTGGCCAGAATACCGGCAAAGCCACCCGATAACCAGGCAATAACTATTGCAAGCACGACCAATAAGCAGACCTGCACCACCATCCATTGTGATGCCCAGCGTTCTTTAAAACAGGTTTGTTGTTTTTGTTGCCAGAGTTCCAGCAAAGCATTTGTTTGCGACGGTGTCAGCACCTTTAAATTAGCGTAGTAATCAATGCCGATAATTTCATCATTATAATTACGCGACGATAGATTGATGTCTTCAGCCACCGCTTTCAAAGCGCTAAAGGTGTCTTCATCCCGTTCAATCATGGCGCCCCCCAGTTGCTTAATGCAATGCAAATAAGCTTTCACGGAAATTTCACAAGCCGGACTTGACCATCAAATAATTGTTTATTCAGGTAGTGCCGTTTATGTTGATTTCTCGATATTTAGCTTTTTTTAGGGGATCAGCGCTGATCCTGTTG
The DNA here is from genome assembly GCA_041612215.1 of Methylophaga sp. Lineage (GTDB taxonomy): Bacteria > Pseudomonadota > Gammaproteobacteria > Nitrosococcales > Methylophagaceae > Methylophaga. The sequence continues at coordinate 10,603 of JBFJJO010000069.1, forward strand.
CTCAGCATCACTGGCTGGAGCTACGCCTACCAGCCTACCATGGCTTTTGTTGAAAATCTGGCCATTGATTTTAAATTTGATGATGCTGGCCGCTTTAATAATGGTAACGCAGCGGTGATGATTGCCGAGCGTGGCATGGTGCAAATGGCGGTTATTGATTCAGCGGGCAATCTGCTCTTCCAGGCTGACGAAATTGCCGATTTTGCTGGGAATGTGGCGCCGTTTCGACAGGACAATCAATGGGGCATCGTTAACCGACAGGGTGAGGTCGTTCTCATACCGACTTATGCCCGAATGCATGCTTTTGCAAATGGTCTGGCAGCGATACTTGAAGATGGCTTGTGGGGTTATGTTGATAACAAAGGTGAGGTTATTATTGAGCCGCAATTTGTTCGGGCAACGATCTTTTCTGAACAACTGGCAGCCGTACAAAATGACGAGGGACTGTGGGGTTTTATTGATAAAAAAGGCCAATGGCAAATCACTGCACAGTTTGACGATACCTTGGCATTCAGTGAGGGTCTTGCGGCAGTTAAGCTAAATGATAAATGGGGTTATGTCCGCCCGGATGGGCAGTTTAAAATCAAGCCTCAATATCATCAGGCGCGGATTTTTAAAGCCGGTTTTGCCGCGGTCGCTGATGGTGAAAAATGGGGCTACATTGATCGAGATGGCCGCTGGTTGGCTGAACCGGCGTATGACGCAGCTAAAACCTTTGATGAGGGGTTTGCTGCCGTTCGAAAAGCTGATCTTTATGGTTATATTGATGATCAAGGGAAGCTGCTGACAGGCTTCGACTTTGATGATGCCTGGTCATTTAGCGAGGGACTGGCGCGGGTCGAGAAAAATGGCAAGGTCGGTTATTTAAATACCAAAGGCCAATGGGCAATTGAGCCAAAATTTAGCTGGGCATTATCATTTACTAACGGCCTGGCACCGGCAACGCTGGATTTTTGGGAATATGGCTATATCAATCAGCAGGGTGACATGGTTATTAACGCCGAATTTGAACATGCCCGAGCATTCAGTGACGGTGTCGCAGCAGTTAAATTGTATGGTAAATGGGGTTATATAAGGTCTCCATG
>JBFJJO010000070.1:0-11507 GCA_041612215.1 Methylophaga sp.
ATAATCAGGCGCTTTCCGGGTCAGCCTCATTGATCTCGGCTTCAATACTGCGGATACGCACCGTTTTGATAATGTTGTCAGCGGTTTGTATGACTTCTATCACATAATCTTCCACCCTTAGACTGACGCCGGGATCGGGGATGCTTTCCAGCATTTCTAGCACCAGACCGTTAATTGTTTTTGGGCCATCGGTTGGCAGATGCCATTGATTATTACGATTAATTTCACGAATGGTGGCGGTGCCGTTAATCAAAAAGCTGCCATCAGCTTGCGGGTGAATATCTTTGTCATCATCAATGGTACTGGCGGTAAATTCGCCGACGATTTCCTGAAAAATATCTTCAAGGGTTATCAGTCCCAGTAAGTCACCATATTCGTCGACAACCAGGCCGGTTCGGCGCAGGTTGCGCTGAAATTGAATCAGCTGAGTATTTAACGAGGTGCCTTCCGGAACAAAGTAAGCTTTTTTAACTATATTGTTCAGCGTTTGTGCGTTGAGGTTATCCTGGCTGAGCAGATTAAGAGCTTTGCGGACATGCAACATACCGACAATATTATCCATTGAGTCCTGATACACCGGCAGACGGGTATAGCCACAATGAGACAGCTGTTTGATAATTTCATTAAACGGCAGGTTAATGTCGATGCCCTCTATTTCGTTACGCGGCACCATCACATCATTAACTGTGATTTGCTCGAGCTCCAGAATGCTCATCAACATATCTTTATGGCTGCGAGGAATCATACTGCCAGCTTCCATCAGCGCGACTTTTAATTCTTCCACATTAATGGCAGTTGATTTGGCGTCTTCAGCTGATACGCCAAGCAAACCCAATAACCAGCGAGTGATGAGGCTGATGACCCAAACCAGCGGGTACAAAATCCACAATAATGGTTTGAGAATATAACTGGCTGGATAGGCAACGCGCTCAGGGTGCAATGCGGCCATTGTTTTTGGCATGACTTCAGCAAACAGCAAAACGATCAAGGTCAGGGTCAGCGTCGCCACCAGAATGCCGTTTTCGCCAAGCAGTTTTAAACCGATAATGGTGGCAATAGAGGAAGCAGAAATATTAACGAAATTATTGCCGAACAAGATTAAACCGATCAACCGATCCGGGCGTGCCAGCAACGATTCAGCTATCAGCGCACCGCGATGACCTTGTTGGGCAAGATGCCGCATCCGGTAGCGGTTCAATGACATCAGTGCCGTTTCTGAGCTTGAGAAAAATGCTGACATCACCAGTAAAAAAAACAGAACGATGAACAACACCAGTAAGGAGGTTTCTTCCAACACTATCAGTTAACCTGCAAAATATATTCAAGAACGATTTTGCTGCCAACATAGGCCAACAATAAAAAACCGAAACCCGCCAGGGTCCAGCGAACTGCGGTTTGACCGCGCCAGCCATGTTGCCGGCGGCCCCACAACAAGCAGGCAAAAACGGCCCAGGCAATGATCGACAAAATCGTTTTATGCGCCAGATGTTGTGCCCAGAAGTTTTCGACAAACACAAAGCCGGTAATCAGCCCCAGTGTGAGCAGCGCAAAGCCACTGATAATCAGTTGAAATAAACCACGCTCCAGCGTTTGCATTGGCGGTAGTTTGCGAAGCAGACCACCGGCATGATGTTGCCGCAGTTGTCTTTCCTGTATGGCTAGAATGATCGCCTGTATAGCGGCCAGCATCAGCAAGCTATAGGCTGCAATTGACAGCAGAATATGCCATTCAAGCGCCGGATCCTGAAGTTGTTTATTACTGGGAGAGGGTACTTCAAAAACCATCATCAAAATCAAAGCAACCAGCGGATAAATGACAATACCCGGCGGTGAGTCCGGCCAGCGGAAGCCACCAATAAACGCCATGAAAGCCATGATCCAGGCAGCAAGTGACAACATGGTCATCAGGCTCAGATCCCAGCCACCGGCCGCTTGCATAATAAAAAACAAATGAGCTGCATGAAATATCAGAGCAAGTACCGTCAAAATTCCAATTGGCAGACTTTTTACCGGCCGACTGGTATCACGTTTTACAAAACCACGAATTAATATGACACTACAGCAAAGATACAGCAGAAAGGCTAAAGCGTTGGCAATGGCCATTTTGGACAATCCTTTATTCCGGCATAGCAGATAAGTTTAATATGCATCATAAACGATGTTTCAAGGATGGTGATACCAATCAGGTATAATCTTCGGTAATTATTTTCAAAGTCAATCGACCGTTTTCACGGGAAAAAATATGTTTGATAGTTTAAGCGACCGGCTCAGCGGCACGCTGCAAAAGTTGCGTGGTCAGGGCCGTATTACCGAAGACAATGTTAAAGACACGTTGCGTGAAGTGCGTATGGCTCTGCTGGAAGCTGACGTGGCCTTACCTGTAGTACGTGAGTTTATTATTAAGGTAAGAGAACGCGCCCTGGGACAGGATGTCTTGCGTAGCCTGACGCCAGGTCAGGCGTTTATCAAAATTGTTAACGATGAACTGACCGCTGTCATGGGTAAAGCCAATGATGGTCTGGATTTAAACCATCAGCCACCGGTCGTGATTTTGATGGCGGGTTTGCAGGGGGCCGGTAAAACCACCAGCGTTGCCAAACTGGCGCGGTTTTTAAAGGAACGTCATAAAAAAACCGTCATGGTCGCCAGTGCCGACGTTTATCGGCCGGCAGCGATTCAGCAGTTAAAAACGTTAGCAGATGAAGTTGAAGCGAAGTTTTTCCCAAGCGAAGCGGGACAGGATCCCGTCGTCATTGCGCAAAATGCACTGGCACAAGCCAAAAAAGAATATGCCGATGTATTAATTGTGGACACTGCCGGTCGTTTGCATATTGATGCCGATATGATGACTGAGATCAAAGCGATCCATGCGGCGATTAATCCGGCAGAAACCTTGTTCACCGTTGATAGCATGACCGGTCAGGATGCGGCCAATACCGCGCAGGCATTTAACGAAGCGTTGCCACTGACTGGTGTGATTCTGACCAAAACGGATGGTGATGCCCGCGGTGGTGCGGCGTTATCAATTCGGCATATCACCGGCAAACCGATTAAATTTCTCGGTGTTGGTGAAAAAACGACCGCATTGGAACCGTTTCATCCGGACCGTTTGGTATCTCGTATTCTGGGCATGGGCGATGTCCTTTCACTGGTCGAAGAAGCGCAGCGCAAAATGGATGTCGGCGCGGCCGAAAAACTTGCCGGCAAAATGAAAACCGGTAAAGGTTTTGACTTAGAAGATTTTCGTGATCAGCTGCGACAAATGGGCAAAATGGGTGGCATCGGCGCCTTAATGGATAAATTGCCGGGCATGGGGCAAATCCCTGAGGCCGTTAAAAATCAGGCCAACGATAAAGAACTCCGTAAAATGGAAGCGATGATTGACTCGATGACACCAAAAGAGCGTCGTCGTCCGGACCTTATTAAAGGTTCACGAAAAAAACGCATAGCGGCAGGGTCGGGCACTCAGATCCAGGACGTCAACCGCTTGTTGAAACAGTTTGCACAAATGCAAAAAATGATGAAGAAAATGAGCCAGAAAGGTGGTATGGCGAAAATGATGCGCGGCCTTGGGGGGAAACTGCCAATGGGCGGTGGTGGCATGCCCTTTTAAATTAGAGGCATATAGCGCTTTGCAAAAGCAGCATAAGTGCGTAAAATAACTCTATTTTCCATCCGATTTTGAACGGGCAGGTTTATGGTAACAATTCGAATGACTCGCAGCGGCGCAAAAAAGCGTCCTTTTTACGGCATCGTAGTCACTGATTCACGTAATAAACGTGATGGCAGCTACATTGAGCGTATCGGCTTTTTTAACCCGATTGCCAAAGGCCAGGAAGAATCTTTACGTTTGGATCTGGACCGTGTTGATCACTGGATCAGCAAAGGTGCACAGACTTCTGAGCGTGTTGCACAATTAATTAAAGTGGCCCGTAAAGCTGCTTAATTTTTAACCGGAGTGTTTCGTTATGGCTGAAGCCAGCGAATTTATCCCGGTAGGTAAAATCTCCGGTGTGTTTGGTGTCCGGGGCAGCGTGAAAGTGTTTTCTTACACAGATCCACGCGATAATATTTTGAGTTATAAACCATTATTTCTGAAACGTCAGGGACAATGGACAGAAATCAATATCAGTGGCGGTCAATTACAAGGCAAGGCCGTGGTCATGAGCATTAAAAATGTCATTGATCGCGATCAAGCATTACCACTGATTGGTGGTGAGTTGGCGATTCGTCGTGAACAATTGCAAGCTGCTGATGAAGATGAGTTTTACTGGGCCGATTTAATTGGCTTGACCGTGATTAACACGGATGAAGAAGTGTTAGGCAAAGTTGACCATTTGCTCGAAACTGGCGCTAATGATGTGTTGGTGGTTGTGGATGAAGGTAGTGACGCTGAGTACTTAATACCATTTGTCATGGAAGAATTTGTCCTGAACGTGGATTTGGCTGAACAGCAGATCCGGGTTGATTGGCAAGCAGATTATTTGTGAGTCGATGAAATGCACCTTGGGGTGATTTCATTGTTTCCTGAAATGTTTAAAGCGGTCACTGATTTTGGTGTGACCGGCAGGGCGGTTAAAAACGGGCGTTTGCAAGTAACGGTCTGGAATCCACGGGATTTCACCGATGACAAACATCGCACTGTTGATGACCGGCCTTATGGCGGTGGCCCCGGCATGGTCATGAAAGTTGCACCTTTATTGGCGGCAATTAGCAATGCTAAAACGTTACTTGGTAAAAACAGTAAAGTTATTTACCTGTCACCGCAGGGTAAACCGCTGACGCAGGTTGTGCTGGGTGAATTGGCGCAACAAAAAAGTTTAATTTTGCTGGCCGGTCGTTACGAGGGTGTTGACGAGCGGTTGATTAAACAACAAGTAGATGAGGAATGGTCGATAGGCGACTATGTTCTCAGCGGCGGTGAACTACCGGCCATGGTAATGATTGATGGCATGGCAAGATTGCTGCCCGGGGTTTTGGGTGATGCGGAATCAGCAGAGCAGGACTCTTTTATGGATGGCTTGCTGGATTATCCGCACTACACGCGGCCTGAACAATTAGAAGGTGAAACGGTTCCGCCGGTCTTATTAGGTGGTGATCACGAGGCAATACGTAAGTGGCGCCTGAAACAGTCTTTAGGACGAACATGGTTGCGGCGACCTGATTTATTGACAGCGAAATCGCTGGATAAAGAACAGGCAGCCTTATTGAAAGAGTTTATTGCCGAGCGTGGGCAGGATTAGGATTAGTGGGGAGACAACAATGAGCAACATTATCGAACAGCTTAATGCTGAACAATTGAGAAGCGATATTCCGGCATTTGCTGCTGGTGATACCGTCGTCGTAAAAGTTAAGATCAAAGAGGGTGATCGTGAGCGTGAACAGGCTTTTGAAGGTCTGGTTATTGCAAAACGTAACCGTGGTCTGCACTCTGCATTCACTGTCCGCAAAATGTCCAGCGGCGTTGGTGTTGAGCGTGTTTTTCAGACACACAGTCCGGCCATTGCCAGTGTTGAAGTGAAACGCCGCGGTGATGTGCGTCGTGCCAAACTTTACTACTTGCGTGATTTGACAGGTAAAGCTGCACGTATCAAAGAAAAATTGTAATCGTCTTAGACGATACAAAATATCAAGGACTGCTTCGGCGGTCCTTTTTTTTGCCTGTAAATACTATTGCTAATGAGATCCCGCGAAGCTGTTAAAATTTGCTGATGCCTAAAATCGATACAGCCGAAAAACAGCCTTTGCCCGGCTATTTACAGCCATTTCTGGATAGTCTTTGGCTGGAGTCGGGTTTAAGCAAAAATACCGTTGTCGCCTATCAGCGCGATTTAATGGCATTTGCCACGTGGCTACAAAAACAAGATACGGGCCTGCCCGGCGCACAGCGCCAACATATTGAAGCCTATTTGGTGACCCGGCTCCGCGATGGCCGAAAAAAAACCAGTGATGCACGGCTCATTTCCAGTCTAAGGCGCTATTACCGTTATTTGTGCCGCGAGGGGCTGAGAGAGTCGGATCCGACAGCAATGCTGGAATCCCCCAGGCTGAGCAAACATTTACCCGATACCCTATCGGAACAGGATGTCGAAGATTTATTGGCACAGCCAGATACCTTTGCCATGCTCGGCCTGCGCGACCGAACTATGCTGGAAGTGCTCTATGCCACGGGGTTGCGAGTCTCAGAGCTGGTGGGCTTAAAACTGGAACAGCTTAATATGCGCCAGGGTTTAATCAGGGTGGTCGGTAAAGGTAATAAGGAACGGTTGGTGCCTTTGGGTGAAACAGCACTGGACTATTGTCAGCAATATTTGCTGGAAAGTCGGCCGCAGTTGATTTACGGGCATGCCACCGAGGATTTATTTCCGACCCGGCGCGGTGCTGCCATGACCCGGCAGGCGTTCTGGCACATTATTAAACGTTACGCGGCGCAGGCCAGTATTGATAAACCATTGTCACCGCATACCCTGCGGCATGCCTTTGCGACCCATCTGCTGAATCACGGCGCTGATTTGCGTGTCGTGCAATTACTGCTTGGTCATAGTGATTTATCGACGACACAAATTTACACCCATATCGCCAAAGCCCGGCTGCAAAGTCTGCATAGCAAGTTTCATCCACGAGGATGAACTGCCAGCAAAATCAAGCCGTGCTAAACTCTCGGCACATTTTTATCGTTAAGGAGTAACAATGCCTTCTTTTGATATTGTCTCGGAAATAGACAAACATGAACTGACCAACGCTGTCGATCAAGCTAATCGTGAACTTGCGACGCGCTTTGACTTTCGCGGAACCGACGCACGGGTTGAACAGTCTGAAAAAACACTGACGTTATATGCGGAAAGTGATTTTCAATTGGAACAATTGCTGGATATTTTAAGACTGAAATTAGCCAAACGCAGTATTGATGTGAAGTGTTTGGAAATCAAAGATCCTAAAGGTGATGGCAAGCTTCGCAAACAGGATGTCATGGTTCGTGAAGGTTTGGATAAAGACGTTAGCCGTAAAGTTGTCAAACTTATCAAAGATAGCAAAATAAAAGTTCAGGCAGCCGTGCAGGGTGACAGTGTGCGAGTGACCGGAAAAAAACGCGATGAGCTGCAACAGGTGATCGCGCTGCTGCGCGCTGACGACGATGTTGAGATGCCGCTGCAATTTAATAATTTTCGTGATTAAGAGAAAGCTGAATGAAATTTACCCGGACTGTTTTTTTGGCCATGCTGGTATTGGCTTTTGGTAACGCTTGTGCGGAGGTGGAGGAGCCAACTGCAGAGGAACCAATAACAGAAGCTGATGCGGCCAAATCGCTGCGATCAGATTTGCAGGAAGCAATGCCAGATATGCAATTACAGTCACTGACAGAGCTCGGTGACAGTGGCCTTTATGAAGCGGTTATCAGTGATCGTATTTTTTACTTTACGGCTGATGGTAAATATCTGATTCAGGGCAATGTGTTATCGCTGGATAGCCGTGAAAATCTGACGCAACGGCGTGAACTTGGCATTAAAACGGATATCCTCAGCCGGCAAAAAACCGAAGATTTAATCATCTTTGCACCAGAAAAAACTGATTACATGTTAACGGTATTTACGGATGTCGATTGTGCATACTGCCGAAAATTGCATGAACAGGTCGATGAATATAACGCGTTGGGTATTGGTATTCGTTATATGGCTTTCCCACGCGCCGGGGTTGAATCTGAGTCTGCTAAAAAATTAGTGGAAGTCTGGTGTGCTAAAGATCCACAGCAAGCAATGACCGATGCCAAAGCCGAGCGTGAAATTAAAGATGGCAAAGTTTGTAAAGATAATCCGGTTATTGCCCATTTTGAAACCGGACAACGTTTAGGTGTTGAAGGTACACCGGCACTGTTTTTGGAAAATGGCCAAATGTTGCCCGGATATGTGCCGCCAAAACGGCTGCGTGAAATTCTCGATGAAAACGCTAAACTGACAAATTAAGTGTTAGCTGACCAGATGTCAGTCGAGAGTCGACTAATCTGAAAGTACCATCTTTAAATATCAGAAAACTGGGTGAATCGTGCCAGTCGCCCAGCACGATTCGCCATCTTTTTTGCCCCTGAGACTGAAAATCATGAATCGCCGGCCGGTGCGTATGACCATGGATCAAAATGTTGACCTGATGCGCATTCATAATTGTTTCAACAGTGTGTTGATTCACATCCATGATTTCAAATGTCTTACTTCGCTTTTTGGCCTTACTTTTGGCTTTAATCTGGTCAGAAATATGTTGCCGAAAGCGCAGTGGTAATCGTAAAAAACACCACTGCAAAAACCGATTTCGCACCACCTTACGATAACGTTGATAGCTCACATCATCACTACACAAACTATCGCCATGCATAAGCAATAACGGTGTTTCATCAAAATAATGGATAATCGGATCGGGTATTAATTCAGCGCCGACTGCTTTGGCAAACTGTTTACCGAGCATAAAGTCACGATTACCGACCATCAGATAGATCTTGGTGCCCTGGTCATGCAGTTGTTTAAGTGCACCAATAAACGGTTGATACTCGGGTAGCACCAGGTCATCACCCAGCCAAGTATTAAAAATATCACCCAGAATATAAAGCATTTCGGGCCTTTCCTGATCTAATAAAAAGTCGGTGACCAACCGGGTTAAATCCGGCCGGTCAGGACTTAGATGCAGATCCGAAATAAATAATTGACTCATAAATTACAGCGGTGAACTACTTAACCAATTCGGCTTTTTCAATTACAACATTTTCCGCTGGGACATCCTGATGCGGGCCGCGCAATGTGGTTTGCAGTTTGCGGATTTTCTCAACCACATCCATACCTTCGACCACTTCACCAAAAACGGCATAGCCCCAATCACTGGTGGTTTCAGCACGAAAATTCAGAAAGCTGTTATCAACGGTATTGATAAAAAACTGCGCCGTTGCTGAATGCGGATCGCCGGTGCGGGCCATAGCGACACTGCCGCGTTTATTGGTCAGACCATTATTGGCTTCATTTTTAATCGGCTTTTCAGTGGTTTTTTGCTGGAAATCCTCGGTAAAACCGCCGCCCTGGATCATAAAGTTTTCAATAACGCGGTGAAAAATGGTGCCGTCATAAAAACCCGACTCAACATATTGGATAAAGTTGGCCACGGTGTTGGGCGCCTTTTCAGCATTCAGGGCGATAATAATATCGCCGTGATTGGTGGCCAGTTTTACTTTGGGTTGTGCATCTCCACCCCCCGCCTGAGCGGCCAGAGAAAAAGAAGCAAAAAACAGGGGTGCCAAATGGCGGTAGAGTAATTTCATGATCGCTTGTGTCCAAAAATTGCTAAAAAACCATCATGATAGTGGATATCAGTGCTGCAGGTGAACACAATTAAGACCTTTTTGGAGGTTGCATACCGTTAGAGCGCTGTTACCCAACAGCCTCGACAGCGTATAATGCGCAACTTTATATAACTAGTATCATTCGCTATGTCCGAAGCAGTTGTTAGTCACAATTTTATACGCACCATCATCCAGGAAGATATTGACACTGGCAGGCTGACCGGAAAAGTGATTACCCGCTTTCCGCCCGAACCTAATGGCTATTTACATATTGGCCATGCCAAGTCTATCTGTCTGAATTTTGGTTTGGCAGAAGAGTTTGGCGGCGATTGTCATTTACGTTTTGACGACACGAATCCAGCCAAAGAAGAGCAGGAGTACATTGAAGCCATCAAGGAAGATGTACAGTGGCTCGGTTTCCAGTGGGCTGGGGATGTGCGTTATGCGTCAAGCTATTTCGGGCAGTTTTACGAATGGGCAATTCATCTGATAAAGCTTGGCAAAGCTTATGTGTGTGATCTTACTGCTGAACAAGCCAGTGAATACCGGGGCTGGGCGACCAAGCCAGGTAAGGAATCGCCATTTCGCAATCGCAGCGTAGAAGAAAACCTCACTTTATTTGAGAAAATGAAGCAGGGCGAGTTTGAAGAAGGTTTCTGTGTTCTTCGCGCCAAAATCGATATGGCTTCACCCAATATGAACCTGCGTGATCCGACGCTGTATCGCATTCGTAAGCAGTCACATCACCAAACCGGTGACAAATGGTGTATTTATCCCAGCTATGATTTTGCCCACGGACAGGGCGATGCGATTGAAGGTGTCACCCATAGTATCTGTACGCTGGAATTTCAGGATCATCGTCCTTTGTACGAATGGTTTATTGAAAACCTGCCTGTGCCTTCCAAGCCAAAGCAGTATGAGTTTGGCCGCCTGAATATTAACTATACGGTCACCAGTAAGCGCAACTTAAAACAATTGGTCGATGAACAAATCGTTGCCGGTTGGAATGACCCGAGAATGCCGACGATTTCGGGTATGAGAAGACGCGGTTATACGGCTGCGGCATTACGCGCTTTTTGTAACGGTTTGGCTGTGGCCAAAACAGATGGTGTTGTGGATATAGCCCAGCTGGAATTTGAAATCCGCAATGATTTGAATGAAAACGCCGCAAGGGCCATGTGCGTGCTGAATCCTTTGAAAGTCAGCATCACTAACGCACCTGACAGTACGGAGTGGCTGGAAGTCGCTAATCACCCGCAACAGGAAGCGATGGGGCATCGTTCACTGCCGTTTACGAAAGACATTTACATTGATGCGTCTGATTTTACTGAAGACACCAGTCTGAGTCGGAAAAAGTTCAAGCGGCTGGTGATTGGCGATTATGTTCGCCTACGTGGTGCCTACGTTATTAAGGCGGAGGATGTCATCAAGAATGACAGCGGAGACATTGTTGAAGTGATTGCTTCTTTAGTGCCTGACACGGTTGGCCAGAATCCGCCACCAGAAATGAAACCTCGCGGTGTTATTCACTGGGTTTCAGCGACGCAAGGCAAGGAAGTCGAGTTGCGGTTATACGACAGCTTATTCAAGGTGGAAGCGCCGGGAAAAGCAACAGGTAACTATCTTGATGATGTGAATCCTGATTCTTTAAAAGTGATCAAAGCGATTGCTGAACCGGCCATTGTGAATTGTCAGCCAGAAACGACTTTCCAGTTTGAAAGAGAGGGGTATTTTGTCAGTGATCGTTATGATCATAACGTTGATACGCCGGTATTCAATCTGACCATTGATTTAAAAGATACTTCAAACAAATAACTAATGTTAACAATCCATAACACGCTATCTCGTCAGAAAGAAGCCTTTAAACCTTTACAAGCAGGCAAAGTCAGTATGTATGTTTGCGGCATGACGGTGTATGACTTATGTCATGTCGGCCACGCCCGGGTCATGGTGGTGTTTGATGTCGTGACACGTTATCTGCGTGCATTAGGCTACGATGTCACCTATATCCGCAATATCACCGATATTGATGACAAAATCATCCAGCGCGCTGCTGAAAACGGTGAAAGCATTACTGCACTTACTGAGCGGTTTATTGCAGAAATGCATCATGATGCCGATGCGCTTGGTGTATTGCGTCCCGATGCAGAACCTAAAGCTACGGCATCAATGCCGGCCATTATCACCATGA
>JBFJJO010000071.1:0-11345 GCA_041612215.1 Methylophaga sp.
CCCCTGTTGCACCAATGCCGCAGGCATATCTGCAGCCATACCGTGTTTTAGCAATTGTTTGCTAAGTTCAGGCAATCCAGCAAGGCCCATATAAACAACAAGGGTTTGCCGTGGCTGTACTAACGCAGGCCAGTTTAAATCCAGTGCGCCTTCTTTGAGCTGGCCGGTGACAAATACGCAGCTCTGTGAATAATCCCGGTGGGTTAATGGTATCCCGGCATAACAGGCGCAACCCGAAGCGGCGGTAATACCCGGCACCACCTGAAACGGAATCTTTTCAGCAGCAAGCGTGGCAATTTCTTCACCGCCACGGCCAAAAATAAACGGGTCGCCACCTTTGAGCCGTAATACCCGCTTGCCTTGTCTGGCATGTTCTAGCAGCAGCTGATTGATTTCATCCTGCCGTTTAAAATGCCAGCTACGTTGTTTACCGACGTAGACCAAATCAGCTTCTTTGCGCACCAAAGCCAGTACTTCTTTACTAACCAGCCGATCATAAAACACCACATCAGCTTGCTGCATTAAACGCAGTGCTTTAAAGGTCAACAAGTCCGGATCACCAGGACCGGCCCCGACCAGATAAACCTCACCTTGCTTTAATGCGTCCGGATCGGCTTTTTCAATTAACGTTTGCAGCGTTTGTTCGGCAAGTTGATCACGGCCGGCCAACATATGATCAGCTACGGGGCCCTGCAATACCGCTTCCCAAAAGCGCCGGCGTTGGCTGAGTTTGGTAAATTTATCTTTTACCGCCTGACGATAATCGCCAACCAAATGACCCAAGCGGCTATAACTTTGTGGAATCAGGGTTTCTAACCGCGCGCGAAGCTGCCGGGCCAAAATTGGCGACTGGCCGCCACTGGAAATAGCGACGACAATCGGGGAACGATCCAGAATTGATGCCAGAATAAAATCACACATATCGGGCTCATCAGCGACATTCGCTGGAATACGTCTGGCTTTGGCAGCTTGATACACCGCATGATTAACCGCATTATCATCGGTCGCGGCGATAACTAAGTTTTGTGAATGTAAATAGGCAGGATCAAAACAGGCTTTTAACCACTGTACCTTATTATCAAACGCAGGTTCATCCAGTAATTGCTGCGTCATCAAACTGATTTTCGGGGCAATTATCGTGACTTTGGCCTGCGCTTTTAATAATAAACTGGCTTTACGCGCAGCAATATCACCGCCGCCAACCACCAAACAACTACCGCGTTTGAGGTCGATAAAAATCGGTAAAAACTCCATCTCTGTCCTAATCAGTTAATGGCAGGGCCAGTGCCTGTAATACATACCCATCAGATAAATTCTGCACCACGGCAATAACACTTAGCTGGTCACGCCGCCAGTCATTGCCCAAAGCAATGGTTTGCTGGACCTGGCTACTGCCATCTTTGTCCAAATCAAATGGTCCCAGCCAGGCACGCACCAGATTCTGATGATTAAAATCGCGGCCGGCATTGTCGCCGCCCCGGACTTCACTAAACACATTATCTTCGGTGACTGCTAAATAAAGTTTACTATGCTGACGATTAACCTCTCCGGTGACTTGCAATTGACTATCTATATGCAATGTCTGGTTTTGCTCATTGACATGCAAATTAATTCCGACTTCGGATTGGTAATTATTCAAAAATCCAATCACATCTATTAATTGTTCACGCCAGCTATGCACTGTTTCGCCGCTCACGACTAACTCTGGCGTAAAAATATGCTGATAACGATTTAAATGCGCCAATTGTTTTTGCCGCCCGGTAAATATCGGACTCGCAAATTGGTCGACCCAGCCTTTACGGGAATTTAAATAATCAATATGAAAAGCCAGCACAATCAGCTGATCAGCATCTATGCCCTTTTCTTGCAGGTTGTTAACGTATTGTTCAGCAGCAGGACATAAACCACAGCCTTCTGAAACAAACATTTCCAACAATGGGACATGCTTTTCACCAGAACTGGCTTGCCAGCTTTGGCCGAATGCCACCAATGGCAAGCTCAAAAAAATTAAAGCCAGCATTTTGTTGATTAAGCACATATCACCACTCCTGAAGGTTGATTATAAATCAGACCCACTCAGATGTCGGTTTTACTGCCGCTGGCATCACTTATCAAAGCTAATTCCCGTAATACGGCCGTTGCATAACTGCCGGGAGGTAAAGCAAAACTGACGGTCAGGCTGTTATCGTCGGCAAATTGCCAGTCAAATTCAGTTGGAAACAGGCGCAGAGCACGGCGTTCATGACTCAGTCCCAGTTTTTCCAGTTCTGTTTGCCATTTCTGCCAGTCTGTCAGAACTGTGTTTTCCAAAGCCAGACTGCCCTGCGTGTTAGGTGCAACACCTTTACCCCATAACGGACCGGTTGGATGAATATCCATTTTGGTAAGCCGCTGTTGAATCGTGTCATCAATGGTTTCTGTCAGGAAATAACTGGCGCGCGTACCGCTCAGTAACATAATATCGCCTGGCAAAGGACTATCCCAGTTTTGCTGTTTAATGCGCTCAGCCAGCACCAGATTGAATAGCCAGCTACGTGCAGCAGAAATAATCATGCTACGCTGATTGCGCTTAAGCGGCGCAGCGCCTCCGTTAAACCATTCATCGGCTTTTTGCAGATTAAGGCCACCACGGCCAAAGCGTTGTTCGGCAAAATAATTGGCAACACCTTCTTTGGCGATACGTTGCAAATTGGCTTGCCAGACAGCCTTATCACCCTGTAAATCTGTCAGCCGTAATGTAAAGTGATTGCCACCCAGCGCGCCACGTTTAAGCTTTTTACTGTGCCTGACACATTGTAAAATCTGCAATTCATCGCTTTGCATTTGTGTCCAGTCAGGTTCAGGCAATCCCTGCAAATTAATACTGAACCACTGGCTAGTCACTGCATGACGGTCTTTCAAACCAGCATAACCCACGGCCACCGGTGATACATTGGCAAAACGTGCGATTTGCTGTGCAAGCCAATCGGTATTGGTGCCAGTTTTTTGTACGTAGAGCCAGACGTGACTTCCCTCACCTTCCGGTTGAAATGGTAAATGTTCGGCCACTTGGAAGTCGGTTGCAGCAGCACGGATAGTCGCCTGACAATCAGCGATATCGCCTACACGGGGCAGTTCACAAAAATCCATCATTAAAAACTGTCATCCCTTTTTAATAAAACTACGGCATGTGCAGCAATGCCTTCTTCGCGGCCAGCAAAACCGAGCTTTTCGGTCGTCGTGGCTTTGATATTAATGGCAGCAATAGCAATGTGCATATCTTCGGCCAATACATCGCGCATTTGTGGAATATACGGTGATAATTTGGGTTGTTCAGCCACCACAGTACTGTCGATATTTGCGATCTGCCAGCCCAGATGATGAACATCGGCAATAACCCGCCGTAATAAGATTCGGCTATCGATCCCCGCATACGCCTGTTCGGTATCCGGAAAATGATGACCAATATCCCATAAACCAGCAGCACCGAGAATTGCATCGCACATAGCGTGTATCAATACATCGCCATCAGAATGTGCTTCAAGGCCTTTGGTATGAGGGATGTGAACACCGCCGATCATCAGTTTCGGACCTTCCTTAAAACGATGCACATCGTAACCATGGCCAATTCTCATTAGGATTCTCCGTGCTGTTGTTGCAGATATAAAGCTGCCAAATCGAGATCCTGTGGCAGGGTGATTTTGAGGTTATCGGCATGGCCCTCTACCATTTTTGGCTGGTAGCCCAAATATTCCATAGCACTGGCCTCATCGGTGACTTTACATTGTGCTAAACGGGTTTGTTCAAGTGCTTTTTTCAGTGCCTTAAGACGAAACATTTGCGGCGTCGCTGCACGCCAGAGATTGTCACGGCTGACGGTTTCAATAATACGATTTTGTGCATCAACACGTTTGACAGTTTCATTGACCGGTACACCTAGGATACCGCCAACCGGATCTGAACCAAGTACTGACAACATGCGGTCGATATCACTATGTCGCAGGCAGGGTCTGGCAGCATCATGCACCAATACCCAAGGATCATGTTGGTTGATTTTATTCAGATAGTTCAGCGCATTAAGCACTGAATCGGCACGTTCCCGGCCACCCGTGGTGTGGTGTAATGGCCAGCGCATCGGGATCGGCAGTTCCTGCCAGTAAAGATCATTATCAGCAACGGCAACAACTACACCGGCGATGCGTGGATGGCTGACCAGTCTTTCCAGGGTATGCATAATGACGGGCTTATCCAGCAAAGTCAGGTATTGCTTGGGCCGAGCAGCTTGCATGCGGCTACCATGGCCGGCAGCGGGCACAATAGCCCAAACTTGCTCAGTCATCCTTTTCAGGTTCAATCACATGAAAAAAGGTTTCGCCTGGTTTGACCATACCCAGTTCGCTACGCGCACGTTCTTCCAAAGCATCCAGTCCACTTTTCAGATCCGCAACTTCAGCCGCCAGTACTGCATTACGTTCTTGCAGTTTTTCGTTATCCTGGCGTTGCTTTTCAACTGAATAATGCAACCTGAGTAAAGATGGCAAGCCATCATGACTGAGCCAGAGCCGATACTGCAAAATCACCAGAATGGCGATCAACAAGACCATCACTGGCTTCATCACCTGACCTGCATCAGCGTTGGAAAGCCTTGATACCCGGATAATAGGCACTGCTGCCTAATTCAGCTTCGATACGTAGCAACTGATTATATTTGGCTACCCGATCTGAGCGCGACAACGAGCCGGTTTTGATCTGTCCGCATTGGCTGGCCACGGCTAAATCAGCGATAAAGGTATCTTCGGTTTCACCGCTGCGATGCGACATGATCGCGCCATATTTGGCAGCAGCAGCCATTTCCAGTGCATTTTGGGTTTCAGTCAGCGTACCGATTTGATTAAGTTTGATCAAAATAGCATTGGCGATGTTCTGATCAATGCCTTTTTTGAGGATCTCGGTATTGGTGACAAATAAATCATCTCCCACCAGTTGCACCTTATCACCGATTTTCTCAGTCAGATATTTCCAGCCAGCCCAGTCGTTTTCATCCATACCATCTTCGATACTGATGATCGGGTATTTAGCCACCCATTCAGCCAGTAAGTCGCCCATTTGTTCTGAACTCAGGCGTTTGTTTTCCGATTGCAGGAAATATTCGCCATCTTTATGGAACTCTGAACTGGCCACATCAAGTGCCAGCATGATCTCACTACCAGCTTTGTAACCGGCGTTATCAATTGCCTGCAGAATCAACTCAATGGCTTCTTCATTGGATTTCAAATCGGGTGCAAACCCCCCTTCATCACCGACTGCGGTATTCAGCCCTTGCTTTTTCAAAACTGATTTCAGCGCATGGAAAATTTCAGTACCAGCACGCAGCGCTTCTGAAAAGCTCGGCAAACCGGCTGGAATGACCATAAATTCCTGAAAATCAACGCTGTTATCGGCGTGTGAGCCACCATTGACAATATTCATCATCGGCACCGGCAAAGTGCGTGCATTATCACCACCTAAGTAGCGGTACAACGGCAAGCCTTTTTCATCGGCCGCAGCAACAGCATTTGCTAATGAAACTGCCAACAAGGCATTCGCACCTAAACGCTGTTTATTGGCAGAGCCATCCGTATCAATTAACCGTTGATCCAGTGCGGCTTGATCAGCAGCATCCATACCAACCACCGCAGCGCGTAATTCATTATTAACCGCAGCAACTGCTTTGGTGACACCCTTGCCTAAATAACGGCTGGCATCTCCATCACGCAGTTCCACCGCTTCGCGCTCACCGGTTGAAGCACCTGATGGCACGGCTGCGCGGCCCATGGCACCACTGGCCAAAATCACGTCAGCTTCAACGGTCGGATTACCACGTGAGTCCAGAATTTCCCGGGCCCGGACATCAATAATTTTGCTCATTTCGCTCTCCGCTCAATCACCGGTCAGGCCGGTTGAATCATTATAGGTATTGATCTTCAATAAAGTCTTGCTGTTTAACACTATGATCAATGGCCACCAGTGTTTCCAGTAAGGCTTGCATTTGGTTTAAAGGCCAGGAGTTGGGTCCATCACTGAGTGCTTTTTCCGGATCCGGATGGGTTTCCATAAAGATCCCGGCAATACCGCTGGCAACAGCAGCTCTGGCTAATACCGGCACAAACTGGCGTTGACCGCCGCTTTTACCGCCCTGGCCACCTGGTTGTTGTACAGAATGGGTGGCATCAAATACCACCGGACAATCCATCTGCCGCATGGTGGCAAGTCCGCGCATATCAGAAATCAGTGTGTTGTAGCCAAAAGACGTACCACGTTCACACAACATGATTTGCTGGTTACCGGTGGATTTGGCTTTTTCTGCAACATGAACCATATCCCAGGGCGCTAAAAACTGGCCTTTTTTGATATTAACCGGCAAACCCTGACTGGCGACGTTGACAATAAAGTTGGTCTGGCGACACAAAAATGCCGGCGTTTGCAGCACATCAACAACACTGGCAACTTCGGCCAATGGGGTGTCTTCATGGACATCGGTCAGCACGGGCAGCTTAAAATGTTTTTTGACGTTTTCCAGCACTTTTAAGCCAGCGTCCAGACCCGGGCCTCGATAGGTTTTGGTCGAGGTACGGTTGGCTTTATCAAAAGATGATTTATAAATCAGCGAAATACCCAATTTATCGCAGATCTCCTTGAGCTGACCGGCAACATCCATGGTCATTTGCTCACTTTCAATCACACAGGTGCCAGCGATCAAAAACAACGGTTGCTTGGCGCCAACCTCAAAACCACATAAATTCATTAGTGCTGACCTCGCTGGTTGCGATGTTTATTAGCGGCGGTGATAAACCCTTGGAATAAAGGATGGCCATGACGTGGCGTTGAGGTAAATTCCGGATGGAACTGGCAGGCAACAAACCACGGATGCTCAGGAATTTCGATCATCTCGGCTAGGCTGTTGTCCAACGACATACCGGAAAAAACTAGCCCCGCCTGTTCCAGTTGCACTTTGTAGTTGTTATTAAACTCATAACGATGGCGATGGCGTTCAATGATTTCTGGCTGACCATAAATTTCACTGGCTTTGCTGCCATCAGTCAATACACACGGATAACCGCCCAGACGCATAGTGCCACCTAGATCGGAGTCCTCGGTACGTTGCTCAACACTACCGTCTTCTTTTTGCCATTCGGTAATCAAACCAATCACCGGATGCGGCGTATTCAAATCAAATTCGGTGCTAAAAGCATTGGTTAAACCGGCTTTGTGGCGGGCATACTCAATAACCGCGACTTGCATACCGAGACAGATGCCCAGATAAGGAATGTTATTTTCTCGGGCATATTGGGCGGTCTGGATCATGCCCTCAACACCACGCTTCCCAAAGCCACCTGGCACCAGAATAGCATCCATGCCATTGATACAATCGGTGCCTTGTTTTTCAATCAGCTCCGAATCGACATAATGCACATTAACCTTGGTACGGGTATGGATACCGGCGTGGATCAATGATTCTGACAAAGATTTGTAGGCTTCTGTCAGTTCCATATACTTGCCGACCATGGCGATATTAACTTCATGCTCAGGATTGCTGAGACTTTCATAGACTTGCTGCCACTGGCTTAAATCAGCTGGTGGTGCGTCAATACCCAATTGTTTGACGACAATTTCATCAAGACCCTGGCGATGCAATTCCATCGGAATTTTGTAAATGCTGTCGACATCAACACAAGACACCACAGAATGCTCAGGCACATTGGTGAACAAAGCAATTTTGCGGCGCTCGGATTCCGGTAATGGCCGATCCATACGACAGACCAGTACGTCCGGCTGAATACCGATAGTACGCAGTTCTTTGACCGAATGCTGCGTCGGTTTGGTTTTGATTTCACCCGCTGAGGCAATATAAGGCACCAGCGTCAAATGAATAAATACAGCGCGATCTCGGCCCAGCTCGGTAGCCATTTGCCGGATGGTTTCCAGAAACGGCAAAGACTCGATATCACCGACAGTGCCACCGATTTCAATCAGGGCGACATCGGCATCACCAGCGCCTTCATAAATGCAGCGTTTGATTTCATCGGTAATATGCGGAATGACCTGTACAGTATTGCCTAAATACTCACCGCGGCGCTCTTTACGGATGACGTTTTCGTAAATCTGGCCGGTAGTATGATTATTCCGGCTGGTCATATCAGCATCGATAAACCGCTCGTAATGCCCCAAATCCAAATCAGTCTCAGCACCATCCTCGGTGACAAACACTTCACCATGTTGCAAGGGACTCATCGTGCCTGGATCAACATTGATATAGGGGTCGAGTTTGACCAGCGTAACTTTTAAGCCACGAGCTTCCAGAATGGCAGCCAGTGATGCTGCTGCGATGCCCTTACCAAGGGACGACACAACACCACCAGTGACGAAAATAAATTTAGTCATATATCGGAGAGTTCAACTTTTCTAGGCAGGCCGGAATGGCAGCGCGCAAAATAAGCACATAAAGTATCAGAATTGCCCCTGCCGCTCAATCAAAAATCTGCCGCATCAACCATGGAGACAAATGGCCACCAGCCCTGCTCACCTGCTGGCGGCAAGGCCTTTTCACTGATTGCATAACCAGTTACAGCAACCAGTTCGCTGCCGACAAATAATAACGGAATGCGCGACCGTTGCCACGGTGGGATCTGCCATCGCTGCAGGCACTTTTTCAGATCATGATGCTGCTTATGGCCTGCTAACTGAATTTTTTCACCGCCCTGACGAAAGCGCACTGTCAGACCTTGCTGGATAATCGCTGTCGACAATCCCGGACCGTCTGTTGCCAGCCAGTTTAGCTGACGGCCATCAGGTAATAATAATTTTTCCCGCGCCGAGATCCGTTGTTGCCAGTGACTATCCAGTGGCAGTAATTGCGCTTGCAAATACAATTTGCCAGAAAATCGCCTGGCCTCAATCCCCGACCATTGCACTAATGGCATTGCATCCGCTTGCGCCGCGCAAACCTCATCAATCAGTTGCTGTAAAATCGCGGTACTTGGTAGTGGCAGCGTCAGTTGATGCAAAAAATAACGCAAAACATTGCGTTGCCGCGCCGCCGACAACGTCAGTAAGGCTGCACAATCTAAGCTGGCAGCCTGAAAATCGACATTCACTACCTTGAAATCAACTTCAGCAAGCTCATCAAGCAGTAATTGCGCCTCACTGAGATGTGCAGCACTGCGGCTCATGGTTTGATTGAGAGATGGCCAGCGGTTGCTTAACAATGGCCAGATTTGATGGCGCAGAAAATTACGCTGGATTTGCATATCATCATTACTGGGATCGTTTAAGAATTTAAGCTGGTGATGCTTTGCATAGGCAAGCAGAACTGGCCGGTCAATTGTCAATAATGGTCGGACAATTTGCATCGTTTGCCAGCGTGTCTGAAAGGACATCGCCGCCAATCCGCGGTTGCCTGCACCGCGCAGTAACTGCAGCATTACCGTCTCGGCCTGATCTTGCTGATGTTGGCCCGTCAACAAGATACCATTGGCACCAATATGCCGGTTAATAGCGTCATAACGCGCATTTCTGGCTGCCGCTTCCAGCCCTGAGCCGCCTTTAAGGTCAACAACAACTTCAACAATCGAAATTGGTAAATGCAACTGTTCTGCAAACTGCTGGCAATGCGCTGCCCATTGATGCGCGTCGGGATGAAGTTGGTGATTAATATGAATCAGTCGCAGTGGCAGTTCAGGATGCTGACGGGCTAACAAATGTACAAGGACAGTTGAATCCAGACCGCCACTGAAAGCTAGCCATAAAGGCCGGCCGTCCAGAAAAGGCTGCAGTTTGGCAGTAATCTGCTGCGCGTCAATAATCACGCAGCAACGTTATCCCTCAAAGACACCATATGCCATCAAACGCGCCTGACGACGTTTGATCAGATCAGCAACCGGCATGGCCTGTAATTGTTTAAGTTTGCCACTGATGGCTTTTTTCATATTACTGACCATCAAGTCCATATCCCGATGCGCGCCGCCCAATGGTTCCGGAATCACTTCATCAATTAAATTCATCGATTTCAGGCGATCCGAGGTAACACCTAAGGTGGCAGCGGCATCAGCGGCTTTATCCGCGCTTTTCCAAAGAATCGAGGCACAGCCCTCTGGTGAAATAACCGAATAGATACTGTATTGCAACATCATCAAGTGATCTGCCACACCAACTGCCAGAGCACCGCCCGAACCACCCTCACCAATAACGGTACTCAAAATAGGCGTTTTCAACTGCGCCATTTCAAATAAATTACGGGCAATCGCTTCACTCTGTCCACGTTCTTCAGCGCCGATTCCTGGATAAGCACCCGGGGTATCAATAAAGGTTAAAACCGGCAAATCAAACCGTTCGGCCAGTTTCATGATCCGCAATGCTTTTCGATAGCCTTCGGGACGTGGCATACCAAAATTCCGGGCCACTTTTTCTTTGGTATCCCGACCTTTCTGATGGCCAATAACCATAACGGGCTGTCCGTTAAAACGACCCATACCCGTGACCAGCGCAGCATCATCACCATAGGTGCGATCACCATGCAATTCTTCAAAATCAGTGATTAAATGTTTGATGTAATCCAGTGTGTAGGGCCGCTTTGGATGGCGGGCCATTTGTGTCACTTGCCACGGGGTTAAACCGGCAAAAATAGATTTGGTCAGTGATTCGCTTTTTTGCTTAAGTTTCTGGATTTCTTCCGTGATATTGAGATCAGTATCGTTGCTCATATAGCGAAGCTCATCAATTTTAGCTTCCAGTTCAGCAATCGGTTGCTCGTAGTCAAGGAAATTTAACTGCATTTCAAAAGGACCTATAATTTTTCGAATAACGTCGGATTATACACATTCGGACAACGGGGCTTTCAGCTGAGAATTAATTCGCTGTCGTTATCTTTGACATCACCACTGGCATTAAAGCGAATTTCCAAACTCAAATCGTTACGCGAATCCGCATTTCGCAGCGCTTCTTCCTCACTGATTTTGCCGGTCTGAAACAGGTAAAGCAATGCCTGATCAAAGGTGATGGTACCCGGCTCACTGCTCTCTTTCATCGCTTCTTTGATACCGCTGATATCACCTTTCAGGATAAGCTCACGGATAAACGGCGTCGATAACATCACCTCAACAGCCGGCACCAAAGCGCTATCTTTAGCAGGTAATAAACGCTGCGAGACAATGGCCCGAAGGTTTAATGACAAATCCATCAGTAGTTGCCGATGCATCACTTCCGGGAAGAAATTGAGGATTCGATCCAGTGCCTGGTTGGCATTGTTAGCATGTAACGTTGCCAGACATAAATGACCCGTTTCAGAATACTGAATAGCGTGCTTCATGGTTTCCATATCACGGATTTCG
>JBFJJO010000072.1:0-11177 GCA_041612215.1 Methylophaga sp.
ACTTATAGACTACGTCAATGTGACATCGGGCTTCTATGTGGACTCGAAAGGCCTTCAAACGAGTGCCACTAAAATCACCTTCGGATTTGATGTAACAACCACAACACAGGATGATGTTCCGGCTGAAATGGATATGACGCTTACAGTTGCCGATGCTGATGGTGATGTCATTGATACTTCGTTTAAGCTGTTAACGAGTGACACCAATACGTTCATAGGCACTTCGCAAGCAGATCAATTACAAGGCACCTCTGGAAATGATGTGTTTCGAGGAGGAGCTGGGGCTGATATTTTCTTAGTTGAAGATAGTATTGTGATTAACCAGTCTGGTGATGTTGTTATGGACTTTAATCAAGGTAATTCAGGTGGTTACGATCCAAATGAAGGCGATGTATTGGATTTGTCAAACTTACTGAGTGGACTTGATTTGGATCAAACGAATTTAGATAGTTATCTTAAAATTTCGTCTACCCCAGAAGGACATGCAGTAATAAGTGTTGATCTTGATGGTAGCGGCACGGCAAAAAACTTTGAGAAAGTAGTCACACTACAAAATGTTGATGCAAATAGCATATCGCTTAATTTAGATACGTTGATTATCACTGATAACAGCAGTAATACATAGAAAACTGGAAGTAATAAAGTATTGTTGATTTATGAATTGGAAACATATTTATCGGCAACCTTTTAGCTATTAGATATAGCGGTCAAATAGATTGGGATCATTGACCTCATTTTATTTGCCAGAGCTTAATACTAATTAATTAAAAGATGTTTAGATGAATGGGGTAAATCATTCATGACAGCAAATAAAAATAAGATGTACGCAGCAGTAACGGTATCAACCTGCCTAGATTCATGTGCCGCAGCGAGAGCTCATTCTGGTAAAAAACTGCTCATCAACGAATTTGAACAACTCATACTCAAGTATTGTCGTAAGCCCCTTTGTGTTTGTGATTTTCAGCAACACGCGGACAGACGTTCCCGAGTCGATCGACGATATATAGCACAAAATTTATCGCATCCATTAACTATCAACAATCGTAGAATGAGTTATGGGCGTAGGGCGGAGGATGTTCACAACCGAGCACGCGATAAAAGTGGTGAAATAGACTTAACAAAAGCAATCTTTAAGCTTTTAACCTAAATAGGTTCTATATTGGGACTGTTCCAGGCCCTTGACCTGTGGTTCCATCACCTTAATTTGCTGTTGTTCCGGTATTAGCGCTTTAGATAATGGTGTTGATCCACCACGTTCCGCTTCCAACTATTGTAACCAGCGTCGCAGTGCTGACACCAAATCTAATGCCCGGCAGGCTTCAGGAATACTGTAATTCTGAGCAAAAACGCAGCGAAAAGCCAATGGGCAGTTAGCAAATATTTACTCGGATCTTAACTTTTTCAGCTCAACCCTGGTTAGATGGGCGATTTAAAATAATGCGGGACTTTTGCGGCTATTGGTCGTGAAAAGTAGTGCGCAACGATGCAAATCAGTAACGAGAATCATGATAAGTAAGTAATAAAAACAATAAGTTAAAACCTGCCTCTCCAGCTTGCAATCCCTTGGCCACAGGTTCGAGTCCTGGTGGGCCCACCATTTAAATCAAGCGGTTAGTCGATTTTCGGTTAGCCGCTTTTTTTGCCTGCAGATAGGAGTTCGACGAGTCCCAAATTTCATAATATTGAGAGATTCTTGGCAATAACAATTCTCAACCTATTTGATGAACAAGAAATGATTGAGCTAGCTAACATGCATGGTAAACCCATGCGCATAATGGAAATACAGGTTAGCTGGAATCGGTTTTTTGCAGGTGCTTATGGCTAAAATATGATGGTTAACATGAATAATGTGTAGATTAGTTCTCAAAAATATTAAATGAGTTTCAATTTTCACAATTTGTACACACGCCAAACTTAAGATGAAATTCTAAATTATTTTAATCGGAAATATTTTATGAACTTCAACAGCGATTCTTATAGTATTGATGACTGGGCAAAACACCATGCACATAAAAATGTTTTTGAACATGATGGCAAAATAATTGATAGTGAGAGTGCTTTCAGGGCTGCTGGGCTGCATGTTGAAGCTAGCCCGAGCTATGAAGACTGGTTAAGCTCGAGAGACTAAATAAAGTTAAATTTGATGTATGCATCTGTGTAAATTGAAACGATAATTAATTTTCGTTTAGATCCTGCACTAAATCTTGATACATCACTAATCGGTTGACCGATCCAGCATATCGTTTCCAATAGAAAAGCCCTAGCCTACTTTCATATGCTAGGGTTTTTTTATTTATGGAAGAAATAGGATTCTAAAAGAAACTGTTAGAAATCGAGCTAGGGGCTGTTGCTTTGGGTGAAATTGCCATGTCAGTTGATCCAGAGTGCCAGACTCGCAGAATTTCAGGGTGTGCCCACGAAGGTCGTCATGGCATGAGGGTAAAGTTTGGCGGTGCTGACACCGGTGGCAATTTGCACTGGATTTCGGTTTTAGTCAGGAGTTCGTTTTGGGAAATTTACTAGGTTTCTTCATGTTAGTGGGGAGTTCAATATGGGACGAGTTGTTTCGATATACAGTCGCTTTTGAATTTTCACAGTAGACAAACAAAATTACTCGTTAATTTTCTTCGACGTTGTGCTGCGTCAGTAAGTAGTTACCGTTTCATATAACCCTAAGCTTCCACGATCAAGTCTGGGTGGGCCCACACATAAAATTAAGCGGTTAGCTGAATTACAGCTGACCAATGTTTGCTTGCGGAGATTTAATATCGCAGAAGCCTGATGTATGGCGATGTATACCTAATAAGGATTACACACTCATCAGTATGGTTTTGCAGCTTGGTCATTAACTAACATGATGCCTTATAAACAATTGTTTGTATGGTTTAGTGGAGGTTGTATGCAAAACACAGCAGAACTTAACCGAACTAGTGTCTATGATCAGATCGGTGGCGCCGATGGTGTTGAGCGACTGGTTAATAATTTTTGTGATTTATTAGAAACAACGGAAGTTGGCAAGCCGGTCTATTTGTTGCATTTACGTGGACATGGCATGGCACATGCCCGGATGGAGCAGTTCAATTTTTTCTCAGGTTTATTCGGTGGTCCGAAACTCTATGCTGAGAAATGGGGCCATTCCAATGTGCGCCAGATTCATGAGCATCTAACGATAGGTGAAGCCGAAAGCGAGGCTTGGCTGAGTTGTATGGATATGACACTGGAGAAGTTGGCCTACCCAGCCAGTCTGAAACATAAACTGATGCAGAGTTTTGCTGATATGGCTTCGATTTTGGTCCGTCAGTCTTCGGCACGGTCTAGCGATTTTAATCCTGGTTAAAATCGTCAAGGCTATCGTAGTAAATTATCGCCAGATAGCGGATCGGCATCTTGAGTTTGCCCATTGGGCGGTGTGGTTGCTCGGCATCAAATGTTAATGAATCACCCGGAGCAAGAATATAGAGCTTGTCGCCCACAGAGTACTCAAGCTTGCCTTGCAGCATGTAAATAAACTCTGTACCAGAGTGCTCAAAAGGGTCAAACACTTCACTCTCTTCTTCCAGTGAAATCAGGAATGGTTCAAACAGTTTTTTGGGGCCTGTGTCGTAGGCCAACAGATGATATGTATGACCACTTTTGGTGCCTCGCCTAACCACCTCCATACCTTCACCATTACGAACATACTGAGCACCGGCTTTGGGGGTGTCATAGTCGTGAAAGAGCCTAGAAAGCGTGACGCCAAGCGCATTGGCAAGATGTTCCAGTTTCTCAAGACTGGGTGATGCCAGTCCATTTTCGATTTTGCTGAGCATGCCGCGGCTGACATTGGCTCGCATGCTGACTTCTGCAATGGTCAGGCCGTTTTCCATCCGTAAGTGACGCAGAGTGTTACCAAGATGCTTATCAAGGGAGTGAGATCTCTCGGAAAAGTTAACTGAATCTTTATTATTCAAGCGATAGGGCTCCAATCAAAATTGTTTCCATGACATTGATCATACATCACTTTTCAGCCTGTAAATGATAAAAGATTCATATAATGAAAAAAAGTTAACAATAACTATTGACAGGGTTGTGGGTGTCATGCGTAAATGGAGTCAAGTTTCATTTAATGAAACATAGTTTACCAAAAAGGTGGTAGTTGGTTCTACTTCTTAGGTAGTAGAGGCGGGTGCCACGGCAGTGGAGGATAAGAATGCCATTAGGACTTTTGAAATACGGCTTTAGTCGGGAACATCCGGCAAAGCGGTTCTTTAGAGACTGTCAACAGCCTAAAAAAAGCTATGACGCAGTCATTATCGGTGGCGGTGGTCATGGTTTAGCAGCTGCCTACTATCTAGCAAAAGATTTCGGTATCACCAATGTGGCCGTACTTGAGAAGGGCTATATCGGCGGCGGTAATACCGGCCGTAATACAACTATCGTCCGCTCAAACTACCTGACACCCGAGGGCGTTAATTTCTACGATGCCAGTGTCAA
Organism: Methylophaga sp.; assembly: GCA_041612215.1. Taxonomy (GTDB): domain Bacteria; phylum Pseudomonadota; class Gammaproteobacteria; order Nitrosococcales; family Methylophagaceae; genus Methylophaga. The sequence continues at coordinate 4,474 of JBFJJO010000072.1, forward strand.
GATGTATGAGGATCTCTCAGAAGAGTTGGATTTAAATCTATTTTATTCCACCCGGGGTCACTTTACACTGGCTCATACTGAGTCTGCGATGCGGACCATGCGTTGGCGTGCCGAGGTTAATAAGCATGTCGGCGTTGAAAGTTATGTTGTTGGCCCAGATGAAATTTCCAAAGCCTGCCCTCAATTAGATATTTCTTGTAGTGGTCAGGCGCCCATTCTGGGTGCGCTTTATCACGCTCCAGGTTCAGTTGCCCGCCATGATGCCGTTGCCTGGGGTTATGCCAAGGAAGCTGACCGTTTGGGAGTCGAAATCTTTCAGATGACCGAAGTAACCGGTATTGATGTGAAAGGTGGCAAAGTCGTTGGCGTCAACACTAATAAAGGTTACATCGAAACCAATCGAGTCTTGTCTGCGGTAGCTGGTTTCACGCCACGCATTACAGAAATGGTCGATATTGAAACACCGATTGTGATTCACCCGCTGCAAGCATGTGTTAGTGAACCAATGAAACCCTGGCTTGACACCATTCTGGTCTCTGGCAGCCTGCATGTGTATGTCAGCCAGTCTTCGCGCGGTGAGCTGGTGATGGGCTCATCGCTTGATCCCTATGAAGTGCACTCGACGCGCAGTTCATTAGACTTTGTTGAGGGGCTCACCTCACACATTACTGATATGTTTCCGTTTTTGTCTAATGTCAAAGTGGTTCGGCAGTGGGCCGGCATGGCTGATCTGACTCCTGATTTCGCACCGGTGATGGGTAAAACCCCGGTTGAAGGGTTTTATCTGGATGCTGGTTGGGGCACCTGGGGTTTCAAGGCGACTCCTATCAGCGGTAAGACGATGGCAGAAACCATTGCTCGCGATACGGCTCCGGAGATGATCCTGCCATTTCGTTTATCCCGTTTTGAAGACTATGAGCTGACCGGTGAAAAAGGTGCAGCCTCGGTCGGCCATTAATGAGATTAAGACGATGAAATTACTTGAATGTCCAATCAATGGTACCCGTCCTCTTAGCGAATTCACCTATGGGGGTGAATATCGCGATATGCCGGATCCCGATACTTGCAGCGACAAAGAATGGGCGGCTTATGTGCATTACCGCAACGGTGCGCCCGGCGTGAAGAAAGAATGGTGGTATCACGGCCCGAGCGGTACCTGGTTCCTTGCTGAGCGCGACACTATGGCTGACAAGGTCATCCGAACCTATATTGCTGGTCAGGAGGCTGCAAAATGACCCATCGGATTGCTAAAAAACGAGGCGAATGGATCAATCGCGATAAACCGCTGACTTTTGAATACGAAGGTCAGATGGTGCAGGGCTACGAAGGCGACACTATAAGTAGTGCGCTGTGGGCAAATGGCATAAAAGTGCTTGGCCGTAGTTTTAAGTACCATCGGGCACGGGGCATATTAAGTTTTGCCAATCATGACGTGAATGCCTTGATGACTGATGGTGAGGATACCAATATCCGTGCCGATGTCTGGCCGGTAGCAGATAACTCAAAACTGCAGGCGGTTAACACCAAAGGCGGTGTTTACAAAGATAAGAACAAATTTATTGACCATTTATCACCGTTTTTGCCGGTTGGTTTTTATTACAAAACCTTTTACAAACCGAAAAAAATGTTCCCGTTTTGGGAAAATAAAATTCGTAAGGCTGCCGGTCTCGGCATGGTTAACTTTAACTATCCGCGTATCACAAAGCCGAAGCTACATGCATTTTGTGATGTTTTGGTCGTTGGTGCTGGTGCCTCTGGTCTTTCAGCAGCTTTGGCTGCTGCAGCTGAAGGATTAAAAGTTATTCTGGTTGATGAAAACCGTCATGCCGGCGGCAGCCTTAGTTATGACTATGCCGGTGATCAGAGTGCTACTGACACACTGAATTCATTGATAAGCGCAGTGGAAGCTGACAGCAACATCCGGCTTATCACCGATGCTTATGCGGGCGGTTATTATAGTGACCATCTTGTTCCGATAGTTGGCAAAGGTGGCATTACTAAGGTCAGGGCAAAAACCGTGATCGTTGCCACGGGTGTATTTGAGCAACCGCCTGTATTTCGTTACAACGACCTGCCGGGTGTCATGCTTGGTTCAGCAGCCCAGCGGTTAGTGCACCGTTACGCTGTTAAGCCTTTTGAAAAAGGGATCATCGTTACTGCCAATGACCATGGCTACAGAACAGCACTGGATCTGGTATCTGTTGGTGTCGAGGTCGTTGCGGTTATAGATATGCGTCGTGATGGTGCCCCTCAGGAATTGTCCCAGAAAGTAAAAGACAAGGGTATTCCAGTACACAAAGGCAGCTGTATTTATGAAGCCGTACCGGCAAAAGATAAACTGAGCATCAGAGAGGTTGTCGTTTGTCCTTATGATGAGACTACTGCTGAAGCAGATACCGGTCTCAGCGTACGTTTAAAGTGTGATGGTATTGCTATGAGTGCCGGCTGGGCACCAGCCGCTGCCCTGCTCTATCAGGCTGGGACCAAAATGGTCTACAGCTACGATATTGAGCAATTCGTCCCGGAAATATTGCCTGAAGGGGTATTTGCTGCTGGTAAAGTTAACGGCATATTTAATCTGAAATCCCGATTGCAGGATGGCCGGCGGGCAGCGGCTGAAGCGATTAACTATTTGGGTAAAGCGGTTGAAGTAGAAGCTGTGGTCCAACCTGCCATTGCGAGACATAGCCATCCGTATCCAATCGTCAATCATCCTAAAGGCAAAAACTTTGTTGATTTCGACGAAGATATACAGGTGAAAGACTTCATCAATGCGGCCAAAGAAGGTTTTGACAATATTGAGTTGATGAAACGTTTTACCACCGTTGGCATGGGCCCGAGTCAGGGTAAACATTCCAATATGAATGCCATCCGTATTTTGGCTCGTATTCGTCAGCTGCCAGTAGAAAAAGTTGGTTCCACCACCGCACGGCCATTCTTCCACCCTACGCCTATTGGTCACTTGGGCGGACGTGGCTTTCATCCACATCGTTATACCGCCATGCACCAATGGCATGTTGAAAATGGTGGCGAAATGATGGAAGCCGGCATCTGGATGCGTCCTGCTTATTATGTACCAGTAGGTTCAAGGTTGACCGCGAGTGAAGCGGTACAACAGGAATCTGGGGCGGTGCGTGAAAAAGTTGGCATGATTGATGGCAGCACACTGGGCAAAATTGAAGTATTTGGTCCTGATGCGGGAATTTTTCTAGAGCGTTTCTATACTGGCAAATTTGCCGATCAAAAGGTAGGTGGCAGCCGTATTGCCATGCTGCTTGATGAGGCGGGTGTCATGGTCGATGATGGTGTCGCAGTGAGAATGGCGCAGGACCAGTTTTATGTCTCCACCAACTCTTCTAATGCCGCAACTGTTTACCGTGAAATGCAACGCAATGTTCAGCTTTGGAAAATGCAGGTGACTTTAGTCAACCTTACTGGTGCCATGGCAGCGATGACGGTGGCAGGTCCCAGTTCACGAACCTTAGTCGCAGCATTAACGGATATTGATGTATCTGCACCAGCCATGCCGGATGGCGCTTTCCGCACAGGCAAGGTTGCTGGGATCGATGCCCGAGTGATGCGTGTCAGTTTTGTTGCTGATCTGGCTTTTGAAATTCATGTGCCCTATCAGACTGGCTTGCATGTCTGGAAAGCACTTATGGAAAAAGGGCAATCATTAGGTATTCGCCCTTTTGGCACTGATGCACAGCGTTTGTTGCGCCTAGAAATGGGCCATCATCTAATAAGCCACGATACAGATGGTTTAACCAATCCCTTTGAAGCCCATTCTGAATCACTAGTAGCGATGGATAAGCCGTTCTTTATTGGCCAGCGTAGTCTCAAGATAATCGCCAAGAAACAACTCAATAAAAAGCTGACCACATTTGTGCTGGATAAAGGCTTTAACAGTGAGTTGCCGAAAGAATGCAACTTGGTGATTGATAGTGCCAACAATATTACCGGTCGAGTTACGAGCATTTCCTATAGTCGTCATCTTGATCGATATATCGGTTTTGCCTTTGTGCCGCCTGAGCAAAGCAGTGCCGGCGCTAGATTTCAGATTCGTACCGATTCAGGGGCAATGATTACAGCAACTGCATGCAAGGCCCCTTTTTTTCATCTTTTAGAGAATAGAGGAGAGTGAGCATGCAAGACGCTGTATTAACAAGTCCGGTTGCTTTTGCTCAGAAAGTCAGAAAACCCGTTTTGGGTCAGATCAACGGCATGCAGGCTGCTTTGAGTTTTGGTGGAGTCGATGTAGAGGCACAAAACAGTCGAATTTTAGGTATATGTGATGTTAGTTGTCTCGATCGTTTTGGTCTGAAAGGACCCAAAGCTGCGGAATGGTTACAGACATCAGGAATGAAGTTGCCTGCGACAGCAAACAGTTGGGTTTTGCAGGATAGCGGTAGTTTATTGATGCGATTGGGTAATACGGAGTTCCTCCTTGAGGACAGTTTAGAAAATGATCTGGCCCGAATGTTCAGTAACAAAGCTTTGGATGGGGGCGGCATTCATAAAGTCATCCGCAGTGATGCTGCTTTTATTGTTAGCGGTGAACGGACAGCAGCATTGTTTTCTGAAGTATGCGCCATTGATTTGGATAACGGCATGCTGGGAGATAATCGACTGGTCATGACGGTTATCGCAGGTGTTTCAGCAACGATTATTAAGCAGACACTTAAAGGTCAGCCTGTTTATCGCATCTGGTGTGACGGAACTTTTGGACCGTATTTATGGAAAACCCTGCTGGGCATTATGGAAGAACATGGCGGTGGACCGGTAGGTTTCAATTTTTATTACACGCTTAATTAATCACCAACACTGTTTTTGTAAACAGAAGGAAAGAGCTTATGAAATATGAACATAACGACACACTTTTAGAGTCTGCTCAAATTGAAAAAGCCAAGAAATTTCTAAAAGATAACGATGTTAAATATGTGCTGGCACAGTTTGTCGACATTCACGGTGTTGCCAAGGTTAAATCGGTTCCAGCTTCACATCTGGACGATATTCTCACAAATGGTGCAGGTTTTGCCGGCGGTGCCATCTGGGGTATGGGGATAGCACCAAATGGCCCGGACTATATGGCTGTTGGTGATTTGAGCACATTGACTTTATTGCCTTGGCAGCCCGGCTATGCTCGCATTATCTGTGATGGCCATGTTAACGGTAAACCATATGCTTATGACAGCCGTGTGGTGCTGAAAAAGCAGATCAAACGCCTAGAAGAAAAAGGCTGGATCCTTTACACCGGTTTGGAACCGGAGTTTTCGCTGCTGCATAAAGATCCCGTCACTGGTCAATTGGCTCCCTGCGATGTGACTGACACGTTACAGAAGCCTTGTTATGACTACAAAGGTATCAAACGCCAGGGTGCATATCTGGAAAAAATGAGTGAAGCATTGATCCAAGTGGGGCTCGATATATACCAAATCGATCACGAGGATGCTAACGGTCAATTCGAGATTAACTACACCTATGCGGACTGTCTAAAGAGTGCTGACGATTACATTTTGTTCAAAATGGGCGCCAGCGAAATCGCTAATGAAATGGGCATGATTTGCTCATTTATGTCGAAACCTTTTAGCAACCGCCCCGGTAACGGTATGCATATGCACATGTCGATCGGCGATGGCAAAAAAACATTGTTTCAGGATGACAGTGACCCATCCGGTATGGGGCTCTCGAAGCTGGCCTATCACTTTATGGCGGGCATCCTTGAGCATGCGGCTGCATTGACTGCGATTGCTGCACCAACCGTGAACTCATACAAACGTCTGGTAGTCGGGCGCTCTTTGTCTGGGGCTACCTGGGCACCCGCGTATATTTCTTACGGCAATAACAATCGTTCAACCATGGTACGTATTCCATACGGACGTATTGAATTACGACTGCCAGATGGTACCTGTAACCCGTATCTTACAGCCGCTGCCGCCATTGCTGCGGGTCTCGATGGTGTGGAACGCCAATTGGATCCAGGTAAAGGCCATGACTCAAATCTTTACGACCTGTCGCCCATTGAACTGAGAGAAAAAGGAATTGGCATATTGCCACAGAACCTGCATGAGGCATTGCTGGCACTTGAAAAAGACGATGTCATCAAAGGCGCGTTGGGTGAAGGACTCGCTAGAGAGTTTCTGGAATTAAAACATATGGAATGGGTGGAGTACATGCGGCATGTATCCGACTGGGAAATCAACCGCTATGTTGAATTTTATTAAGCATCCCATAAGCATCTATTAGGAGAAATTTATGTGTGGAATTGTCGGCCTTTATTTAAAGAATGATAAGTATGAAAGTCAGCTTGGCAAATTGTTTACGCCGATGTTGATTGCAATGACTGAGCGTGGACCAGACAGTGCTGGCTTTGCCGTTTACGGTGATGAAGTCGACAGTGGTATCAAACTTGTGCTGCGTCATGAAGACGAAAACCATGACTGGGCAGCATTGGCAAAAAATATTGAAACAGCACTGGTCACCAAAGTGGATTGGTTCCAGAACAACAAAGTTGCTGTTTTCAAAGTCGCGGCTGATGCCGAACAAGTCGAAGATTATCTGGAACATAACCACGACGATGTGTTGATAATGAGTTCTGGCAAATCGATCGAGATCCTGAAAGAGGTAGGCCTCCCAGAGCGTATCGTCGAAATGTTCAAGCTTGAAGATATGAAAGGTACTCACATCATTGGCCATACCCGTAT
>JBFJJO010000073.1:0-11175 GCA_041612215.1 Methylophaga sp.
ACCGTGCCGAATACGACCAGCGATGAATTGTATAAAGGTGTACTGGATGGCCAGAGCCACGCTGTATTTAACGGCAAAGTGACGGTCTACAAAGACGCACAGAAAACTGACGCCAATCAGGCTAATAAAAACCTACTGCTTTCCCGTGGCTGTGAAATTGACAGCAAACCGGAAATGGAAATCTACGCTGATGACGTCAAATGTGGTCATGGCAGTGCGGTCGGTCAGATTGATGAGTCTGCATTATTTTTCCTGCGCGCCCGTGGTCTGAGTGAGACCAGTGCACGCAGTTTGCTGACCTATGCTTTCGCAGCGGATGTCATTCAGCGGGTTGAAGATTCAGCGATTCGTGATGCCATTACCCGGGTTATTGAACAGCGTTTACCAAGAAGCTGAGGTTTATGTCTGCATTAAATTTACAATCGATTCGCACTGACTTTCCTATCCTGCATCAGGAAGTGAATGGCTATCCTTTGGTGTATCTGGATAATGCGGCCAGCAGTCAAAAGCCGCTACAAGTCATTGATAAAATTAGTGAATATTATCATCACGACAATGCCAACATTCACCGTGGTGTGCACAAACTCAGTCAGCGGGCTACTGATGCACATGAACTGGCGCGCAGCAAAGTACGGCAATTTGTTAATGCCAAATTGGATAAAGAGATCATCTTTACCCGTGGCGCGACAGAAGCCGTCAATTTAGTCGCACAAAGTTATCTGCGGCCGATATTGCAAGCCGGTGATGAAATTTTAATTTCGCATCTCGAACATCATGCCAATATTGTTCCGTGGCAGATTTTATGTGAGCAGACTGGTGCTACGTTGAAAGTGATTCCGATGACCCATTCTGGTGAATTGGATTTGACTGACTTTGACGCCATGCTGACCAGCAAAACTAAATTGCTTGCCGTGGGGCAGGTGTCCAATGCACTGGGTACCGTCAATCCGGTCAAAATGATGACCGCCAAAGCCCGCGCCAAAGGTATTGCGGTATTGATTGATGGTGCACAGGCTGTGCCGCACATGCAGGTGGATGTGCAGGATCTGGATTGCGATTTTTATGTGTTTTCCGGGCATAAAATGTTCGCACCGACCGGTATCGGCGCGCTTTACGGACGTGAAGAATTATTGAATGCCATGCCACCTTATCAGGGGGGGGGCGATATGATTTTGTCAGTGAGTTTTGACAAAACCATTTATAACGAATTGCCGTATAAATTTGAGGCCGGTACGCCGCATATTGCCGGTGCTATCGGTATGGGTGCAGCCATTGATTATATGTGGGCGATTGGTATCGATAACATTGCTGCCCAGGAGCATCACTTGCTGGAACTGGCAACGGCCAAAATTAATGCATTGTCTGGTGTCGAAATCATTGGTACAGCCAAAGATAAGGCGTCGGTGATTTCTTTTATGATTGATGGTGTGCATCCGCACGATGTCGGCACTATCTTTGATCAACGCGGTGTAGCGATTCGTACCGGCCACCATTGCGCACAGCCGGTCATGGCGTTTTACGATATTCCTGCTACCGCCCGTGCTTCATTTGCATTTTATAACAACGATGAAGATGTTGGTGCACTGATTAAAGCCATTATCAAAACACAGGAGTTATTTGCCTGATGAGCGATTTACGCGACCTCTATCAACAAGTGATCATGGATCACAATAAAAATCCGCGTAATTTTCGTGAGATTAATGATGCCAACCATTTTGCCCACGGCAACAATCCGCTTTGTGGTGACAAACTGGTGGTGTATTTAAAACTAGAAGATAACAAAATCGTCGATGTCAGTTTTACCGGCAGCGGTTGTGCGATTTCCAAAGCGTCGGCCTCACTGATGACCGAAGCTTTAAAAGGTAAAACCGTTGCTGAAGCTGATGCCATTTATGATCAAGTCCACAAAGTCTTGACCGGTGAACCAAGTGAGCGGGACTTGTTGGGCAAACTGGAAGTCCTTAGTGGTGTCAAAGATTTTCCGGCGCGGGTAAAATGCGCCACGCTGTCCTGGCATACCGCACATGCGGCTATGGACAGTGATCACGATATTTCGATCAGCACAGAGTAGGCTTATGAACGAAAACGCTGTACAACCATTTACCGCCGAAGACCTGAAAGAAGACGTGATCGAGATGTTGAAAACCATCTACGATCCTGAAATTCCGGTCAATATTTACGAGCTGGGGCTGATTTACAATATTGATGTCAGTGACTCTGGCAATGTGATCATTAAAATGACGCTGACAGCCCCGGGTTGCCCGGTGGCACAGTCATTTCCCGGCGATATTGAAAGCAAGATCGGCACGATTGCCGGTGTCAATAAAGTGCATGTTGATCTGGTCTGGGATCCACCCTGGACGCGTGACATGATGTCCGAAGCTGCCCAGTTGCAGCTTGGCATGTTCTAAATAGCACCGAAATAAATAAAAGACCCGCTTCAAGCGGGTTTTTTATGGCAAAAAAAAGCTGCGAATGGGGGAGCATTCGCAGCCTAAAAATAAGGCCATAACTGGTCTCTGGATAACTTCAAGTCTGTGTACAGAACTTATCAATATAATAGAAACAGCTATAAAGCACGGCTATAGGAAGAATTCCTTTTTTATAGTTAAGCGCGGCTCAAGCTCAAGCTCAAGCTCAAGCTCAAAAAAAGTTTAGGAATTATTCCTATAGTTTTAAACGAGATTGTTCTTTTATTATCAACCCAATATCGCAATTGAGTATTTCAAGATGTTGGCCTTATCAAAGTCGCGTGATCCAAGAGCTCTGCAGGAAATGTTGCTGACATTGCTGGATGATGTTTTAAAGCACGATGGCTTTGGCGAAATTCGTGTCGAGGTACGGATCTTAAAACGTCAGCAAAAAGAGGTGATCATCCATTACGGCAAACAATATCGTTATGTACTTGACTGGCCTCAGTCAAACATCAATGAGTCAGTGTAATTTAGCTAAATAACCAAAGAATATAGATTTGCCCGCATAGCAAATATCTGCCGACAAACTGGAGTTGCTATTATGGCGGCTACCAAGAGGAATGCCGGGAAAAATTATGAGTTTGCGAGGCCTGATTAACTTAAGAATTTTTATTACCGTGGTGCTGATCCTATGTGCCGGGGCCGTATTAACTATTTGGCAAGCACGGCAAGCGGTGGAGCGGGAGGTGAATTCTTCATTTAACCTGGCTTTGCAAATGATTGATTTAGGGTTTAGCCACTTATCGCGGACACCAATGTCTGAATTTCATTGGTTGCAACAAATTAGTGCAATCCAAAAAACCCGGCATATTCACATTGCGATAGTGAATGATGAAGGTGACTCTGTTGAGTGGTTTACACCGGAAAAAGCTTTCGAAAATGAAGACTCGCCACCTGGTTGGTTTGTCAGTGCCGTTAGTACTGATTATCCGCAGGCCAATTATGAAATAAATCTTGATGATGGCCTTACCAAAGAAGTTTTAGTGCGTGCCGATCCGATTGATGAAATTGCCGAAGCTTGGGGTGAGTCACAGGCCTATTTCTGGTCGGTGGTCGCGATGATGGCAGTGATTTTTCTGGCTGTTAATGTGGTGTTTAACTCCATGCTGCGGACGGTACACTCGATTGTTGTTGGTCTACGCCGGGTAGAGTCAGGTCAATATGGCAAAAAGCTACCGAGTTTTTCGATTAGTGAATTTGATGTCATCGCCAGTGAGGTCAATAACCTGACCGAGGCACTGAAACTGGCCCGTGATAATAATCAGGCCCTGGCGCGTCATACCATGCAGATTCAGGAAACAGAACGCCGCACTCTGTCCAGAGAACTGCATGATGAAATGGGTCAGTCACTGACCGCGATTAAAGCAATGGCGGTTGCCAACCGTAATGATAATGCCGATCACAAGCAAATCTCGGATTCGATTATTGATATCTGCAGTCATTTGTCTGGCGTGGTGCGCTCGATGATGCGCACGCTACATCCGCTGAGTCTGGCGGATCTGGGGCTTGGCGCTACCTTATCTGATTTGGTCAATGAGTGGCGCCGTCGATACCCGGAACTCAAAGTCGAATTGCAATACGATGATCGTCTTGATGATGTATCACATGAACTGGCGATACATGTATACCGGATTGTGCAGGAGTCTTTAACCAATGTCGTGCGTCATGCCAATGCAACACGGGCGTGGATCAAGGTGATGCAAGAGGGTGAAGTCAGTTCGCCGCGCGTCGTTATTCGCATAAAAGATAACGGGCAAGGTGGCGAGGCCGATGGAGGTGGCTTCGGCGTGTTGGCGATGCGTGAACGTGTTGAAAATATGGGAGGGCGGTTTCGATTTGAATCCGCGCCTGATCAGGGCGTAAGTGTCCAGGCTTGGATGCCAATTTCAGAGAACAAAGTTGATGACTCAGAACAAGATTGATGTGCTTTTAGTAGATGATCACGCCGTGGTCAGGGCCGGGTTTCGAATGTTGTTGTCGTCGCAGCCATTTATTGGCAACATTGTCGATGTCGATCGTGGTGAGCTGGTTTGCCATGAGTATGAGCGCAGCCGTCCGGATGTGGTTGTTATGGATTTATCGATGCCAGGCATTGGTGGATTGGAAACCATTCGCCGCTTAAAACGCCAGGATCCGCATGCGGTAGTGCTGGTTTACAGCATTCATGATGAGTCGGTGTATGTCGAACGCGCAATACAGGCCGGTGCTAAAGGTTATGTCACTAAAAATAGTGCGGCTGAAGTGTTGGCCGAGGCCGTGACAACGGTGGTTCAGGGGCGTCGTTATATTGATCCGGAAATTCTGCCCAGTCTCGATGATTTCAAACAGCCTGCCGATACCCTGCATTATGGACAGGTGATAGACGCTTTATCACCTCGTGAATTTGATGTGTTTTGCCGAACAGCCCGTGGTATGACGGCACATGAAGTGGCTGCTGAATTACACCTTGGTTATAAAACAGTAGCCAATTACAACACCACTATTAAAAATAAACTGAATGTAAATACCACCGCTGATTTGGCTAATATTGCCGTGGTCTTAGGTATTATTAAACCATAGTATTAACATTGACACTATAAGTTAAGGTGTTGATTAAAATAAAAATAAATTTTTTATTTGTCAGTCTTGAAAGGTTGGTTCAGCATCCCTATATGTGAAATTAGAAGACAGTTTCGTCTTCATGATATCAATATGTTGTGGAGGTGTTTATGGCTATTCAACGATACAGACCGATGAGTCTGATTGATCAGTTACAACGGGAAATGGCATCGGTTTTTAATGCGCCATCGGTGGAATCTAATTTTGGCAGTGAGGAATGGACACCCGCAGTAGATATCGCCGAGACGACAGAAGCATACCAAATTCATGCTGATTTGCCAGGCGTAAAATCGGAAGATATTGAAGTCACCGCAGAAAGTGGCGTATTGACGATTAAAGGCCAGCGGCATGAGAAGACCGAAGCAGAAAAGGATAACTTTAAACGTATTGAACGCTTTACCGGTACTTTTATGCGGCGTTTTACCCTGCCGGAAACCGCTGATACTGATAATATTAAAGCGACAACCCGTGACGGTGTGCTGGAATTGGTTATCCCCAAGATCCCGCAAACCCAACCCAAACGGATTAATGTGGAAGTTGCTTAAACCCCGAAAGCCCGCGAAACTGCTAATTCGCGGGCTTTCACATTATAATCACTTTAGTTACGTTGTAATTTTATTCGCCCGTAACATTTCAATAATATAAATCTTTCTTACATTGCTCTTGCGGGTAGAGAATGGATCTTTAAACCGTCACACTTTGGAGCATAAATTATGTTTAAAACATTTAAATTATTGCCACTGGCAGCATTAATATCATTTTCGGCGACAGCCTTTGCCGATGATAACTATGATCTGGATGATATCCGGGGTTGGGACTTAGTCCCTATGGAAGCTTGTCTGGATGCCGCGCTGGACACCATCCCAGGTAATACGCGTAAGCTAGAAATGAAAATGGAAGGCGACGATCCTACTTATGAATTTGATATTGAAGCGACTGCCGATGGCAACACCTACAATGTCGAATGCAACGCTGAGGAAGGTTTTGTTACGGAAGTTGAGCGTGAAGTTGAAGCAAATGATCCGGTGTTTGCAAAATACGCCAAAATTTCAGAAGCAGATGCCCGTAAAACCGCGCTGGATTTTGTCCCGGGTGACGTTGTATCGATGGAATATGAAGTCGGTATGGAAGGTAATGTGACCTATGAATATGACATCGTTAACGTTCATGGTCGTGAGTATAAAGTAGACGTTAACGCCGTCACTGGCGAAATCGAAGAAGTGAATTTAGAGTTATATGAAATTGGTGCTGAAAAAGAAATGTAATCATATTTCTGATTATTAAATTCAATACAACAAAAAAGCCGGCTTAATCGCCGGCTTTTTTGTTTAATAATCATTAACTTATTAACCAATGAAAATAAAACTTGCTTGCTGGGTGAATATTCTATAGATTTTCTATACCATCTGAATTTGTTCTGAATGGCAGACATTGGTTATAAATGAGGTACTAAAGATGCTAACCCAGCGCGGCAAAGATACATTGAAATTTATCGAAGAATTTATGCGGCAAAACGATTATGCGCCGACCATCGAAGAAATTGCCATGGGCCTGGGCATCAAGTCCGTTGGCAGTACACATCATTATGTTGAACAATTGTTAAAAGCTGGTGAATTAGAGCGATTAGATAATCGTAGTCGTGGCTTACGGTTAAAGCAGATGGCTGAATCTGATCGTAGCGGTGTACTCCCGATGATGGGCAAGATTGCTGCTGGTCGGTTGATTGAAGCAGTACCCGATGAGTCGGAAATTGATGTCGGTGCCATGTTTGCCGGCAACGGTCGTTATGTCTTGAAAATTTCCGGTGAATCGATGATTGAGAAAGGTATTTTGCCCGGTGATTATGTTGTGGTTGATGCTAACAAGCAGGCAAAAGATGGCGATGTGATTGTCGCGCTGGTCGATGGTTATGATGCGACCCTGAAAACGATGTTACTGAATACCGATGGCACCATGACACTGATGCCAGCCAATCCGGCGTTCGAACCGCTGACCCTCGCTGCAGCAAGGGTGCGGGTACAAGGAGTGGTAGTGGGCCAAATGCGCACATATCCGTAATCTTATTTATCGCTTTGACAAACCAATTTATAGCATTGATTTGTAAATATATTTACTATAAAAACGATGATGGGGATAAGTACCTTTAAAGCTTGTTTTTTCATGTTTGATACGGTCAATGTGTTGTGTCGCACAAACAAATGCACTACTTTTATGGCTAAATACTGATTTGTAATTAATACGTAGCGTATCAAGCGCAATGCTTCGCAGTGTTAATGATGGACGCAAACAGGCTTGCCTGGCCACGATATTTCTAAAAGGTAAAGCGATTTCCAGCGCCATCTATACAAATAGCCAATGAGATCGTTAATCTTCCGGGCAAAACAGGCAAATGGTAAGGTCAGCATCAGTCAATGACGCGGTCCGTGAATGTTTAGGGCAGGACGGGTTATCTGTTATTGGAAATGGTTCAATAAATAGGAGACGTTGATCAATTTGCTTACCCCATATTCCTAGAAGCCAAATTGATAAAAGCTGATTTCAAGGTCTCGGATGGTTTGAAAGGGTTTTATAAATATCTCGTCCTGCATTGAAAATAGCCAGAAATAACAATCGTAAATTATACTGTCCCCCCAAACAGAAACGGTTTTCCTAACAATTAAGCCTCCAATAACAACACCCTGACTTGTTAATGATGGTGACATCAGGGCTAAAACGACGCGTACTAGTTTGGCTGCGTAAAATCAGCGTGGCGTGGCATTACCGGTTGTCTATTCAACCTAAGCGCTTATGGCGGTGTTATGTCATCGGGATTATTGTTTTTTTGTGGTGCGTGCTGCATAAAAAAACAATTCAATAAGATAGGTTATTGATAAATATCATATGGTTAAATCGTTATTTGAATGGAGTAATTAACAGGTGAAAAACAATTGTGGAAGCTAAAACCCTCCTTATCACTGGTGGTGCCGGCTTTATCGGCTCAGCGCTCATTCGGTATTTGATTGCGGAATCAGACTACAGGATTGTCAACGTTGATAAGCTGACCTATGCCGGTAATTTACAATCGCTGGCTGCCGTTGCTGATAATCCACGCTACCATTTCAGCCAGACGGATATTTGTGATGCGCCTAGCCTGCATCAGTTGTTTGCCGAATTTCAGCCCGATGCCGTGATGCATTTGGCGGCTGAATCGCATGTCGATCGGTCGATTGATGGACCCGCTGATTTTGTGCAGACCAATTTGGTGGGAACCTACACATTGCTCGAAGCTTGCCGGCAATATTGGCAGCAATTGGATCCCGCCAAGAAGACGGCATTCCGTTTTCATCATATTTCCACCGATGAAGTTTATGGCTCGTTAGGTGACACAGGCCTGTTTACCGAAACCACGGCATATCAACCCAACTCCCCGTATTCAGCGACCAAAGCAGGCAGCGACCATCTAGTGCGTGCTTGGCACCATACCTATGGTCTACCGGTATTGATGACAAATTGCTCAAATAATTATGGTCCGTATCAATTTCCAGAGAAATTGATCCCGCTGGTCATCAATAATGCGCTGGCTGGCAAATCACTACCCATTTATGGCAAAGGTGACAATATTCGTGACTGGTTGTATGTCGATGATCACGCAACAGCGCTGATAAAAGTTTTAGAGCAGGGCGCACCGGGCGAAACATACAATGTTGGTGGCTTTAATGAACATACCAATTTGGATGTCGTACAGCGTATCTGCGGGATTTTGGATGAGTTAATCCCTAACGCTCCGTATGTACCGCATGCCGATTTAATTCGTTTTGTCACCGATCGTCCCGGTCATGATGCCCGTTATGCGATTGATGCCAGCAAAATCAAACGTGAACTCGGCTGGCAGCCAGCGGAGACTTTTGATTCGGGGCTACGAAAAACCGTGCAATGGTACCTAAATAATCATGAATGGTGTGACAGCGTGTTAGATGGCAGTTATCAACGGGAGCGTCTGGGTTTGGGGAAGACATTATGAGCAATCGTAAAGGGATTATTCTTGCGGGTGGAAGTGGTACCCGTTTATATCCAGTGACCCAGTCAATCTGTAAACAATTGTTGCCGGTGTATGACAAACCGATGATTTATTACCCACTGGCAACGTTGATGCTGGCAGGGATCCGTGAGATTTGTATTATCTCAACACCGCAAGATACACCACGTTTGGCGCAATTGCTGGGTGATGGCAGCGCCTGGGGGCTGCGGCTGCAATATATCGTTCAAAATGCGCCTAAAGGCATAGCCGAAGCGTTTACGTTGGCCGCTGATTTTATCGGTGATGATGATTGCGCGCTGATATTAGGCGATAACGTGTTTTATGGCCATGATTTAGTTGTCATGATGCAACAAGCCAATAACCGTGAGACTGGTGCCAGCGTCTTCGCCTACCCGGTGCGTGATCCAGAGCGTTACGGGGTGGTGGCTTTTGACGGTGAGGGAAAAGCGCTCAGTATTGAAGAAAAACCGGCGCAGCCTAAATCCCGCTATGCCGTCACCGGATTGTATTTTTATGACAATACCGTCGTTGATATCGCCAAACAGCTCATACCATCTGCCCGTGGTGAGCTGGAAATCACTGATGTTAATCAGTATTACCTTGAGCGAAACACCCTGAATGTTGAAGTCATGGGCCGTGGTATGGCCTGGCTTGATACCGGTACCCATGACTCACTGCTGGATGCCTCTTTGTTTATTCAAACCCTTGAACAGCGACAGGGTTTGAAAGTCATGTGCCCCGAGGAAATTGCTTACCGGCAAGGCTATATTTCTGCCTCGCAATTAACCGCGCTGGCACAGCCGCTACTTAAAAGTGGCTACGGTGAATACTTGTTGAATATTCTCAACGAGACTATCTACTGATGCTGGTTACCGAGACAACAATTCCCGACGTCAAATTACTGACCCCCAAAAAATTCGGTGATGAACGGGGTTTTTTTCTGGAAAGTTATAACAAGAAGACCTTTAACAACTTATTGGGGCTGAACAGTGAGTTTCTGCAGGACAACCACTCACGCTCTGCTAAGGGTGTTTTGCGTGGTTTGCATTATCAAATCACCAATCCTCAGGGTAAACTGGTCAGAGTTACCGCGGGAGCAGTATTTGATGTGGCCGTCGATTTACGACGCAGTTCAACTACTTTTGGCCACTGGACCGGGGCGACGTTGACTGCAGAAGGTCAGGAACAATTCTGGGTGCCGGCAGGCTTTGCCCATGGTTTTTTGGTGCTCAGTGATAGTGCTGATTTTCTCTATAAAACCACTGATTATTATTCGCCCGCAGCCGAGCGCACTATTGCCTGGGATGATCCAGACTTAGCCATTGACTGGCCATTAGCAGGGTTACCGGTATTGTCTGAAAAAGATCAAAAAGGACAGGCCTTTAAGCTCGCTGAGGTTTATTCTTAAATGAAAATCTTGCTGTTTGGTAAAGACGGGCAAGTTGGCTTTGAATTGCAACGCAGCCTCGCGCCCCTGGGTGAAGTGATCGCCCTGAATCGTCAGCAACTGGACTTGAGCAATACCACTGCGATTGCTGACAGCATTCAACAACACCGACCGGACTGGATCGTTAATGCGGCCGCTTATACGGCGGTTGATAAAGCGGAGGCGGAAGTTGACGTGGCGATGCAAATTAATGCGCTGGCACCGGAAGTGATGGCTGGTGCCGCCAAAAAATTCGGTTGTGGCTTGCTGCATTATTCAACCGATTATGTATTCGACGGCAGTAAGTCATCACCGTGGCGGGAAACCGATATTGCCTCACCAGTCAATGCATATGGTCAGTCGAAATGGCTTGGCGAAGAAGCGATTTTAGCCAGTGGTTGCCAACACCTGATCGTTCGGACCAGTTGGGTTTATGATGCGCGTGGTCAGAATTTTATGAATACAATGATGCGTCTGGCGCAAAGCAAAGATTGTTTGAATGTTGTTGACGACCAGATTGGCGCGCCTACCTGGAGCCGGCATATTGCCGATGCCAGCTCGCATTTGCTGCGCATGGCAAATACACAACATAATGGCATTTATCATTTAACAGCCAGCGGTCAAACCACCTGGTTTGGCTTTGCCAAAGCTATTTTTGA
>JBFJJO010000074.1:0-10594 GCA_041612215.1 Methylophaga sp.
CCACGCAGCATGCCCCATAAACTCGCCACCGTATTGGCACTGAAAGACCATGTTTGTAAAACTGCTTCTGGGATAGCGGCTAACGGCCCATAACGCAGTTCTGACTGTAATTCGGCGGGAAGTCGTTGTTCGCTGAGTGCCACCCCGGCGCCAATGCGGCCTTGGCCCTGTTCATCGGGTTTAGGCGTCAACTCGGCATACTGATGCTGACCATTTCGCAAAAAACTGATGTGAAGGGTTTTATTTGGTGATGCCTTAATCAAAGTCACCCAGGATTGCCAATCCGCAAGCGTTTGGTCATCAGCACTGATTAATTCATCACCCGCCTGTAAACCCGCCTTTGCCGCAGCGCCATCCGCCATTACCTGCCCCAAAACGGCTGGCATTGGCGGCCGGTATGGCGTTATACCAACTTCTGTAAATAATTGCCCGGCAGCATCAAGGCTTATTTCCGGCAATTGCAGTGTTTTATCTTCACTAACGCCACCACTTAACACGGTAATTGTAACGTTATCACCATCTCGGGCATGGTCCAGCCAACGCTGAAAAACACTGTTCCAGGTAGGTGTTTTTTTTCCATTAATCGCAATCAGTTCATCACCGGATTGTAATTCCGCCAGCGCCGCTGGCGAGTCGGCAATGACCTCATCAATAATCGGTTTGCTGCCCGGCACGCCGATC
The DNA here is from genome assembly GCA_041612215.1 of Methylophaga sp. Lineage (GTDB taxonomy): Bacteria > Pseudomonadota > Gammaproteobacteria > Nitrosococcales > Methylophagaceae > Methylophaga. The sequence goes on from JBFJJO010000074.1 coordinate 682, forward strand.
ACCAAAATGAGCCAGTACGCGAAGATCGCAAATAATAAATTGGCAGCGGGTCCGGCCGAAACAATTGCAACACGCTTGCCTAAAGACTGCTGGTCAAAGCTTTGTAACTTTTCAGCATCGGTTATCTCTGTTTCGCGGCTATCAAGCATCTTTACATAACCGCCCAGCGGCAAGGCGGCAATGACAAACTCGGTACCATTTTTACCGGTACGTGACCATAAGGCTTTACCAAAGCCGACCGAAAATTTCAGTACTTTTACACCGCAGCGCCGAGCCACCCAATAATGGCCATACTCATGGATCACCACCAGTAAGCTCAGAGCAATTATGAAATAAAATAATGACTGCATCACTTAATCAGCTTTGCTGCAGCATGGCGTGCAGCCTTGTCGGCAGCCAGTACTGTTGCCAAATCCTTCACAGGTACTGATGCAACCTTGTTCAGAACCTGATCAATAATTTCGGCAATCTCAGTGAAACGAATTTGGGTTTGTAAAAAAGCTTCAACCGCAACTTCATTGGCTGCATTTAATATGGCAGTGCTGGTGCCACCGGCATTTAACGCCTGATAGGCAAGCTTCAGGCAGGGAAACCGATCAAAATCAGCTTCAGCAAAATCCAGCCGGCCGGCTTTCACTAAATCAAGTGGCGCAACACCGGAATCAATTCTTTTTGGCCAGGCAAGCGAATTGGCGATCGGTGTACGCATATCCGGATTGCCCAACTGTGCCAGCGTTGAACCATCGGTATAATCAACCATCGAATGGACAATACTTTGTCGGTGCAACAGCACCTCGATTTGACTGCTTGGCAATCCAAACAGCCAATGCGCCTCGATGACTTCCAGCCCTTTATTCATCATGGTGGCTGAATCGACTGAAATTTTCTGGCCCATTGACCAGTTGGGATGAGCAACCGCCTGTACTGGCGTCACATCGGCCAAATCAGCCAAATCCCAATCACGAAACGGGCCGCCTGATGCGGTTAAAACAATGCGCCGGATGCCTTTATCGGCAAACTGATATTGCTGGGTATTACCCACTGGTAAACATTGCCAGATCGCATTGTGCTCACTATCAACCGGTAATAATTCTGCGCCATTTTCTGTCACTGCCTGCATCAATAACGCACCGCTCATCACCAACGCTTCTTTATTGGCCAGCAAAATACGTTTCGCGGCTTTAGCAGCTGCCAACGTTGGCATTAAACCGGCCGCGCCGACAATGGCCGCAACCACAATATCGGTATCATCCGCTGCCGCTATATCGGTCAGCGCCTGTTCACCGGCGCGGACTTCAATATTTATATGTTGTGCGGCTAATTTTTCAGAAAGTTGTGCGGCACTGTCTTTGTCGAGCATGACCGCAACTTGTGGATTAAACTGGCAACATTGGCTAAATAACAGCTCTACCGAGCGATTCGCTGCCAATGCATACACCTGATAATCGTCCGGATGACGAGACAACACATCCAAGGTGCTGACACCGATAGAACCGGTCGAACCTAAAATGGTGACTTGTTTTTTCACTAACGCACGCCTGCCAGATACAATCCGGCGGCAAATACCGGGCTGGCCGCCAATAAACTATCAATGCGATCCAGCATGCCACCATGGCCGGGCAATAACTGGCCGCTGTCTTTAATGTAATAACTGCGTTTAATCAGGCTTTCAAATAAATCACCGATGACCGATGCCAATGCTGCCAGTAGGGTCAGGGCTAGCCAGTTCAGCATACCCAGCTCTGACGGCAAACCAATCACCATACTGATAATAAAGGCCGTGCTGACCAGTAACAAACCGCCTGCCAAACCTGCCCAGGTTTTATTGGGACTGATAGCGTTGGCAAGTTTGGATTTGCCAAAGCGTTTACCAAAAAAGTAACCGCCAGTATCCATTAACCAAACAACGACCAATAGATATAACACGGTCTGCGGACCAATACTGGCAAGACCATGTAACCATAAAGCGCTGTAGATAAAGCCAGTTAACGTCACTGCCACCAGTATAAAACTGAAAAACTGATTTTGCAGTGCTTGATTGATGTAACTAGGGAGCGGACGGTGGGCGAAAATCATCACCAACAGGCTAACAATAAGCCAATAACCCAAAACAAACAGCAACATACTTTGACTGCTGAGTGTCGGTAAACTCAGTAATGCCAGCAATAGCAGCAAAACGATACCAATAGAGCGTAATAACTTACTTTTCACCCCAATCATGCTCAGCCATTCCCAGCCAGCCAGTCCGGCGACAATGATCAGTAACACTAAAAATCCAACACTGGGCAACAGCAGGATTGCCAAAATAATCAGCGGGATCAAAATAGCCGCTGTCAGCAACCGTTGTTTAAGCATCTTCGCGTCCCTGTAACTGCTCGGAAGTTCGGCCAAAGCGACGTTCGCGTTTGCCAAACCAGTCTATCGCCTGATCTAGGGCCTGGGCATTAAATTCCGGCCATAGCGTATCGGTGAAATACAACTCCGTGTAGGCCAGCTGCCACATCAAAAAGTTACTGATCCGCTGCTCACCGCCGGTGCGTATAAATAAATCCGGTTCCGGCAAATCCGCGGTAATCAGTTGTCCGGCAATATCTGCTTCAGTAAGTGAACCAGCGGTTCGCTGTCCTTCAGCAACTTGTTGGGCCAACTTTTGCACCGCTTGGGTAATATCCCAGCGACCACCGTAGTTGGCGGCGATATTGATAATCAGACTGTTGTTATTTTGGGTGAGGATTTCAGCGGCGTGGATTTTTTGTTGCAGGCTGTCGGAAAAACCAGCGATATTACCAATAACTTTTAAACGAATATTGTTTTGATGCAACCGTTTGACCTGATTATCCAGTGCATGGCTGAACAACTCCATCAACAGATCAACTTCTTTGCCCGGCCGGCGCCAGTTTTCACTGCTGAAAGCAAATAAACTGAGCACTTCAACGCCGCAGGCGACGCAATGTTTGACGATGCCTTCAACCGCACGGACACCGGCACGATGGCCCATAAAGCGAGGTTGTAAACGTTGTTTTGCCCAGCGACCATTGCCATCCATAATGATGGCAATGTGCCGGGGAATAGATCTGGCTGACGCCTGCATAGTGTCCGCGACCTTTGCGGCTACACTTCCATCAGATCAGTTTCTTTTTCAGCCAGAACGTCGTCAATTTTTTTGATGGTGGTGTTAGTCAGTTCTTGAATGTTTTCTTCTGCGACCCGTGCTTCGTCTTCAGAAATTTCTTTGTCTTTCAGCAGATCTTTAACCGTGCCATTGGCATCACGGCGAATATTACGCACAGCAATACGGGCATTTTCAGCTTCAGATTTGGCAACCTTAACCAAATCCCGACGACGTTCTTCAGTTAATGCCGGAATAGGAATACGAATAGTCATACCAGCACTGTTTGGATTAACGCCCAGATCAGAGGTCATAATCGCTTTTTCAATAACCGACACCATGTTTTTTTCCCATGGTGTAACGCTGATAGTACGTGAATCTTCAATACCGACATTGGCAACCTGACTCAGCGGCACATCTGAACCGTAATACGGCACCATCACATGATCCAGCAAACTGGTATGGGCCCGTCCGGCGCGGATTTTTGCCATCGCTGTTGACAGTGCCGCAACACTTTTCTGCATCCGCTCAGCGGCATCTTTTTCAATTTCGTCAATCATCTTCGAATCCTATTTCACCAACGTACCGACATCTTTACCATAAATGATGTCAGTCAGATTTCCATATTGATGCATATTGAATACCCGTAACGGCATTTTTTGTTCCTGGCACATGACGACTGCCGTGGTGTCCATTACTGCCAGACGATTATTGATAACTTCATCATAAGTTAGTGTTGAATACTTTACAGCATTCGGGTTTTTACTCGGATCATCATTATAAACGCCGTCGACCTGTGTCCCTTTCAGCATCAAATCTGCACCAATTTCCACTGCCCGTAAGCTGGCAGCAGAGTCGGTAGTAAAAAAGGGATTACCGGTACCGGCAGCAAAAATCACCACCCGGCCTTTTTCCAAATGGCGAATAGCACGCCGACGCAGATAATCTTCACATACTTCATGAATACGAATCGCTGACATGACCCGGCAAAACGTCCCGTTGTGCTCTAAAGCATCTTGTAAGGCCAGCGCGTTCAGAACAGTAGCCAGCATGCCCATATGATCAGCACTGACCCTGTCCATGCCTTTTGCTGCCAAACCGGCACCACGGAAAATATTACCACCACCAATGACAATGCCAAGTTCAACGCCCTGTTTGTTCAGGGCACTGATTTCCTTGGCAAAACGAGCAATTACTTCCGGCTGAATACCGTATTCGGCATCTCCCATCAGGGCTTCGCCGCTTAACTTCAGCAGAACCCGTTTGTACACCGGCTGAGCGCCCGTTTCAGTCATTTATCAATTGCCTCTTGCTTGCGCCATAACTTCTTCAGCAAAGTTATCGGCTTTTTTCTCGATACCTTCACCAACTTCGAAACAGGCAAAACCTTCAATAGTGGCGCCGGCTTTGTTAACCAGTTTTTCTACTGTGGTGTCAGGGTCTTTAACGAATGGTTGACCCAATAATGTTACTTCATTGACGAACTTGCTCATCCGACCTTCGATCATTTTTTCAACAATCGCTTCCGACTTACCGCTTTCACGGGCCTGCGTGGCAACAATATCACGCTCTTTTTCAATCAGTTCTTGTGACAGTTCGTCTGGAGAAACCGCTTGTGGACGGCTGGCAGCAACATGCATTGCCAGGTCACGTGCCAATTCTTCATCACCACCGGCTAATTTAACCATCGTGCCAATACGATCGCCGTGACGGTAAGCACCAATCACGCCGTTTTCAGCATGCATCAGCGTAAACCGGCGCACCTGGATGTTTTCACCGATTTTAGCGATCAGTGACTGACGTGTACCATCGATAGTGTCACCACCATCCAGCGTCAGTTTCAGTAAGCTTTCCAAATCAGCTGGCTGCTCGGCCAACGCTTTTTTAGCAACAGCGCTGACAAAATTCATAAAGTCATCCGCTTTGGCAACGAAGTCAGTTTCTGAGTTGATTTCCAGCATGACCGCTTGTTTGCCGTCATTGGTGGTTTCAATTGCGATAACGCCTTCAGCAGCAACGCGATCAGCTTTTTTATCAGCTTTTGCCAAACCAGACTTACGCATGGCTTCGATAGCCGCTTCAATATCACCGTTGGATTCAACCAGTGCTTTTTTGCATTCCATCATGCCTGAGCCAGTACGCTCACGCAGTTCTTTTACCAGTGCAGCAGTAATTGCCATGATTTTAAAACCCTTAAATATCTATTTGTTTATGGTCGGCCTCAAGGCCACACATACAACACAGGCCCGCCTTTAAGGGCGAGCCTGTTTATGAAGCGTCAGTGATTACTCAGCTGCCGCAGCTGCATTATTTTCCGCAACTTCAACGAATTCTTCGTTGCTGTCGCCAGTCGTAACGGATGCACGACCTTCCAGAATCGCATCTGCGATATTCGCAGTATACAAACGGATAGCCCGCATGGAGTCATCATTACCCGGGATCACGTAATCCACGCCATCTGGATTGCTGTTGGTATCAACGACAGCGATAACGGGAATGCCTAATTTATTGGCTTCCTGGATCGCGATGCGCTCATGATCAACGTCGATGATAAATAATGCATCTGGCAAGCCACCCATTTTACGAATACCGCCAATGCTTTTTTCCAACTTCTCCTGTTCGCGCGCCATGTTCAAAACTTCTTTCTTTTTCAAGCCTTCAGTTTTGCCGCTTTCGATCATTTCCTGAATGCTGTCGAGACGTTTAATTGACTGGCGTACCGTTTGGTAGTTAGTCAGCATACCGCCTAACCAGCGACGGTTTACGTACGGCATGTTGGCGCGTTCTGCATCTTCACGAATCGCGTCTTGGGCAGCGCGTTTGGTGCCAACGAACAAAATACGGCCTTTCTTGGAAGCCAGTTTGCTGACAAAATTCAGCGCATCATTGAACATCGGCAAGCTGTTTTCCAGATTGACGATGTGAATGTTGTTGCGTTTACCAAAAATGAACTGCGCCATTTTTGGATTCCAGTAACGGGTCTGGTGACCGAAATGCACGCCTGCTTCAAGCATCTGGCGCATTGTAATTTTAGCCATGATAATACCTTTATAATTGGGGTTAATCCTCCATGTACCCCAGCTATCGACTACACTGAACGTGTTCAGGCAGCACCCCGATAACTGTGCCGGCACATGTGTGATTTAGCCCTGCAGCCCATGCCGCAAGGCGCGCATATTATTCCACACTTACCCGACAAAACAAAGTGAAACACACTTATCGTGTTGCATTACCTCATCAAACTGGCATCGGCTATTGTAATACGGCAAACTACATTGGTTTTAACCCATTCAATCAGGATTAACCTGCACCATGGCAGTGACCATAAAAAACGCTGAAGAAATCGAAAAAATGCGCGTCGCCGGCAGACTTGCAGGCGAAGTATTGACCATGATTGGCGAGCATGTGCAGCCCGGCATCACCACCGATGAACTGAATCAGATCTGTCACGATTATATTACCAACGTTCAAGGCGCGATCCCGGCACCGCTTAACTATCACGGTTTTCCCAAGTCGGTCTGCACCTCGGTCAATCATGTGATTTGCCATGGCATTCCGGGTGATAAGAAACTCAAAGATGGTGACATCATTAATATCGATGTGACCGTGATTAAAGATGGCTTCCACGGCGATACCAGCAAAATGTTTCATGTCGGCAAAACCTCGATTCTGGCGCAGCGGCTGGTCAAAGTCGCCCATGAATCGATGATGCTGGGTATAGAAATGGTCAAACCGGGCATTCGTCTCGGTGATATTGGTCACGTTATTCAACAGCACGCCGAAAAAGAACATTTTTCAGTGGTTCGGGAATATTGTGGTCATGGCATTGGTCAGGTGTTTCATGAAGAACCACAAGTCTTGCATTACGGCACACCGGGCACCGGCATGGCACTTCAATCAGGCATGACCTTCACTATCGAGCCGATGATTAATGCCGGCAAACGCCATGTGCGGCAATTACCGGATGGCTGGACCGTGGTCACTAAAGATCGCTCCTTATCCGCTCAGTGGGAACACACGATTCTGGTTACCGACGACGGGTATGAGATTCTGACCCTGCGCGATGAAGAACGCTAACTAATAAGGTTTTATGATGACTTCGCCTGATCTTTCAATATGGGATCTCGGCACGGCTGACAACAGTGTCGCCTGCCGCGCTTTGCTGAAGACCGCTCAGCAGAATCTGAAAGACCGGTTTTTTAATGATCATGTCGATATTGACTGGCTGGTGCATCAGCAAGCGCATTATGTTGATGAGATCCTGCAATTTCTCTGGCAGAAACATTTGCCTGCCAATACGCCGGTCAGCCTGATCGCAGTCGGCGGTTATGGTCGCGGGGAGTTACACCCTTTTTCAGATGTGGATCTGTTGATCCTGCTCGATGAATCGGTGGCCGAAAAACCACCGGAATCACTGACCGCTTTTTTAACCGAGCTCTGGGATATTGGCCTTGAAATTGGCCACAGTGTCCGCAGCCTGCAGGAATGCAGGACCCAGGCCGAAGATGACATCACCATCGCCACCAATTTATTGGAGGCGCGTTTTCTCTGCGGCCATGAAACCTTATTTAAAGATCTGCAACAACTGACCGTTTCCAATAAAACCTGGGATACCCGGCTGTTTTTTGAACGCAAACGCCAGGAACAAATCGATCGTCACCGTAAATTTAACGAAACCGCCAATAATCTTGAGCCAAATTTAAAAGAATCACCGGGCGGTCTGCGGGATATTCAGGTCATCACGTGGGTGGCGCAACAGCATTTTGGCGTGCGTAATCTGGCTGGTTTGAATAAAAAAGGCTTTTTGGCACAGAGCGAATTTGATGTACTTGATAAATCCCGCCGCTTTTTGTGGAACGTGCGGTTTGCCTTGCATCATGTTGCCGGTCGCAAACAAGAAAAACTGATGATCGATCACCAGCGGCAAGTCGCCAGCAAGCTCGGCTATGAAGATACCGAAGAGCGCATGGCCGTTGAGCATTTTATGAAAGACTACTACCGCTGTGCCCGCAGGGTTGGTCAGATGAATGCGCTGCTGCTGCAGATCTTTGAAGAAAATATTATTCAGGCCGATGCCGCCAAAGATATTCAGCCCATCAACCGGCGCTTTCAATCGCATAACGGTTATTTGGAAACACTCAACGCCGGTATTTTTGCCTTTTATCCTTACGCGATGCTGGAAGTGTTTCTGATCCTGCAGCAAAACCCGCAGCTGAAAGGTATTCGCGCGTCGACCATCCGGCAGATTCATGCGCATTTACACCTTATCGACAAACGCTTTCGCGCCGATATCAAAAACCGCAGCCTGTTTATGGAAATCATTCGCCAGCCCAAAGGCGTCACCCATGAATTCCGTCGCATGAACCAACTGGGTGTTCTGGGCGCTTATTTGCCGGGATTTGGCAAAATTGTCGGCCAGATGCAACACGATTTATTTCATGCCTATACCGTCGATGAACACACCTTATTTCTGGTCGCCAATTTACGCCGTTTTTCCTTCGCTGAATTTAATGCCGAATTTCCGCTCTGCTCCGAGGTGTTTTACCAGCTGGCCAAACCGGAACTGCTGTATATCGCCGGTATTTTCCACGATATTGCCAAAGGCCGTGGCGGCGATCACAGCGTGCTGGGCATGGCCGATGCCGAACAGTTCTGCAGCCAACACAGCATTAGTCATTTTGACACTGAGATCATCAAATTTTTAGTCCGTCATCACTTGTCAATGTCGGCCACCGCCCAGCGTAAAGATATTGAAGATCCCGATGTGATACGTGAATTTGCCGAACTGGTCGGCAGCGTCGAACGGCTCAATTATCTGTATTTGCTGACCGTTGCTGATATTCGCGCCACCAACCGAAATCTGTGGAACAGCTGGCGTGATTCCTTGCTCAAACAGCTGTATCACAGTACCCGCCAATGGCTGGAAAATACCGAAAAACAAGCCAAAAGCACGCAGGAAAAAAGCTATAAAAAATACCAACAGGCGCTGGATGAATTGACCGAGCAAGGCTTTAATCCTCAGGATATTTCGATCCTCTGGCAGGATTATGGACTGGATTATTTCCTGCGCCACAGCGTTGATGAAATTGTCTGGCACACTCGTAATCGGCTTGAAGACCCCGATAAAGAGCCAATGATCATCGTCCGCCAGCATAATGAACCCGCCACGCTGGAGCTGTTTATTTTCAGCCGTGACCGCCGCGGGCTGTTTGCCGCAATGACCTCAACGCTGGAACAACTGCAGCTGAATATTCTCGATGCCAAAATCAACACCACCGATGATGGCAATACACTGAACACCTTTATCGTCAACGGTGCCAGCCAGCGGCATCAGGACATTGTCAAAGCCATGCACAAACAACTGACGCGCGGCGAACTGACCACCGGTTATAAACCGCAAATCATGCCGCGTACCAGCAAACTGTTTAAAACCGAACCGACCATTAAATTCGCCGAAAGTAACCAGCAGAATCATACTGTTATGGAACTCTACACCCATGATCGGCCGGGGCTGGTGTCCGCCGTCGCACAAGTATTGGTGTCACAGAATCTGCAATTGATGAATGCCAAACTGACTACACTCGGCGATCAGGTTGAAGACGTATTCTTTATCACCAACGATGATGACAATGCCCTCAGTGATGAAGAACAGCAGCAATTACTCGTAGATCTGAAAATCAAACTGATGCAACAAGCCGAACAGCAAGCCACAGCAGTGAGTTTTTAAAACCCCTTTCACTGGATCATCCCAGTTTTCACAGGGATGACATCCTATTAATAACTCTACTACCCATCATTACCACG
>JBFJJO010000075.1:0-10240 GCA_041612215.1 Methylophaga sp.
TAACTTTTTGTATCTTGCATGTTTCGTATCAGCCCCGTCCATAAATGTCGTAACGCAATATATTTACTCATCATTAGCAAATCTAGATCTTTAATAATTGACAGAGTTCACAATTTCAAATAGCTTCAGTTGAAATAACTACAGGATGACTCAGCACATGCGTATTATAAGAATATTTCCTTTAGTACTGTGAGCTTGTTGGTTTGAAATTTAGAGAAGTTCCATATTACTCACAATTACTGCTTGTTTTCCTGCTTTACATATCAGCAGCACTAATCAGTCAGCACTTTTCCATTAATCCCGGCAATATCTCTCCAATCTGGTTGCCATCTGGTCTTATGGTAAGCATGGTTTTCCTTCTAGGCTACAGAATCTGGCCAGCGATCTTTTTTGGTGCAATAGTCGGAAATATCTCTCAATACATCGACCTAAGCTCAATCACGGGGTTTATGACATGTCTGTCATCTGCTCTGTTAAATGGGCTTGGTGATGCCATTGGTATTGTTGGTAGTGTCTATTTGTATTTCAGATTTCAAAGTAAATCCGAGCACGTTCTTTCAAACTTGTCCGGCTTCTCTGTATTCTTGCTTTTCTGTGTTGTCCTAGGCTCTTTTGTGAGTGCCATATTTGGTGTCACTGGCTTGTGGTTTAATGGCTTTATTGAATCAGAAAATTACTTTATTTCACTGATAACCTGGTTTGTGGGAGACGGTGTCGGTGTTCTTGTGATTACACCATTGCTACTCTCATTTTTTGTTGAGAGAGGTAGCTACTTTTCAAACAGAAGTTTTATCGAGTGCGCAGTATTCGTTACCTGTTGGCTTTTTTTATTATCGTGGAAAGTTTTTAGTTCACAGCCATCTGAAATATTGCCGCCCGTGATCTTTTTCTCATTACCTTTAATAGTGTGGTCAATTATTCGTTTTGGTTTCAAAATGACACTCTCATTGATGGTTATCAATGCATGCATTTCAACTTTAGATTTTGTCTTATCTCAGTCAAGCTTCAATGCTAGCGCGAATTTGGAAGCATTGATCAATCTTCAACTTCATTTGGCCTTGCTGACCACGTCAGTTTGCCTATTTGGTGTTGTTGCATCAGAAAGATCTTATCTTATCAGATCACTGTCTGAACAGCTTGAGCATGACCCACTAACAGGGTCATTCACCCGAAGATACATCAATCAACGAATCAATGATGAGTTTGAACGAACGGAGAGGCATGGTTTGCCATTTGGTCTCATTATGTTTGACATTGATGACTTTAAAAAAATTAATGACAAATATGGACATCAAGTTGGAGATCAGGTCTTGATCAAAGTCACAGAGGTGATTCAGAAAGAACTCCGCAGTATCGACGTATTGGCCCGCTGGGGCGGTGAGGAGTTTATGCTACTTGTCCCAGATACAAACTTATCTGGGACTGAAAAACTGGCTGAGAGACTTCGACATGTCATCGAAAGTTACAATTTTGGGATTGATGAGAGGATAACTATCAGTTTGGGTGTCTGCGTAGTGTCGATGAAGGTCTCGATAGAAGATATGCTCATCAATCTCGATCAAGCAATGTACAAATCGAAAAGAGATGGCAAAAATAAAGTCAGCGTGATCGGACCAGAAACCAGCTATCTTCAATGTGCTACATGAGCATGGTGGGTAGATTCGTGGTTTTCCGACATTATGAGAAGTCTTGTCTGGATGCTCACTAGGCGTCCACACCTGACAGCCGGAAGGTAGTCGGCAATTCAGCCTCAACTCCAAAAAATTTAAGGGATTGCCTTGCGCTAGCTGGCAACCTCGATATTGCTCCAGAGGACTTAGGAGGGGGACGCTCTATCCAGCTGAGCTACGAAGGCAAGCCGCTGGCATTATAACAGGCAGCGTTATATGCTTCGACTTGCAAGCTTGCCAAGCCGGCGGTTGAGCGGCGGTTAAGTGAAACTAACTGAAAAAGTTTGCAACAAAACACCCACTTAAAATAAAACTTGAATGGGAGATTTTGTTAATGGCAATTGCACCCCTAAATAATAAATGCACAGCCCATAATCATTATCAACCGTCAATCAGGCCATTACAGTCATTGTCTATACCATCTTTCCCCCAACGCCCATTCGTATCATTATGGCCAGGATAGACATGTGAATTATTATCATCACAGTCACCTTCTTCAGCAAAGTATCGATCACCATCATTGTCAGTTAATGATCCGCCCGTATCGTTGGGCGCTTGCTCAGTAGTGAATAACCAGTCCGAGCTATGCGTTTCCCCTTTAGCATTGACCGCGACTATCTGCCATTGATAGCTGGTGTTGTATGAGAGTGGCCCAGGATTAAATGATGTTTGCTGGGTTTCGGCAATAAGCTCCAATGAAGAAGTGCCAAAGTAGACTTTATAAGAGTCAGCGTCGCTTGCTCCAGACCAATTCAACGTCGTATCTATAGCGACATTGATGGAATTGGATTCTGGAGTTGGGTTACTAGGCGCACTCGGTGGGCCTCCTGCATCGCCAGGACCTGTGACAAGTGCCTCAAAGGCCTGCACTAAGCCAAATCCGGTGTTGTCATCATAACCGGGTCTGTCCAAATCAAGCGCTGAAGACAGCAAAGCATTCCTCAAAGATACAACATCACTTAAACGATTAGATACCATCAATGCGGCTATACCAGCTACATGCGGGCTGGCCATTGATGTACCTTGAAGAAAATAATGTCCCCAACCGTTGGTTTTACTGAAGGTTTCCTGAAGCACACCATCGGGATAACCGTCACCGTTTTTATCTGTAGAAGTGTCGCCTCCGGGGGCCATCAAATCCAATCCCGTACCAGCGTTAGAATATCTTACTTTCTGATTGTTTAAGTCAGTTGCTCCTACAGCCACAACAGACGAGTAGATGGCAGGATAACTCACGTTTTTACGATGCCCATCATTGCCCGCAGCAGCAACTACCAAGACATTATTCGCTTCCGCATAGTCGAGTGCAGTGTCCATCAATGGATCAGAAGTGAGACCATACCGCGCATTGACACCCAAGCTCATATTAATGATGTGGGCACCGTTATCCACCGCAAGGTAAATACCCTCCGCAATATCAGCGAAGCTACCATTTCCCGTATCATCCAATACTTTGATAACCATCACGCAGGCTTCAGGGGCTATGCCTGTTGTTCCTGTACCAGGATTGTTTGCGTCAAAACTTGTGAGTTGTGAAATCGTCCCTGCTACGTGAGTGCCATGACTTAATTCACTACCGTCATATGGGTTGCCGTCTTGATTTACAACGTCATAGGCAAATGCACACTGATTAACCCCGTCGCTGCCACCCACCACAATGCCTGTATCAAGGACAGCAACTTGACTATTAACACCACGAGTCATGTCCCAAGCCATCTCAGATTGAATTACCGGCATGTGCCATTGGTAACTATAGAAATAATCATTAGGTTGAAGTGAGGCAGTGGCAATAAAGTTTAGTCCCGCCCTGACACCACTTTTACGGAGTTTCTGCAACTGCCCAAATTCTTTACCAATGCCCACAGAGTAAACAGTCAGACCAGACTTGGGGAGTGTCTTTATAACTTTATATCCAGACAATGAGTCAGGTTTACCCTCAACAACAATTTGACCATCGAGAAAAGGGGGGATAGCCAGAGCGAGTTGAGAAAAGAGCAAAGCGAACAAACCAACAATTAAACTATTCATAGGTGATTTCATAACCACCTCCATATAAATAAGGATATTAAGCAAACAAATTGTGGTGAGATATTGATAGCATGCCCAGTTAAACGATGTAATAGCAACTTTAATCGTTTGGCGATAAAAAATCATTCGTTATCAGTGTTTAAACCAACTTTAATATCCAACTATAAGAATTGTCGTCATGACGGTTTGTTTAGTAGTGGTATTTCTGGGGACGCTCTATCCAGCTGAGCTACGAGGGCGAACCGGCTGGTATTATATTAGGCGATGTAAATATCGACTTAGTAAGCGTCATTTATCCAAGTAAACCGTTATCTTGTTTAGCTGCGAGCGGGCCTTAATATACTGCTCCGCCATTTGCTGAATAGCCTTAACCAAATCCATCACCGCCATAGCGCGCTGAATCGTCATTAAAGATGACATTGCGTATCTCAGGGTCATGGACTTTATTTTTTCATAGGCTTGCCTATTCTCTGCCAGTTTATTGAAATAGAACGTATCAGCATCATCATGCTCATCAGGTTTGGCTACCCCACCAATCAATGCAGTTGAGCTTCGAAGATAATGCTCTAAATCGGACAATGGTTCGCCCTCTATGTCTGTCGCTAAATCATCAAGAGCAGCGCTGACATGAAGAGCATGCTGTGCACTCGATAAGCAATACTGTTGCACCAAGATAAGTGTTTCCATTCTGGCTGCGAGATCACTGGTAAGCTCCTGCTTTCCTATACGGGTAATGAAATCGGCTATCTGAACGCCTAGATTTTCTATAACGGTGTATTGCTGCACGATCTGGGTTGAACTTTTATTAATTAATTGCAGGGAGTCCTGCAGAATTCCATGCAACAAATCGTTGAATCGCATTAATTCTCTATGCAAAGCGACAACAGCAATAGAGGGAGATACGGCAACATTTTTATCTATAAACTGGGGTTTCGCGGCAATGTCATGCCGGCTAACAAACCTTTGTTCTAAAAATTTTGTTAGGCGTGACATCAGCGGCCAAACTAACAGCACACCGAGAACATTAAATACCGTATGAAACAGTGCAAGCACAACCTCAGGGCTATCAGTTAGATTTAAAATTTCACTAAGCTGACCTACCACCCACATCAAAATGGGCAAAACCATTACAGCAACAAGTGCGGTTAAGAGATTAAACAAAACATGGGCTGCGGCAACACGCTTCGCATTTGCTGTCGCCCCAATTACTGCTATGACTGCGGTGGATGTAGTACCCAAGTTCGCGCCAATCACCATAAGTGCCGCGTCATTCAATCCGACAACTTGTCCCGCAGCACCTGTGAGGATGATCGCGATTGCAGCACTTGATGACTGAGTCAGTAAAGTCATCATGAAGCCGAGCCCAACTAACGCGATTGCGCCGCCAGCGCTTTCTGAAGATAGTTGGTTAAAATCTAAACCTGAGGATAGACCTTCAAACGCTGTTCGCAATACATCTATGCCAACAAAAAACAGACCGAACCCAACCAACGCCCAGCCAAGGTGAGCGATGCGCTTACCTGCAGCAAATAAGTGAAGAAACATACCAAGTCCAATCATTGGCAGTGCAAACAACTCAATTTTGAAGTTGAATCCAATGATTGCCACTAGCCAACCAGTCATTGTGGTTCCCACATTGGCACCAAAAACTACACCAAGCGACTGTTTGAGCGTCATTAAACCTGAGTTAACAAACCCTATAGAGGCTACGGTGACCGCACTGGAAGATTGAACTAAACCGGTGATTAACACACCGCTAACGAGCCCGCGAAATGGCGTGTCTGTCCATTTGCCGAGGATATTTCTAAGCGCTCGGCCTGCAACCAGGCGTAAGCCATCACTGATTATGCCAACAGCAAGCATAAACAAGCCCAAACCGCCCAGCAATATGGCAAGACTTTGCAGCAACGGCATTACTAGCCCCCTTTTTTATTAAGCCTTCTACCAAATGATAACCAATCGAGACTGAGTGCGCAGGTGAATGGAAATCATTACTTGATTTGGATACGTGAGATTCGACAGGCCGATATGACAACAGATAGTTAGGACGCTGAGCTACGAGGGCAAACCGCAGGCATTATAACAGCGTGACAAGTACATCTTTGACGCATTAGCCCCTTGCTCCGCCCAATCAGCACGTCATCAAGCGGCCGATGTTCGGCGATGCGGCTCTCTTTTGCTTTCGTTGATATGCTGATTGGGGGCATTAGAGTCAGGGGGTGATCTGTGTTCAATTTAAACCTACACAAACCGAATAATATCTATCTAGCTTCTTCATAGAACACACGAGTTACGAGGTTGAACTATAATCAATCTTATTTCTCGGTATTAGAATTCATATTGATTCCTGTTTATATTTTTCTATACGCCATGGACTATATCAATGAATACTATCGATAATTGGCATACTAAAACTCCAGAAGAAACATTGTCCGCACTAGAGGCCACCTCTTCGGGTTTGCAAGAATCTGATATAAGGCAACGACTGGCCGATGTAGGTTTCAACAAGTTGCCAGAACCAAAGCGCAAGAATGTCTTTCTGCGCTTTCTGACCCACTTTCATAACATACTGATATACGTGCTTTTAGGAGCATCTGTCATCACGGCATTGCTAGGACATTTTGTTGATACGTTTGTCATCATTGCCGTGGTTATTATCAATGCGCTTATTGGCTTCTTGCAGGAGGGTAAGGCGGAAAAGGCCATGGATGCGATACGACAGATGCTTGCATTGCATGCCACAGTTATTCGTGATGGGAAGCGTCAAACTATAAAAGGTGAGCAACTTGTACCTGGCGATCTAGTTTTACTGGAAGCTGGTGACAAGGTGCCAGCAGATTTACGCTTGTTAGAAATTCATGGTTTGCAGATCCAAGAATCGATTCTTACCGGGGAGTCTGCAGCGGTAGAAAAAAAAATGGCACCTGTTGATCAGCAGGCCGGGCTTGGTGACCGTATTTGTATGGGCTTCAGTGGAACGACTGTTACCTATGGTCAAGGTTCAGGTGTAGTGGTTGCTACGGGAGCCAACACGGAAATCGGGCGTATCAGCGATTTGCTTTCTGAAGTTCAAACCTTAAATACACCTCTTGTAAGACAAATGGCGGTGTTCGCTCGATGGCTCACTCTGTTCATACTCGTCATTGCCATGATGATTTTTTTATTCGGTCACTTTTTTTTGCATCACGCATTCAACGAATTATTCATTGCGGTCGTGGGCCTTTCGGTCGCCGCGATACCAGAAGGTCTGCCTGCCGTATTAACCATCAGCCTAGCAGTAGGCGTGCAAGCCATGGCGAAACGCAACGCTATCGTCCGTCGGCTACCTGCCATAGAGACTTTGGGCGCAGTCTCGGTTATCTGCTCAGATAAAACCGGTACGCTCACTCGCAACGAGATGAATGTAACCTCCATTGTTACGAGTGAAAATCGTTTTGATATAACAGGTGTCGGTTATGAACCATTCGGAGATGTAAAACTCAATGAAAAAGAAGTCGAGATGGATGTTCACTCAGTACTTCAACACCTTGGGCTGGCAGCTGTACTTTGCAATGATTCCGAGCTTGTTAAACAAGAAAATAGCTGGGTTGGTCAGGGTGATCCAATGGAGGCTGCTTTACTTGCATTTTCCGGCAAAGTCCTGGGGGGGCATTCTGAAGCTCGGAAGCAATGGTCACGCCGCGACCTGATACCTTTCGATACCAAACATAAATACATGGCAACACTAAACCATGACCATGAAAATCACGCCTTTATCTTCATTAAGGGAGCACCAGAAACCATCCTTTCCATGTGCAGTAGTCAGTATATTGGTGATAATGACACGGGAATACTTGACCTTGTTTACTGGCATGAGCAGGCAACGTCAATTGCTGAGAAGGGGCAGCGTGTCCTTGGCTTCGCAGTTAAACAGGTAAATCCAGAGCATACGGTGCTCGAACAGTCTGATGTACAGGATTCACTTGTATTCCTAGGGTTGGCTGGTCTTATTGATCCTCCTAGGTCTGAGGCAATAGAAGCTATCGCCGAATGCCACCGTGCGGGAATTGATGTGAAAATGATCACCGGTGATCATGCGGGGACTGCAGTAGCTATTGGTAAACAGCTTGGTTTGTGGCATGGTGAAAATGTATTAACTGGGACAGATCTGGATAAACTGGATGATACTGCTCTCAAATCAATAGTAAGCGACACGGGTATATTTGCTCGTACCAGTCCTGAACATAAATTACGGTTGGTGATGGCACTTCAGGCAAACAACATGACAGTTGCCATGACAGGTGATGGTGTTAATGATGCCCCAGCATTGAAACGAGCTAGTGTTGGTATTGCCATGGGTAGAAATGGCAGCGAAGCCGCAAAGGAGGCCTCCGAAATTGTATTGGCCGACGATAATTTTGCTACCATCGTAGCCGCCATTAAAGAAGGAAGAGCGGTTTACGACAATATAAAAAAGGTCATCAGTTGGACATTGCCAACCAATGCTGGTGAGGCCATGACGATCATACTTGCCTTATTGCTTGGATTGAATCTGCCTATTACGCCTATTCAGATTCTTTGGATAAATATGATTACTGCCGTGACTCTCGGCATTGCACTGGCCTTCGAGCCTGCGGAGCAAGGCACCATGAGCCGTAAACCACGTCATCGTAATCAAGGACTGCTTGGTGGAGGTTTACTATGGCATATCGTGCTCGTCGCAAGCTTATTTCTGGCATGCGTATTTGGAGTTTATGAGTATGCGATCGGCCAAGGCTATTCAGAAAACTTAGCACGCACGATTGCCATGAATACACTTGTCGCACTGGAAATATTTCATCTTTTATTCATTCGGAACATGAATGCAAAGTCATTAAGCTGGAAAGGCATACGTGGTACTCGTGTTTTATGGGTATTAATTGTCGCGGTTACTATCGGACAGGCCGCAATTACCTATGTACCTTGGCTTCAAAGCGTTTTCGAAACTGAAGCAGTGAATCTATTTGATATTGTATTGATTGCCCTTTTAGGTCTTTCTATGTTTTTGATTATTGAATGTGAAAAACAATTTCGACTTCGCATACTGAAAAAAACGTTTTAACAATAAGCTAAATTTGACAGCCCGCTATGTATCATTATCGCTGGCGAGCTTATGCTTTCAGCCAATGTCAGCTAGTGGCAAGAAACTGACTGTCGTCGAGCTAAAACTCTTTGTCAATATGTTGGATTAAATTTGTAATTATTTAGCCAACGATCGCTGGACATTCACGCCTCACAACTGGAAGGTAGCCGGAAACTTAAAGTAAAGTCTTCATAATTCAAGACATTACCTTGCCAGTTGCGCACGTTAAACTTTGCGTCTGAAGGACTTAGGAGGGGGGACGCTCTATCCAGCTGAGCTACGAGGGCAAACCGGCTGGCATTATAACAGGCGTTTTCGAAAGACGAATTGAATACCTTCGAACAGCAGTTAACCGGCGTATAAATAAAAAAAGCCCCTTTTTAAGGGGCTTTGAGATCTCATTTAAAATTCCAGACAAATCTTACCAAAGTGCTGATTGGTCTCCTGATACTCAAACGCCTGTACGATCTCTTCAAGCGGAAAGACCTTATCGATAATCGGTTTCATCCCATTGACCTCAATGGCCTTGATCATTTCCTGTTGTTGTACTCTGTTGCCGACCAGCACACCTTGCAATCTGGCCTGTTTTACAAAAGACTTCACGATATTTATTTCACAGGTCTGTCCGGAGAGAATACCAATTAGTGATATTTGACCTCCGACGCGAATAGCATTCAACGCCTGCTCCAATGTTTCAGCCCCACCAATATCAACAACATGGTCGACACCTTTTCCGTCATTAAGCTCTCGGGCCAAGTAGCCCCATTTGGGCTCTTCTCTGTAATTAATCACGTGGTCGGCCCCGAGTTCTTTTAGTCGCTTGAGCTTCGTTTCACTGGATGAGGTAGCAATCACTTTGGCACCTGCCATTTTAGCGAACTGCAAGGCGAAAATAGACACACCTCCAGTCCCCTCAAGTAGAACCGTGTCGCCGGATTTAAGTGGATTAAAATCAAACAAAGCTCGCCATGCGGTCAATGCAGCTGTGGTAAGCGTTGCAGCCTCTGTGTGGGACCAGCCCTTAGGTGACTTTGTAAAAGCCTCAGCCTTAGTTGTAACGTATTCTTTGGCGTAGCCATCCACACCATCACCGGGGACCGTTGCAAAACCATCAACCTCAGGTTCACCACTTAACCATGAAGGGAAAAAGGTACTTACAACCCTGTCGCCGACTTCAAACTCGGTCACGTTTGGTCCTACCTTTATCACTTCACCTGCACCATCAGCCATCGGTACTCTTTTCTCAGATGTGGGCCATAGTCCTTTTACGACAGCATAATCATGATAATTCAGCGAATTAGCATGCAGTCTGACCAGAATTTCGCCTTCCCTTGGCGGTTTTGCCTCTATGTCTCCTACGCTAACCCGATCAAAGCCGCCACCCGATTCTACAAAAATTGACTTACCTCTCATTTGTGTTCTCCTGTTTACGAATAGGACA
>JBFJJO010000076.1:0-9826 GCA_041612215.1 Methylophaga sp.
ATATGGCGTCCCCAAGGGGATTCGAACCCCTGTTACCGCCGTGAAAGGGCGGTGTCCTAGGCCTCTAGACGATGGGGACCTAAAACGGTTCTTTCGGTTTTGGTGGAGCTAGGCGGGATCGAACCGCCGACCTCCTGCATGCCATGCAGGCGCTCTCCCAGCTGAGCTATAGCCCCCGAAAGGAAGCGCACACTATAGGGATTTGGTTTTTAGCTGTCAACACAATATTTTAAAATAATTTCATGGTGGGCGGCATTGGCTGGCGGCTTAGCGGTGTTTTAAAATGTGGTTCGATTGTTAAGTTATTGATGTCTTGGATGAATTCATTAACCAACAGATAATGTTAGTATGGATATTTGATGAATGGCCCTGAGTGTGCGATAAATTAACGCTTAATTATTGGACAAAGGCGGCGCTGTTTATGGCCGTGTCAGCTGCTTGGGGATGCATATGCGCAAACTGATGATATTAACTGCTGGCATATTCGCCTGTTACAGCCCCAACAGCTTTGCCTTTGACAGTAACATCCTCCCTGCCCGTTGCGAACGGCCTGATGCCGATATGTTTTTGCCAGCGGGGTTAAATCCCGAATTAAGTGAAGTCAATGTTGATGCCGACAATGCACAAATTGTTGAAAATGGCACCTCGGTATTTACCGGCGATGTAGAAGTATTACGTGGTAACCAGCAACTGAATGCCAATCGTGCTACTTATAACCGTTTACAGGAAAAAGTTACCGCACAAGGTGACGTCACATTACGCGACAGCGACATTCTGATTGAGGCGGAACAGGCTGAGTGGTCACTATTGGACGACAAGGGCGCAATGATTGATGCGAAATACTTAATCCGTGAAAAAAATGCCCGTGGTAATGCGTCGTCTGTGTTTCGCCAAGGCACCAGCAAAACGGATTTGGATGATGCCACTTACACAACTTGCGCCGAGGATGATGAGTTTTGGATCCTGGAAGCCGATGAAGTCAACCTGAACCATGATACGGCAGTAGGTACTGCAGAAGATGTGGTGTTACGGGTTAAAGGTGTACCGATTTTTTATACCCCGTATATTAGTTTTCCATTAAATGATGAACGTAAATCCGGCTTTTTGATTCCTTCCATCGGCAATAGTGATGAAACGGGCTTTGATTTAAGTACGCCATACTATTGGAACATCGCACCGGATCAGGATGCCACGATTACACCACGTTATATGTCGGATCGCGGTTTACAATTAAATGGTGAGTATCGGTATCTGACCGATAATTCCAATGGCATGCTCAGTGCGGGCTTTTTGGGCAGTGATAATTTGCGTCGTGATGGCGATGATATCAATCCTTATTATCAAGAAGATCGTAAGCTTTTCAGCTGGCAGCATCAGGGTAGGTTCAGCTCTCGCTGGTCTAATTATATAGATTACAACTACGTCTCGGATCGTAATTATCTGGAAGATTTCAGTGGCAATCTGAGTATCAGCAGTACTTCCTATCTCAATCGTTTAGCGATGGTAAATTATAGCGGCGATATCTGGCGTTTTAATGCCAGGGCGCAGGGCTATCAAAGCTTGTTGTTTAATGTTGTCGAACCTTATCAGCAATTACCTAAACTGACTTTACGCGGCTTTTTACCGGATCAGGCATTGGGCCTGACCTATGAACTGGAAAGTGAGTTTACCGTTTTTGACAGTAATGAACGTATTACCGGCCAGCGGCTTGATATGGAACCCTCTGTCAGTTTGCCATGGGGCAATGCCGGTGCGTTTGTCACGCCGCGTGTGGCATTAAAGCAAAGTTATTATTCGCTGGATAACCTAGGGCGTGAGCCACAATTTCAAGAAAGTTCAATCAACCGTACTTTGCCGATCCTGAGTATGGACAGTGGTTTAGTGTTTGAAAGACCGTTGCAGTTTTCTGGCAATAACTTTATCCAGACGCTGGAGCCGCGGGCATTCTATTTGTATATCCCTGAGCGGGAACAAAGTGATATTCCCTTGTTTGATACCAATCTTCGTACTTTTACCATGGGCAGTTTATTCAGCCATGATCGTTTTACTGGACCCGACAGAGTTGGTGATGCCAACCAATTATCACTGGCATTAAC
The DNA here is from genome assembly GCA_041612215.1 of Methylophaga sp. GTDB lineage: Bacteria > Pseudomonadota > Gammaproteobacteria > Nitrosococcales > Methylophagaceae > Methylophaga. The sequence continues at coordinate 2,097 of JBFJJO010000076.1, forward strand.
GAGCCGTATTATTAATGAACAAACCGGACGTGAGCGTCTTGCAGTCACATTGGGACAAATTCAGTATTTCGCTAATCGCAATGTGACCTTGCGTCAGAATCAAGCAGATGAAGAGCGCAGTGATTCAGATTACATTGCCGAAGTGATTGCCAGCATTACCAAAAAATGGACAGCTGCCGGGCAGATCCAATGGGATCCGGATAGTAATCGGACTTCCGTCGGCACTACTCAGTTGCGTTACCGAGGGGATAATGGTGGCTTATTTAATATTTCGCACCGCTATCGTCGGGAAGGTGAATTGGATACCCAGTTCAGTAATGTCATTGGTCTGGAGCAAGTTGATGTTTCAGCAAGCCTACCGATTAATGATACCTGGAGCGTGATTGGTCGTTACTACCGTTCATTGGATGATCAGCGGACACTGGAAACATTAGCAGGTTTTGAATATAACAACTGCTGCTGGGCAACACGTTTTGTGTTCCGTGACTATATAAATGACATTAGCAGTGATGAGCGCAACACGGCATTTTTCGTCGAAGTTCAGTTAAAAGGACTGGGTAGCTTTGGCAATAAAACCGATAATTTGTTGCGGGAAAGCATAATCGGCTACGAATAAATTCAACTTTCGGTATGATGTCCGGTCAAATTATGTGATGCGCTTGGCAACCACTGATTGTGACGGCGCACGTTAAAATCTGAATCCAAAACGGAGTACAGTATATTTCATGATTAAGTATGTAATCGCTGGATTGTTGTTTGCTGGCAGTGTCCTGGCCGCTCCTCTGGATCGAATTATCGCAGTTGTTAACGACGATGTAATACTGGACAGTGAGCTACAGGAAATGACGCAAACCGTTCGTCAGCAAATTCGCCAGCGTGAAGGTGCTATGCCACCGCCAGATATATTACGCCGCCAGGTTTTGGAGCGCCTGATTATGCAGCGTATTCAATTGCAGCGGGCCGATCAAAGTGGCATTCGGGTTAGCGATGATGCATTGAATGCAGCGATGGCACAGATTGCGCAGAACAATAATCTGACATTACGCCAATTCCGTGATGTTATCGAACAAGATGGCTATGCGTTTACCGATTTCCGGGAAAATATCCGTGAAGAAATGATCATTACCCGACTGCGCAAGGCGCAAGTTGAAGACAATATTGTGATATCTGATCGGGAAATCGATAATTTTCTGGCGACACAAACATTGCAGGGCGATGCCGAAGCTTCCTATCGTTTGCAACATATTTTGGTAAGTCTTCCTGAAGCGGCCTCACCAGAACAAGTGCAAGCTGCTGAAGAACAGTTAGCTGTCATACAAAAATTACTGGCTGACGGTGGTGATTTTGCTGAAGTTGCAGCGGGTTATTCTGATGGTCAGAACGCCCTTGAAGGTGGCGAATTAGGTTGGCGTAAGCAAGGCGAATTACCCTCGCTGTTTGCTGATGTGGTACCCACGTTGGATGAGGGTGAAGCCAGTGACGTCTTGCGCAGTGGCAGTGGTTTTCATATTGTCCGGGTTGCGGAAAAGAAAACCGAAGAAACCCATCTGGTCAAACAAACAAAAGCCAGTCACATCCTGATCAAAACCAATGAAGTCGTCACCGATGAGGAAGCTGAAAAACGCTTGTTACAACTGCGTGAACGTCTGGTGAATGGTGAAAGTTTTGCAGAACTGGCCCGTTCGCACTCTGATGATACCGGTTCAGCGATTGAAGGTGGCAGCCTTGGTTGGACCAGTCCGGGCGTGATGGTGCCGGAATTTGAAGAAAAAATGAATGCTTTGGCCGAGGGTGAAATAAGCGATGTTTTTAAAAGTCGTTTTGGCTGGCACTTGCTCAAAGTGGAAGATCGCCGCCAACAAAATATGGCAGAAGAATTTAACCGTAATAAAGCGCGAGAACAGTTACGCCAGCGAAAAGTTGAAGAAGAGCTGGAAAGCTGGCTACGGGTGCTGCGCGATGAGGCTTACGTCGAGTACCGCGACTCTTGATTAAAACACAGCGTCTGGCCGTGACCGCCGGTGAGCCGGCGGGGATTGGTCCGGATTTGGCGATTATGCTGTCGCAATCCGACTTTATCCATGAACTGGTAGTGATTGCTGATCCCGCTTTGTTAGCAGAACGTGCTGCATTATTGGGTATTGACGTCGAACTCCATCAGGTTGCCCTCAGCCAACCACCAACACCCAGTCAATCCGGGAAGCTCAGCTATATCCCATTAAAATTGGCAACCAAAACCATCCCGGGGCAGCTCAATCCGGCTAATGCAAACTATGTGTTGCAATCTCTGGCCATCGCAGCAGATGGTTGTATGCAAGGGCAATTTGCAGCGGTCATTACCGCGCCGGTGCATAAGGGGGTGGTTAATGATGCCGGTATTGCCTTTAGCGGACATACCGAATTTTTTGCTGAGCGTGCTGGTGTCGCTAAAGTGGTGATGATGTTGGCCACGCCGCAGCTCAGAGTTGCTCTGGCCACAACCCATTTACCACTTAATGCGGTGAGTGCCGCTATTAACCGGCCCGAGTTGTTACAGATTATTGAAATTATCCAGCAAAGCATGCAACAACAATTTGGCCTCCAGCAGCCAAAGATTGCCGTGTGTGGCCTGAATCCACATGCTGGAGAAGGCGGGCATCTGGGCAGGGAAGAAATCGATGTCATTGTGCCCGTCATTAAAACAGCGGCGGCACAGGGCATATCTGTCAGTGGCCCATGGCCTGCCGATACTATTTTTGTTAAAAGCCGCTCGGCAGAATATGACGTGGTGCTAGCGATGTATCATGATCAAGGCTTGCCAGTATTAAAACATTCGGGATTTGGTGAGGCGGTCAATATTACGCTGGGATTGCCTTTTATTCGGACCTCGGTTGACCATGGGACAGCACTTGATCTGGCGGCGACCGGCAAAGCGGAGATTGGCAGTTTGCTGGCCGCCGTTAACATGGCGCAGTGGATGATCGAGCAACAACTATCATGAGTCGGCAAAACAGTCCTTATCCTCAGGCCCGTAAGCGTTTTGGGCAAAATTTTCTGCATGATGAGTCTGTCATTGATGCCATTGTGTCGGCGATCAGTCCACAAGCAGACCATCATATCGTTGAAATTGGTCCGGGACGCGGCGCATTAACCGGACCCTTGCTGGCATCGGGTGCCAAATTAGATGTTATCGAGCTGGATCGTGACTTGGCACCGTTACTGGCTGATCAGTTTCAAGGGACGAGTAATCTAACGCTGCACACCGCTGATGCGCTGCAGTTTAATTATTTGCCTTTAGCGGATGATGGCAAAAAACTACGGGTCATTGGTAACCTGCCTTATAACATTACCACGCCCTTATTATTTCACTTACTCGAACAGTCGGTCGTTATCGAAGATATGTGTTTTATGCTGCAAAAAGAGGTCGTCGAGCGCATTTGTGCCGCGCCAGGCAGCAAACAATATGGCCGACTGACAATTATGTTGCAGTACCAATGTGCGGCAGAGTCCTTATTTGATGTGCCACCTGAAGCATTTGATCCGGCACCCAAAGTCAATTCAGCCATTATATATTTGCAACCACGTTGTGAACCATTGGGCGGACAAGTAGATAGTGTGCAATTAAATAAATTGGTGACACAAGCCTTCAGCCAGCGGCGAAAAACGATTGCTAACACCTTGAAAAAATTGGTAACTGTCGAGCAGCTGACAAACGTTGGTATCTTGCCGGAACAGCGTCCGGAAACAGTCACTATCGAACAATTTGTGCAATTGACCCGTGAAGTCTCGGCTGTCGAGTGAATAACAAACGATGATTTGTCACGGCGAGCAAACTAAACGGCGGCAAAATTGCCCTTTAGACCTTGTTCTCAAAACCTTTTAATAAAGCCGGTAGGCGGCTGGCGCTTTCTTGACACGCTGATTTTGCTGTAGTTAGATACACACAACCAATAGGCCCGTGGTTTGGCGGCGATTGGGACATGACGCAATAATTATACAAATGACATGAGGAATAAAGCTGTGAATAAATCTGAATTAATCGATGCAGTTGCTGCAGCTGCGGATATCTCTAAAGCAAAGGCGGCGCAAGCTGTTGATGGCGTAACCTCTGCTGTTACAAAAGCATTGAGCAAAGGCGATCAGGTCACTCTGGTTGGTTTTGGTACATTCTCTGTTCGTGAGCGTGCTGCGCGTACTGGCCGCAACCCACGCACTGGTGAAGAAATTAAAATTGCAGCAGCTAAAATTCCTGCATTTAAAGCTGGCAAAGCCCTTAAGGATGCTGTAAACTAGTCGTTTTTCTTGGGGTGCTTAGCTCAGCTGGGAGAGCATCGCCCTTACAAGGCGAGGGTCGGGGGTTCGAACCCCTCAGCACCCACCAGGAATAACAGGAGCGGTAGTTCAGCTGGTTAGAATGCTGGCCTGTCACGCCGGAGGTCGCGGGTTCGAGTCCCGTCCGCTCCGCCATTAAAAAAGAAAGGCGCATTCATTGCGCCTTTTTTTTTGCGTAAATTATCGCAAGTTCACTATTGAAGGTTCGCTGCTATGTTGCATTACATCCGTGAGAAAGCACAAGGCTGGGTCGCCTGGCTGATTGTTGGTCTAATCAGTATTCCCTTTGCATTGTGGGGCCTTGATTCATATTTAACCGGTGAAAATAACGTTGTCATCGCCACCGTCAATGGTGATGATATTAATCAAACGGATTTACAACAGGCATTACAGCAATACCGTAATCAAATGCGTAACAACCTCGGTGACGATTTCGACCCGCAAATGTTTCAGGGCAGTGCGGTCCGACTTGCCATTGTCGATGATTTGATCGAACAGCGTCTAATACTAAATGCAGCGAAAGAACTAGGTCAGCGGGTTCCGGATGGCCAGATTGCAGAATTCATACGCAGTACCGAAGCCTTTCAGGTTGATGGCCAGTTTAATATGGAACAGTATCAAATGGTTCTCGGCCGTGCCGGCTTCACACCCTCTATATATGAAGCACAATTACGCAACGATTTGCTGACGCAACAACTGACGCAATCTATTGCCAGCAGCGCTTTGGCGTCAGAGCATGAGGTACAACGTCTGCTGAGGCTTGAAAATCAGCAACGTCAAATTGGTTATGGGGTGTTATCTATTAACAGCTATTTAGAACAAGTGGCCGTTGATACCGATGCTGCACGCGAATATTACCAAGCCAACAAGTCAGCCTACAGCGCACCAGAACAAGTATCGGTAAGTTATCTGAGGCTATCTGCAGATGCCTTGGCGGCTGAAATAGAAGTGGATGACAGCGCGTTAAAGGCGTTTTATGCAGACAATCGTGAACAGTTTGTCGGTCCTGAACAACGCCGCGCCAGCCATATTTTGATCGAAGGCAATGATGCCGAAGCCAAAGCAAAAATTGAGGATTTGGCGCAGCAGCTGAAAGAAGGTGCTGATTTCGCTGAATTGGCAAAAATCCACTCACAAGATCCGGGCTCAAGTGAAGCCGGCGGGGATCTTGGATTCTTCCAGCGTGATGTTATGGATCCAGCTTTTGAAGAGGCTGTCTTTAATCTGGAAGTGGGTGACATTAGTGAACCCGTGCAAACAGAATTTGGTTATCACCTGATTAAGCTGACGGACATCGATTCGCCAGTCGGTTCTGACTTTGCAGATGCCCGTGATGCAGTTGAACAACAATATCGTCGCCAGCAAGCCCGTCAGCAGTTTTTTGATATGGCTGATCAACTGGCTAATCTGACCTATGAAAATCCAGAGAGTCTGGATATTGCTGCAGAAGCCCTATCCCTGCCGATTGAGAAAACAGATCTATTCACCCGTGATGGCGGTAGTGACAGTATCAGTGCAGAGTCTAAAGTTGTCGAAGCAGCATTTAGCGATGATGTTCTGAATCAGGATTTAAACAGTCCGGCGTTAGAGCTTTCTGAAACCGATTTGGTGGTGATCAGAAAAGATCAGTATATCCCTGCCAAGACATTGCCATATGAATCGGTAGGGCCTGCCATTGAAGAACAACTGCGTTATGAAGCCGCCATTGATTTAGCGATTGCAGATGGTGAAGCCAAGATTGCTGAAATCAACGATGGCAAAGCCGCTGACAACGTATTTGATCAGTCACAATGGCAAGCGCCAAAATTTTACAGCCGGGATAATGATGAAATCAGCGAGCAAGTATTGCAACATGCTTTTGCGATGCCACGCAGTCAGCAACAAACTGTCAGCGGCTTTACCGCTGAAAATGGCAACTACATCGTGGTGGTGCTGAGTGCGGTTAAAGATGGTACCGATGAGGAAGCAACGGATGAACAAAAGCAGGGCTTAAGCGAAAACCTAGTTCGGCTTAATGCTAATAGCGAAATGGCGGCCTTTATTGCCAGCCTGCGTGAAGCAACTGATATTGAGATTTTTGAAGACCGTGTTTCCAGAACGCCAGATTAAACCCAGATGTTCAGTTTAAAGATTGAAAAAGGCGCGTTAAGCGCCTTTTTTATTCATCTGCTGGTCAACGATTGCGGCTCCCACAGTGTCACCCCAGACATTGACTACGGTCCGGAACCGATCTAAAAACCAGTCAACAGACAGCAACAAAGCAATCCCTTCGAGTGGTAAGCCGACAGCTGATAATACAATGACCATGGTGACTAATCCGGCTTCCGGAATCCCTGCTGCACCAATGGCTGCTAACGTTGCAGTAATAAAGACAATACATTGTTGGGCAAAACTCAAATCAATACTATAGGCTTGGGCAATAAACAAAACAGCAGCAGCTTCGTATAAGGCTGTGCCATTCATATTGACGGTGCTACCCAATGGCAGCACAAATTTAACGGATTTATCGCTGATGCCTTGCTGACGGGTGTTTTCCATTGTCAGCGGCAAGGTGGCGGTTGAACTGGCCGTACCAAACGCAGTGACCAACGCCTGACTCAAGCCCTTTAAATATGTTAAGCCGCGACCACTGAGCAGTTTGAGGATCAGGCACAAGGCCAGAAAATGCACTAATAAACCGGATAACACGGTCAGTACATGCAAGCCTACAGCTTTAATTTCCGCAAAAAATTCCGGCCCGCCCCCAGCCTGACCCAAACGGGCGGCAATCAACGCAAAGATGCCGATAGGCGCGAGAAACATGATCCATACCACCAGTTTCATCATTGCTTCATTGATGCCATCAAATAATGCAAATACCGGACGGCCACGTTCGCCCAAGGTGCTCAGTGCCAGGGCGAAAATAATGGCAAAGACAATTAATGGCAACAATTGCATATCCGCCGCCGAGGCAATCAAATTGGGCGACACCATCGACAGCACAATATCGGCCATTCCGGTATCTTGTTTTTCGAGGATATGGGCTGGCACTTCCGGATCATCCAGACTGATACCACTGCCCGGTGAAATCCAGTTGACCATCAGCAAACCAATTAATACCGCCAGTGCGCTGGTAATTAAATAATAGCTAACCGTTAAACCGCCCAGACGCCCCATTTTTCGGACATCCCCCAACGAGCCGATGCCACTGATAACCGCAGCTAAAATCAACGGAACGATGGTCATTTTCAATGCATTGAGAAACAACGTCCCCAGCCAGCTGATTTGTTGACTCAAATCGGCAAAAAACCAGCCGGTTAATACACCACCGATAGCGCCAATAATGATGCTAATCAATAATCGGGTCGCGAGTTTGGGTGACATGAAAAGTCCTTCAATACTGAGCAACGCTGAATACAAAACAGGGCACCGAAATGCCC
>JBFJJO010000077.1:0-9826 GCA_041612215.1 Methylophaga sp.
AATGTTTCACGAATTGCCAGCGTTTCTGATAGAACTTGCTGGAAATCGACAGGTGGTGCTTGATAATAATTAATCAGGGCAAAATTATGGAAACTGACCACTTCACGCAATTTCTCGGTAAAACCATCGATATCAACCAAATCACCGACGCGTAAACCACGACGAGCAACCTTATCTTCATAAGCCGGGCCAATACCGCGGCCGGTGGTACCAATTGCTGCCTTCCCTCTGCGGGCTTCACGTGCCTGATCCAGGGCCACGTGATACGACAAAATTAACGGACAAGCCGCGCTGATTTTTAAACGGTCCTTGACTGGTACACCGTTGGTTTCCAGTGCATTAATTTCTTTTAACAAGGCTTCTGGCGATAAGACAACACCATTACCAATCAAGCATTGCACATGACTGCGAAGAATACCGGAGGGGATCAGATGTAAGATGGTTTTTTTGCCATCAATAACCAGTGTATGGCCAGCATTATGGCCCCCTTGGAAACGCACCACGGCTGAGACACTGTCAGTTAATAAATCAACAACCTTGCCTTTACCTTCATCGCCCCACTGCGAGCCGATCACTACAATATTTTTAGCCACGTACATTTCCTGTTGTGACCACTTGCCAGTGGCCATTTTGTTGGATCAATTGTTTATTACATGCTTCGCTTTGTCCGGCCAAATCGTAAACCACAATTTGGCCTGCTTCACGTAGAGATCTGACCATATCATGCTGCGCATTATCATCGGCCCAGACTACTGAAATCTTGTCGCGGCTATCACCATTTTCTGGAAATTGAGTGACCAGCTTTTTTAAATCCAAACTAAAACCAGTTGCCGGTTGGGCATAGCCAAAATCTTCACCGATGTCATCGTAACGACCACCAAGTGCAATTGCCTGGGCCGAATTTGGCTGATAAGCCGCAAAAACGACGCCAGTATGATAGTGATATCCACGCAGCTCTGCCAGATCAAAGTTAACCCTCAAGTCTGGCAGCCGAATCGAAAGCATAGCTGCCAGTGATTGCAAAGTTTCCAGCGCATTTTTTACAGTGGCCGGCGCATCAGCCAACAGCGTTTCCGCTTGTTTCAGAATCACGCTGTCGCCATTCAAATCTGATAGGGCACGCAACATATTTTGCTGGCTTTCCGGCAAATTAAAGTCGTTGAGAAGTTGCTCAATTTCGGCACTGGCTTTACGCTGTAGGGCAGAAAACAAAGCTTGTTCTTGCTGCTCATCGAGTCCGGCGGCATCGGCCAAACCACGATAAATACCGACATGGCCAATATCCAGTGATAATGGTCCATGCAGACCACTTATTTTGAGCAATTCGACCATCAACTGCATGCTTTCCATATCACTTTCCGGTCCGGCGTGACCGTATATCTCGGCGCCTAATTGAATAGGATTTCGTGATGTTGCCTGCCCTTCCGGCAAGGTGTGCAATACACTGCCGATATAGCACAAACGCAAAATATCAGACTCACCACGCAGCCGGTGAGCCGCAATACGCGCTACTTGTGGCGTCATATCGGCACGGATACCCAGCAAACGACCAGATAATTGGTCAATCAGCTTAAAGGTCTGCAAATCCAGTGTTTTGGCCGTACCGGTCAGTAATGAGTCGAGATATTCGACTAATGGCGGCACAACCAACTGGTAACCCCAGCTTTGCATGCGATCCACCAGTAAGCGATGCATTTTTTCAAGCTGCGCTGCTTCGTTTGGCATCAACTCGTCGATACCTTCCGGCAACAGCCAACTTTCTCTGATGCTCATAGTGTCAATTTACCCAGTATAAAATGGCCAGACCAACAAACATGCTACCAAGACCAATCCAACGGAGCTGAGAGTCCGACATGGTAGTGATTTGCAATAGGGCCCGGCGAAATGCCGATGGATTCAAAAACGGCATGATGCCTTCAATAATAAGCATCAATGCCGTTGCCAGCCACAGACTATGAATAAGTGTGTCACTCACTGTGACGGCGTTTCAGTATCACCAAAACGATTAAAGAAATCCCCTTTGGGTTCGATCACCAACAAGTCATCGCCTTGGAAGATATTCTGATAAGCGTTCAATCGACGATAAAGAGAGTAGAACTCTTCATTCTGACCATACGCATTAGCATAAACTTCTGTAGCGGTAGCATCCCCGTCACCACGCAAGCTTTCCGCTTGACGGCGAGCTTCCGCCAAAATCACAGTACGCTGACGATCCGCATCAGAAGTGATTTTTTCAGCTTCCTCAGCACCACGTGAACGCAGATCCTTGGCGACCCGTTGCCGTTCAGCCTGCATCCGGGCAAATACCGATGAACTGACTTCTTGCGGTAAATCAATGCGTTTGATTCGGACATTAACAATATCTATACCGTAGGCTTCTGCAGTTTTATTCGCTTCCCTCATTAATCCGGCAACCATATCATCTCGATCACCAGAAACCACCTCCTGAATACTGCGCCGACCAAACTCAGCCCGAAGGCCATCTTTAATAATTTGTGACAAACGCAATTTGGCATTTTCTTCATCACCGCCCATAGCACGGAAATACTGCGCCACATCGGAAATGCGCCACAAGATAAATGAGTCAACAATGACGTTCTTCTTTTCACCAGTTAAATAACGTGCTGGTGAAGCATCCAGACTAAGGATACGGCCATCAAAACGACGCACCTGGTTAACAAACGGAATTTTAAAGTGCAGACCAGGCTCGTAATCGGCCCTTTCAATCTGACCTAATTTGAGCAAAATAACGCGCTGACGCTCGTCAACAAAAAATACTGAGGCACTGATAGTTATCGCCACCAGTACAGTAATTAAAAGAAACAGGTTAAAACGTGATTGCATGATTAACGTCCTCCCCGGCTACGGGCATCGTTGGCAGTATTACTGCTGCTTGAGCTGTTATCGCCTGCGGGATAATTGAGTGTGTTCATATCAACACGGGTTGGGTTACTGCTAGACGAACTGTTGCGGTTACCCATCCGATCCAACGGCAAATACAATACGTTATTGCCATTACCTTCAACATCAACCATTACTTTATTGGTGCGCGAGTAAACTGATTCCATTGCATCGAGATATAAACGCTCCTCGGTAATGAATGGTGCTTTGTTATATTCAGTCATGACTTGTAAGAAACGGCTGGTATCACCATTTGCTTTGGCGACAATCTGGCTCTTGTATGCTTCGGCTTCCTGAATAATTCGAAACTCCTGACCACGGGCACGGGGGATAATATCGTTGGAGTAAGTTTCTGCCTCATTTATCAGCCGGACTTCGTCTTCTCGCGCTTTAACAACATCAGCAAATGCGTCTTGCACCTGCTCAGGCGGCTGAACATCTTGCATACTGACACTGGTCACAATAAGTCCGGTGGCATGATCGTCGAGCATTTTTTGTAATGACTGTTCTGTACGGGTAGCCACTTCGCTACGGCCTTCTGTTAACACAAAGTCCATATTCGATTGGCCGACTACTTCGCGTAGCGCACTTTCCATCATTTGTCGCAAAATAATATCAGGCGAACGGACATTAAAAAGATACTGAGCAGCATCATCGACCCGATATTGGCCTGCAATTTTCAGGTCGACAATATTCTCATCATTTGTCAGCATCAATGACTCTGACAGGACATTACTTTCTGGGCGTGAACCGGCACTACGGTAACCGATTTCAACGGTACGAATGCTTTCCACATTGACTACTTCTACCTTATCAATTGGGTAGGGGAAATGCCAATGTGGTCCGGGCATTGTCGTCGCTTGAAATTGACCGAAACGTAACACAACACCACGTTCAGCAGGCTCGACAATGTAAATACCAGATAATAACCAGACTACGAAAATAATCGCCGCAATCAGTCCCAACCCAATAGAGCTGCCACCGCCACTTTGGTTATTTTCAGGTTGTTGGCTGCCACGGTTACCACCAAACAAACCACCAAGTTTACGCTGTAAATTCCGGACGACTTCATCGAGATCCGGCGGACCATCATTTCCGCGTTTACCCCATGGATCTTTGTCACCGTTACCGGGTTCATTCCAAGCCATGTACTGCTCCAAGAGAAATAAATTCTGAGTTAAGTTTCTAACGCTACTATTCTACGGAGATGATTGCCGATGGCAACCAAAACCACTTCAATTCAAAGGTTCTGCATAAGGTGCATCTGCCGGGAAGTATTCCTGCAAGGCTTGCCTCAATAGCGCTAAACCCGCACCGGTGTGGGCTGATAACCAGATTCTTCGTATCTGTCCCTGTTCATCTCGCTCCAAACGTGGCATCGGATCATCCAACTTGTCTATTTTATTGTAGACAATCAGTTGTGGGACATCTTGCGCACCAATTTGTTGTAAAACCTCATCTACATGATGCATTAGCTCTTCCCTATCCACCGCAGCGGCATCAACAACATGTACCAGTAAAGTCGCATCACGCGTTTCTTCCAGTGTTGAACTAAACGATTCAACCAAATCATGCGGCAACTGCCTGATAAAACCGACAGTATCGGCCAGAATAAGTTGCTCAGTATCGACCAATCTTAACCGACGTAAAGTTGGGTCCAGCGTCGCGAACAAACGATCATCGGCATAGACTTCAGCGGATGTCATTTTATTGAATAAAGTCGATTTACCGACGTTGGTATACCCCACTAAAGAAACAACAGGGGTACCACTGCGCTGCCTTGATCGGCGACCTTGCTCACGTTGCGAACGGACTTTTTCCAGGCGTTTTTTTAATGATTTAATGCGTGCACCTAGTAAACGCCGATCGGTTTCCAGCTGGGTTTCACCCGGCCCGCGTAAACCAATACCACCTTTTTGACGTTCCAAATGCGTCCAGCCACGAACCAGTCGAGTCGATAAATGTTGTAGCTGTGCCAGCTCAACCTGCAATTTACCTTCGTGAGATCGCGCCCTTCGAGCAAAAATATCTAGAATCAAACCAGTACGGCCTAAAACACGGCATTTTAATTTTTGCTCCAGATTACGTTCCTGACTGGGTGACAACTCGTGATTAAAAATCACCAAAGAGGCATGATTCGCATCAACAGCCATGCCGATTTCATCGGCTTTACCTGAGCCAGCAAATAATTTGGCATCAGGCCGGTGCCGCTTACCGGAAATATCGGCAGCAATTTGGGCACCCGTTGAATTTACCAGTTCGATAAATTCCTCATGGGTTTCATCAAAAGCCAGCTCATTGAAATTAAGATGCACAAGAACCACAGCATCATGCTGCTCACTTTCGGAAAAAGCCGCTTTACTATCAGGGCGGTCTAACAATCAGTTATCTCCTATTCTTCAGCAGTTATAGTCACATTACGTGCTGGCACTATTGTTGAAATAGCATGTTTATAAACCATCTGATTGACTGAGTTTTTCAACAAAATCACAAACTGATCAAAAGAATCAATCTGTCCTTGTAACTTAATACCATTGACCAGATAAATTGATACCGGCACATTTTCACGGCGTAAGGCATTCAAAAATGGGTCTTGTAAGGATTGGGCTTTAGCCATGGGGCGACTCCGATATTGTTATTATTGTTAAACAGCTTACTGTAACTGCATTCTAAAAGTCTGCACAGAATCGTCAAGCTTTATCGACAGACCGCAACTGCTGGTGCAAATGCTGCATCACTTCAGATACTGGCAGTCCCGGCCCACTATCAAACCAAGTGGCTTTTTGCTGGGCACGAAGCCAAGTAATCTGTCGTTTGGCCATTTGTCTGGTAGCAATAATGGCTTTTTCAATAAAAGTTGCCTGGTCATATTCATCATGAAGATACGCCCATGCTTGCCGATAACCGACCGCCCGGATAGCCGGCAGGTTTTCATGACAATCCCCGCGAGCCAGTAATTTTCGCACTTCATCCAAAAAACCATTCGCAATCATTTGCTGATAACGTTCAGCAATACGGGCGTGCAAAACCTTTCTTTGAAATGGTGCCAAAACAATATTTATCAGCCGATAAGGTAAGTCTGCCTGAGTTTGAGCAATTAATTGACTCATCGGTATGCCGGTCAGTTCATAGACTTCAAGAGCACGTTGTAACCGTTGTGGATCTGTATGACGAATGCGGGAGGCGCTTTGCGGGTCGACTGTCTGCAAGCGTTGATGCAAATAATCCAGACCATATTCAGCCGCTTCCCGATCCAATCGCTGACGAATCTCAGCATTAGCCGGCGGCAAATCAGCAAGTCCACGTTGCAAACTATTGAAATACAACATTGTACCGCCGACCAGTAAGGGAATTTTATTACGGGCAGTAATATCCAACATCAAACGTAAAGCATCTTCACGAAATTGACCTACGGAATAAACCTCAGTGGGATCAAGAATATCAATTAAATGATGCGGTACTTGCTGACGTTGATCTAATGTGGGCTTGGCAGTACCAACATCCATACCCCGGTAAACCAAGGCAGAATCAACGCTAATAATTTCAACGGGTAGTTCTCGGGCAATCGCCAGAGCCAATTCCGTTTTACCGGAAGCGGTCGGCCCCATTAAAAAAATGGCCGGCGGCGCCAAAGCATTTAATACTGAAATAATTAACCTTGTTTCATCGAGTCAAAAAATTCGGCATTAGTTTTGGTCGATTTTAGGCGGTCCATTAAGAATTCCATTGCTTCAACCGGATCCATTGGTGCCAGAATCTTACGCAAGATCCATAATTTCTGCAGATCTTCTTCATTGGTCAGCAACTCTTCACGACGAGTGCCCGAACGGGTGACGTTAATTGCTGGGTACATACGGCGGTCGGCCAATTTACGTTCCAGCAGTGACTCCATGTTACCCGTACCTTTAAACTCTTCGAAAATGACTTCGTCCATTCGCGAGCCGGTTTCGATAAGTGCCGTGGCAATAATGGTCAAACTTCCGCCCTCTTCAATATTACGTGCCGCACCGAAAAAGCGTTTTGGCCGTTGCAAGGCATTGGCATCCACACCACCGGTCAATACTTTGCCAGATGATGGGGCAACTGTATTATAAGCACGTGCCAGACGCGTAATCGAATCTAGCAAAATAACCACGTCATGTTTGTGCTCGACTAATCGTTTGGCTTTTTCGATAACCATTTCAGCCACTTGCACATGCCGGGTTGCTGGTTCATCAAAAGTACTGGAAACAACTTCCCCACGCACTGAACGCTGCATTTCAGTCACTTCTTCAGGACGTTCATCGATCAGTAAAACAATCAATGTACTCTCAGGATAATTCGATGCAATTGATTGGGCAATTGCTTGCAAAATCATGGTTTTACCAGATTTTGGTGGTGCCACAATTAGACCACGCTGACCTTTACCCAGTGGCGAAGCTAAATCAAGAACGCGAGCCGTTAAATCCTCTGTGCTACCGTTACCACGTTCTAAATTAAAACGCTCATTTGGAAATAATGGCGTTAAGTTTTCAAATGGAACTTTATTACGTGATGCTTCGGGTTTTTCGTAGTTGATTTCATCAACCTTAACCAGCGCAAAATAACGTTCACTATCTTTTGGGGGGCGAATCTTACCTTTAATCGTGTCACCGGTACGCAGGTGGAACCGCCGGATTTGGCTAGGTGAAACATAGATATCATCCGGACCGGCAACATAAGAGTCTTCAGGCGATCTTAAAAAACCAAAACCATCGGGTAACAACTCAAGTACACCAGTTGTGTAAACATCATCGCCTAGTTTGGCATGTGCTTTTACCAATGCAAAAATGAGTTCTTGTTTACGATTTCTGGCAAGCCCTTCCAAATTCATTGAAAGTGCAAGTTCCATCAGCTCAGCAGCTGATTGGCGTTTGAGTTCTGTCAGATTCATGTATTACCTAAAGTGGGAATTTTGATTTAGAAAAGCCTTGATAAACGCTCAGAGCTGGGCGTTAGTTATGTATTTTGGAGGTTGTGTCGGGAAACTGTCGGCAAGAATAACAGCATTAATCAGGCACGTCTAGCACGCAGCTGAATAAAATTATAATGTTTAATGTGAAATTTAACAAAATACGCAATTAAAGCTACACTTTTTTGTCTCAGAGGCTATATCAGTTTATCAGGAGAACTAGTGATGCGTTTCGCTCTCATAGTCTTTTTACTAATGGCCATCAGTGCTTGCAGTAATGTCCCCAACAATATCAAATCCCCCCTTGCAAGCGAGGTCCAGCTTAATCAGGTTCTAGCCAACAAACAAAATACTGAAGGTAAACCAATTCGTTGGGGTGGTGAAATTGTCGAGATCGAAAATACTGCTGATGTATCTATGATTCAAGTAGTTCAGTTCCCGCTAAACCATTATGGCAAACCAATGACCGATAAAAACAGTTTGGGTCGGTTTATGGCCAGAACGACCGATTTTTTTGATCCTGTTGTTTATAAAGCAGGTAGTCTGATAACTTTCACTGGTAAAGCTACTACCGAGACAGCAAAACGTCGTATTGATGAGAAGCAGGTGATGCTTCCAATCGTTGACGTAACAGATAATTATCGTTGGCAGGCTTATCAAGCACAACCATCAACAATTTACTACGATCCTTTCTTACATCCCTATTATGGATCTTATTATAATCGCTGGTATGGGCGATCATTATATGGACCACGTTTTGGCTATCGTTACTATTATCATTAGCGGCTGAATTCACTTTTTTATGTTAGCTATAATTCTGTATTTAAATAGGATAACCTAATATCTCTTCAGGTTTACAGTTAAATAATATTTAAAAAATAACAAATATTCATGCTGACTAGCGTCTGTTTTTTATGTAAATAACTGGTTGTTATATACAGTGACATTGGTCGCTATTGATTGCTAGGCGTTTTGTCACATGCGGTTCCCTGTTCAAAAAAACGCGATCCCAAACCTCAAGACAAAAAAATTCATCAAAAAAACCGATATTGTCAGATCAACGCCTTCCTGGACGAAAACTTAGTATCAACTACAATCTAAAACAATCCTCCAGGCAGTCTTTTCACATTATCGCCCGCAACAATTCCATATTCCTTGCAAGAAACGTCAAGTCGCAATATCCAGTTTTCAAGCATTTTTAAATCGTAGTTCAAAATGGGCCATAACTAAACACAAAAAATTTGTCATTAATTTGCAATTACCCATTAGGATTACGACTTAATGTGAATTTATTCCAATACCCTTTTATTGCGAGATTTAACATTTCGAATAAACGATTGGAGTTCCGTTATGAAAACAATTACTTTTGGAAAATTCTCGGCGCCTAGCGTCACACCAATTACATCAGACCTTGATGGCTGGATACCATTTGAAGGCTCGCCGACTATGACTACCTGGCTTGAATATGTGTCTGCAGACGGTAAGTTACTAACGGGTTTTTGGGAAGCCACGCCGGGTACTTATCACGTCATCTACAATGCCGATGAAATGGTGCACATTTTCGAAGGCAAAGCCACATTGAAGGAAGACGATGGCGAGTCTATCACCTATAGTGCTGGTGCCAGTTTCTTGGTTAATGCTGGCTTCAAGGGTACTTGGAAAACGGAACAAACGGTACGTAAGATTTTTGCAATCCGCGTGCCTGAGGATGCAAATTCTCCATTTGGGGATTAGCAACCTTCATCCAGTAAAATATTAACTAAACCAAGGCACTTGTTGATAGCATCCATAGTTATCACATGACTCGCCATACTCAGTGCGGTCATGTCATGACAAATCTGACAGACAAAAAAACCCAGACCTTTATGTGGACCGGGTATCTTTAATATTAAAGCCTGCCAGTTATTTACAAGGATGTAATGTATGCCGATAACGCAGGAGCAGTTATCGGTGACCTACTTTGTTTGCCCCATCCTTGGGGCCAATCGCGCCGCG
>JBFJJO010000078.1:0-9727 GCA_041612215.1 Methylophaga sp.
ATCTTGGACAGGCCAATTTAACTCAAGGTAGACTTGCCAGCTTTGGTATTACGGATAAACCAAATTTAATTACAAAAAAATGACGGTTGTTCAGTCATTGTTCAGTTTGCTTGTGCAACACTTTATTCGCAACGAAAGCAAAACCTTTAAGAAAAATTTAAGAGGAACATAACATGAAATTTGGCAAAACTTTGACTACTGCATTTTTGGGCGCTTCAACGCTATTCGCTGCCAGTGCAATGGCTGAAACCCACCAAGTTAATGCTTCTTTGACTTCATTTGATCCGCTGGTCGTGAAAGTGCAACCTGGTGATCAAGTAACTTGGGGTACAATGAGTGGCCATTTGGTAAACACAACCTTTACGGATGCGGATGGTGAAAAGCAATTTATTCCTGAAGGTGCTACAGGCTTTATGTCACAAATGGGTGATAACTTCACTACCGAACCTCTGACAGTTGAAGGCGTTTATCTGTATAAATGTGACCCACATTGGGGTGCAGGCATGGGTGGCGCAATCATCGTTGGCGAGCCAACCAACCTGCAAGCCATTATCGATTCTAATCCAAAAGGCGCCCTAAAACGTCTGGTTAAGAAAGTACAACAAGCAACTGAATAATTTTTTTAGTTGAACCGAAGAAGCCCGTTTTTTAGCGGGCTTTTTTGATCCTAACGCTGACAGGCTGTGCTAAAATTAAGAGGTTTAATTGCTCTAAAGTGGTGTTTTGCAGACCGCTTTTAGCAAGCTCTATCAACGAATGTCAGGGGATCCCATCTGATGAGTAACAACATAGATACCGGCAAACGGCGCTTTCTAACTGCCGCAGCCAGTGTTGTCGGTGGTGCTGGTGCAATTGCCGTTGCCATACCCTTTGTTGCCTCGGTTGCACCGAGCGCAAAAGCGGAAGCCGCTGGTGCGCCAGTTTTAGTCGATATCAGCCAGCTTGAAATCGGCCAGCTCCTAACTGTTGAATGGCGTGGTAAGCCGGTATGGATTTATCGTCGTAGCCAGGAAGTACTCGAAACTTTACCGACGTTGTCTGGCGAGTTGCGCGACCCCGCGAGTGAAGTTGCCTCCCAACAACCTGAGTATTGCCAAAACGAAACACGTTCTATTCGCGATGAAGTCATGGTACTGGTCGGAATTTGTACGCATTTAGGTTGTTCACCGACATACCGCCCTGAATTGGCGCCGGAAGATTTAGGGGTTGAATGGAAAGGTGGCTTTTTTTGCCCATGCCATGGCTCTAAATTTGATTTGGCTGGCCGCGTTTATCAGGGTGTTCCCGCCCCTATCAATTTAGAAGTACCCCAGTATCATTTCCAAGGCGACAATATCGTGATTATTGGTGAAGATGCTAAAGGAGCTGCGTAATGTCCAAGATGATGGATTGGGTCGATGCCCGCTTTCCCGCCACCAAGATGTGGAAAGAGCACATCTCCGAATATTACGCACCAAAAAACTTTAATTTCTGGTATTTCTTCGGCTCATTGGCTTTATTGATTCTGGTGATGCAAATCATCACCGGCATTTTCCTGACCATGAACTACAAACCCGATGCAGCGTTAGCTTTTGCTTCGGTTGAATACATCATGCGCGATGTCGAATGGGGCTGGCTGATTCGTTACTTGCATTCTACTGGTGCATCAGCATTCTTTGTTGTCATTTACCTGCACATGTTCCGTGGTCTGATGTATGGCTCTTACAAACAACCGCGTGAATTGATTTGGATATTCGGCATGCTGTTATATGTGGTACTGATGGCCGAAGCATTCATGGGTTATTTATTGCCATGGGGACAAATGTCTTACTGGGGCGCGCAGGTCATTATTTCTCTGTTTGGCGCGATTCCGGTAGTGGGTGAACAATTGGCTTTGTGGATTCGTGGTGACTTTGTGGTCGCAGATGCCACCTTAAACCGCTTCTTTGCCTTCCATGTCATTGCCTTGCCAATCGTGCTGCTGGGCCTTGTTGTTATGCATATTCTGGCGCTACATGAAGTGGGTTCCAATAACCCCGATGGTATTGATATCAAAAAAACCAAAGATGCTAACGGTAAGCCTGTGGACGGTATTCCGTTTCACCCTTATTACACCGTTAAAGATTTGGTCGGTGTGGTGGGTTTTCTGTTTATTTTTGCCCTGGTACTGTTTTATGCACCAGAAGGCGGTGGCTGGTTTCTGGAAAAAGACAATTTTGTACCAGCCGATCCGTTAAAAACGCCTGAGCATATTGTGCCTTTGTGGTATTTCACGCCGTTTTACGCCATTTTAAGAGCTGTACCAGATAAATTATTTGGTGTCATTGGCATGGGCATGGCGATTGTTGTCTTGTTTTTGTTGCCTTGGTTGGATCGCAGTAAAGTGCGCTCGATACGCTATCGTGGCCCGTATTTCCGCATTGCACTGACGCTGTTTATCATCAGTTTTGTGGCGCTTGGCTATCTGGGCACGCAACCGGCGACCGACTTGTACACTCTGCTGGCACGGGTATTTACCATTCTTTATTTTGCATTCTTTATCTTCATGCCGATTTATACCAAGTTCGATAAAGACAAAGCTGTGCCGGAAAGGGTGACATATCAATGAGATCAATAATGATAGCCGTCATGACGGCGATGTTAAGTTTGGGTTCTACTTCTCTGATGGCCGCATCATCAGGAGTGGCGTTGGATCATTTTGAAGTTGATTTGCGTGATCAAGCGTCTTTGCAACGCGGTGCACAAATTTTTACCAACTACTGTTTGAGTTGCCATTCAGCATCCTTTATGCGTTATAACCGCATGGCTGAAGATCTGGGCATGACTGATGAACTTGTTATAGAAAACCTGATGTTCACCACCGATAAAATCGGTGAAACCATGCAGGTTGCTATGCGCCCTGAAGATGCCAAGAAATGGTTTGGTGTGACGCCGCCTGATTTGTCAGTCATTGCCCGCGCCCGAGGTACTGATTGGCTCTACAGTTATCTGCGTAATTTCTATTTAGATGAAACCCGGCCAATGGGCACCAATAACCCTTTTTTAGTGAATGCCAGCATGCCGCATATTCTCTGGGAACAGCAGGGTTTTCTTAAAAAAGATGACGACTCAGGTGAACTGTCACTGGCACAAGAGGGCGAGTTAACACCACGTGAATATGATCAGTACGTTGGAGATTTAGTGAATTTTCTGGCCTATATCAGTGAGCCATCAAAGTTGGATAGATTAGCGCTTGGTAAATGGGTTTTAATATATCTGGCCTTTTTCTTTGTTATCGCTTTAGCACTGAAAAAAGCTTACTGGAAAGATATCCACTAAATGTAAATTACCGGCTGCATTGTTGCAGCCGGAAACTAAAGTAGCCATGTTAGATAATCCTGAACGCCGCACCCAGCTAACTTTATATAGCGACATTGATTGTCCTTTTGGCCAACAAGTCCGATTTACGCTTGCCGAAAAGGGCGTTGATTATAAATTAGTCAACCTTACCTCCGGCGAATGGCCTGAGTTTCTTGCCGACATCAACCCCACTGGCAGTGGTCCAACGCTGATTGATCGGAATGTTGCCCTCTATGATCCCTGTATATTGCTGGAGTATTTGGATGAACGATACCCGCATCCCGCTTTAATGCCTGCCTCCCCCGGTGAACGTGCACGCTTGCGACTGATGTTGTCGCAGCTTTCTCAGAACTGGCAACCGTTAATATCTCAGCTTCAAGGCCGCAACCCCGGTAAAGCACGTCGTACACTGCAAGAAGATATTACCGTGATGGCCCCCCTTCTCACTGATGGTGAATTTGCTTATGGTCAGCAACTGAGCTTACTCGATTGTTTTTTACTGCCTTTTTTGTGGCGTTTACCGACTTTAGGCGTTAAGCTGCCGGCATCGGCCGCAGCAGTAGATCGTTATGCTAAACGATTATTTGCCCGGCCGGCGTTTAAAGCGAGTTTAACGCCAACGGAAAAAGGCATGCATTGATGAGCAGCATGACACCACAAAAACCTTATCTTGTTCGGGCTATTTATGAATGGATTCTGGACAATCATTGCACACCTTATTTGCTGGTAAATACGCTGATTGATAGCGTCACCGTGCCAACTGAATATGTTAAAGATAATCGCATTGTGCTGAATCTGGCACCCGATGCCATTCATCAATTAAAAATGGATAATGAGTGGATAACTTTCTCGGCACGGTTCTCCGGTAAGCCGATGGATTTGTTTATTCCAATCACCGCCGTACAGGCCATTTATGGCAAGGAAAATAACGAAGGCATGTTCTTTCCGGAAGATACCCCGCCGCCGCATCCAACCGCACCCAAACCCGTTCCCAGCAGCAGCAAACCCAGCCTCAAAATCGTTAAATAATTACAGGCCGTATTTTTCCATACGATAACGCATCGCCATCCGGCTTAGACCTAACTGCCTGGCAGATTTAGATACATTCCCTTCAGTTTGCTGCAAGGTTTGTGTCAGTAAATATTTTTCAATTTGCTCCAGTGTCATATCTTGCATAGTAGCTGGTATTAATGGGACATTTCCCGTTGTAGGTTTGAGTAATAAATCGGCCGTACCTATCGTTTCATTCTGTGCCAGCATCACAGCTCTTTCAAGTACATGACGTAATTCACGAATATTACCCGGCCAGGCATATTCTTGTATTTGACGCATCGCTTCAAAATCCAATCGCGGTTGATTGACCCGATACCGTCGGGCAAATAGTTCGATAAAATGATCAGTAAGTTCAACAATATCCTGGCGCCGGTCACGTAACGGCGGCAAATGCTGTTCAAGTGTGTTGAGGCGATAATAGAGATCGGTACGGAATTTACCTTCTTTGACCAGCACGGCAAGATCACGATTACTGGTGACCACAAAATGTGCCTGCACTGCCCGCTCAGCAACATCCCCGACCCGCCGAATCATTCGCCGCTCTAACACATTTAGCAGTTTTGCCTGCAGTACGAGCGGTAATTCACTGATTTCATCCAGTAGTAATGTGCCGTTCTCAGCAACTTCAATTAGTCCTGGTCGTGCGGGGTGTGGGTGCGGTAAAAAATTCGCCGCCATACCAAATAATTCCGCTTCGGCGGTCTCTGTAGGCAACGCTGTGCAGTCAACATGCACAAAAGGCTGATCTTGCCAGTTTCCGGACTGATGAAAAAATCGCGCGGCAAGCTCCTTACCGGTACCCGTTTCACCTGTCAGCAATAACACCGGACAACCGCTATTATTATTGTCCATAACCGTGGCTAATTTCAGCAATGCATTTTTTAAATGGAGCATTGCACGACTGTTACCAACCCAGACCACTGGCTCATTCTTCTGCTGACCACGTATAACTGAAAAATCAAGTTGCTGCTGAAGCTGTTTTGTTTGCATGACTTTATCGATGGTTAATATCAACTCATCCAAATCAACCGGTTTTTTTAAATAATCGTCAGCACCGAGCTTCATACCAGCGACTGCATCTTTAAGCTCACCATAAGCAGTCATCACTATCACAGCCAAATTCTGCTGGGCTGAGTGTGGCTGACGTAGCTGACGCAATAAATCGAGGCCATTACCATCCGGTAATCGTACATCCAGTAATAACAAATCAAAGGACTTTTGATTTAATAGCTGCCCAGCTTCAGAAATGCTCGCCACAATCTGACCATCATGACCGGCAGCCTGTAAACGGCGTAATACCGATTTTGCAAATAGTTTTTCATCTTCAACGAGCAAAATTTCCAGCATATTAATCTGTTATCGACTGACTGAATGGTAGCTGCAAACGTACCCTTGTACCGGGTTGTAGGGCAATATGACTCAGATAACCATGGTGTAATTCCATGACTCTCTGGGCAAAAGGCAAACCTAAACCATAGTGTAATGGTTTTGCTGATTTTGTCTCGTTTTTGGCCGTTGGCAATAACGTTTGGCTAATGCCACGCCCCCAATCATCGATCTCCAGACAAGCTGTAGCATGATCAATTTGCAGATAACGGAGGTTGATTCTGCTGCCGTCCGGCGCTGCTTCAATCGCATTTTGCAGAAGGTTACACAGCGTTTGCTCTATTAAATTAGTATCGAGCTGCGCCTTAACCACATCATCAGACCAACCTTCACGTATGACTGTGAGTTGTTTATCAGCCAATTGCGGTTGAATCAGTGACAAGGCGTTGTCCATCAGTGTGGTTAGTTTTGCGTCACTGAAATGCGGCTGCAACGGATGCAAATACATCAATAATGACGTCACCCAGCGCTCCAAACGATCTACCGCTACAATAATGTCCTGCAAAACTTCATTGTTTGAAGCCGGTAGATTTTCTTCCTGCAAGCTGACTTGTGCTGCAGCGCGAATACCCGCAAGTGGATTACGAATATTATGCGCGACCAATGGAATTAACTCAGCCATTTCAGCTTGTTTTTTCGCTTCTATGAGATTGTCATGATTTTCGACAAGTTCCGTTGCCATTTGGTTAATTGCTGCAGTTAAATGCTGTAAATCTTCAACACCTCTTAAGGAAAGTGCGTATCGCCACTCGCCCTGAGCAACACGACGCGCCCCCGCTATAACGTCTCTCAAGGGCATTAATACTTGTTTTTTTACAAAATGCCTAGACCATAACAAGAGTCCTAATGCCAATAAAATTGGCAACAATGACATCCAAAAGACCTGTGATAACCAACGTTTTTGCTCAGCGGCCAATAATGACTGCCGACTTTGCAAATATTGCTCAAACTCGTTGAACAATGTCTCGAATACTCTGAGCGTAAACTGCTCAAAAGGCTGATCAAGTAACAACAATTGTTTTTCGGTTACTTCATCATTTTCAAAGTTAATGTAGGCAATGGTTTCGGCATAAAACGCATCATAAGTTTCGGCAATTTTTTGTATCTGCTGTTGTTCATTGTTTGATTTTGCCAACAACCGCATCCGGTTAAGTTCCTGCTCAATAGTTTCGCTATAACCAAAATACTGATCTTTTGCACTTTCATCATTAAGAAATATATCGTCAAATACTTCCTTGATCTGACGGTATAAATCACCCCGGACGTGTTGCATGTGGGTGTTTATTGCCGTCAACCGAAGTGACTCTTGCGAGTTATTCTGCCAGGCAAACACCCAGCCGACAGTCAAACCGGCAGCAAGCAAAATAATAAGTACGAAGCTCAGCTCATGGAGCAGCAACGATCCTTGAATATTGTTTAAGCGTTTAAACAGACGCATCACAAAAAAAACGGGCTGTTAAAGCCCGTTTTTCAGTCATTTGAGTAGTCTTATTTTTTTTCATAACCGGCAAAGGTAATCGATTCTTCAACCAGCGCAGGCTGACCTTCTTCCCATTTATTGCCATCTGGCACAATAGTTCTGATTTGATAAATTTCACCGGGAATTTCTTCAGATAGCGTGAAGATATAGTACTTGCCAGCGTATAACTGATAACGACTGCTTTTGGGATCGTCAATGTAGGGCTGAATGATGTATTGGGTCGCTTTAACCTTTTTGCCATTGTAATCTACTTTAACGGCTTTTTTATCAGCACCAGCGGCCATAGCCCAGCGAATCTTACGCTGAAAATAACGCCAATCCCCGCCTGTTAAACGCTCCATTTCGTGGATATCAAACTCCAGGAAATAAACAAATACACCATTGCCCCGCTGGTCTTCCATGGGTTGATAAGGGCGATTATGATCACCGGTAAAAAAAACAAACTTGGTATCACGACGGCCGGTATTGCGAATATTATCAACCTGCATTTCAATGATATCTTCGCGGTTACCATCTGTATAACTAACTTTCTTATAATCATAAGTCAGCTTGGCTGGCTCATTAATGTTTTTCAGGTGTGATTTATCAAACAATTCATTGTTGATTTCTGAATAGCCCGGAACAGCAAAAGCTGCGCCGCTAATTAGCGTTAAACAAAACGCCCACATCATAGTGAAACTTGTTTTTCCCACACTTTCCCCCTACTTCTCTCGGTTTTAATTGATGTTATTCTGTATAGCTGTAAGTTTAACGAAAATACAGTATCTACTCTATGACTATTCTAATGCGTTTAAAGATTCCATTGATTTGCATGAGCTTGATTATCTCAATATCGGCCTGTCAGCCCAGTGAAACTGATCGTCGATTTCAGGCTGTGAGTCCCTATAGTTATACAGAAACCATGCAGAATCTTGATATTGCAATTTCTGAGTTTAACTATCGAATTATTCATCGCAGCGATATTGGTCAGGCAGTTCGGGATAGGGGCGAACAAGACTTTCCGCTATCAACGATTGTCAGCTTTTGTAATATTACTTACGCCAAAGAAATGATGCTGATCAACGATGACTTAATCAATGATATGCCATGCAATGTCTCAGTTCGCGAAACCGTTGATGGCGTGATTGTCAGCAGCCGTTTAATGGATGAAACCGCAGGCAGTAATGCACAGCAAGAGTTTGCCAAAAAAATTAACGCCAATATAAAAAAAATAATCGGGGCAACTACTTTGTAGGTAGTCACCCCGAGAATTATGCTGAATTCATTAATAGCAATATTAATCAATCATCATCGTCATCTTTACGAACTTTCTTGGCAGGTGTTGGACTGACATTTTCCAGTGATGGCAGGTTATATTCGGCCATGATTGCATCAATATCATCTTGGCGTTTTTCGATAAACTTATTCAACAGCTTCGTCCAAGCCCCTTCACCGTAACGTGTGCCCATGCCAAACTCGAAGACATGCAGCTGACCCAGTTCATTTAATGGCTGTACGGTAATATCGACATCCTGAATACTGGCATAATAACCGGCAATCGGCCCCCACATTGGTACTATATCAACTTTGCCTGCGGCCAGATCGTCAATAATACGGCCAGCATTCGTATTTACATCACCAGTCATCATTTGATAATACTGAATACGATCACCAAGGCCCATGTCCAAGATTGATTTAGTGGTTAAGGCCCGGTCAAACAGACCAATCTTTAATGGACCATGCTTAGCATCGACTTCTTTTAAATCCGCTAATTTAGTAATTTCATAACCTTCACCGCTACGATAGGCAATGGCTTCGATTGATTTGTAATAACCATTGGTTGGTTTTACAAAGTCAGTGGTGACCGGCATGCTGAATGCCACATCACACATATACCCACCCGTTTCCGGGTTTTCTTTTTTCAGTGTGTTGCGTGCAAAACCGATTCGTTGTGGAAACCAGTAATATTCAACTGGAATACCTAACTCTTCTCCCAGCATTTCAGCAATTTTATTATCAAAGCCTTCCAGTTTGTCGTTTGAATACGGCATATTATTTTTATCGGCACAGACCCGAAGCACTTCTTGGCCTTTCAGTGGTTTCAGATCTTCTGCCGTAACGCTAGTCGCCATCGTGGCGGCCATCAGTCCTGATAATAAAATTGTCCACTGCTGTTTCTTCATTCTCTTATCCTTTTTATTTACGTTCGAAATGTTGTGACAATGTTTTTATCATATCAGTTTCAAAAAAAAAGACCCGGTGTCTTGCGACACCGGGCCCTTTTGTTGAGCTTAAGTATATTTTAGTAAATCAATATACTTGTGGTCTTACAAGCTAAATACGCTCAGAACACCACCCAGGTTAGTCCAGCTAGACAGTGCTTTGTAAGCACCAACTGCACCCAGACCATCTGTGTCATTTTCCAAGCTTGGAATAGCCATACCGATACCAGCCCAACCACCTACACCAGACAGGATAGAAACATATTGTTTGCCATCATGTTTGTAAGTG
>JBFJJO010000079.1:0-9725 GCA_041612215.1 Methylophaga sp.
GAGATGTTCATTTTCTGCGTGCAACTTTCTGGCACTATACTGACATGATGACAGGCACTCAACAAAGTTCAGCAAGGTTAATGCGGCTTGCCACATATGCTTCCGTGGTAACGGCTGTCAGCTTGATTTTGGCCAAAGCCTGGGCCTGGTGGCAATCTGACTCCGTCAGCATGCTGGCTACGTTAACCGATTCCAGCCTGGATTTGTTGGCTTCATTGGTGACATTGTTTGCTGTTTATCATGCCTTACAGCCCGCGGATAAAGAACATCGTTTTGGCCACGGTAAAGCAGAACCACTGGCTGGTCTCTGGCAAGCTTTATTTGTCTCATTATCTGCACTATTTTTGCTTTACCATGCGGTGCTGCGTTTAATCAGTCCACTACCACTGACTGATGCTGTCGGCAGCAGTGTTGGCGTTATGTTGTTTGCCATTGTTATGACCGGCTTATTGTTGCTTGTTCAGCGCCATGTCATAAACAGAACAGGTTCAACAGCTATCAGTGCAGATGCATTGCATTACAAAACAGATTTTCTCATTAATATCAGTGTCATTGTGGCCATTATTATGACGGCCGGGGGCTGGCATCGTGTTGATGCTTTAATGGCGATAGTAATAGCTATTTATATCATGCATAGTGCCTGGCAGATTATGCGTGATGCTATCAATCTGTTGATGGATCATGAATTACCGGTCGGACAGCGCCAACAGATTCAGGACTTGGTTTTAAAACATAGTGAAGTGCGCGGACTACATGATTTGCGTACCCGCCAGTCAGGACTGCAGATATTTATTCAGTTGCATCTGGAATTAGATGGTGATTTGAGCTTGCGGCAAGCCAGCATAATTTGTCGGCAGGTTGAACAAGATTTAAAAACACACTTTGCAGCGGCTGAAGTATTGATTCATCCTCATCCTGCCATTGGTTGGCATTAAAAAACATTGTAGTTCATGGTCATCAATGCGCCACAGTCAGCTTCAAAAAAAGTATAATCGCTATTGATTTAAGGAGGTTTTTGCTTGCGGGATTATTTGCTTGTAGAAAGCATCACACTGGGTGTGTTGTTATTCGTACTTATTTGGTTGTTGTTGCTAAGGTTAAAAAGCCGCCAAAGAAGTGCCGAGTACCGGATTCAAAAAATCCTTAAGCCTTATCAATTGTCTGAAGCCAGACAGCTGGTGATTCCCGATGGTATGGGTGGCCTGTTAGAAATCGAACACCTGACCCTGCTAAAACAGGGTTTGCTAATTTTGCACCATTTTCCGTTAAGTGGTCATCTATATGGTGCTGACAAAATTGATCAGTGGACGCAACTGGTGAATGGCCGAAGCTATAAGTTTGCCAATCCATTGCTGCATTTGCAGCATGTGCAGCAATCATTGTCCTTGCTGGCACCGAAAATTCCCATTTTTACCTGCGTGGTATTTACCGGCGAATGTAATTTCCCCAAGGGTAAGCCGGATAATGTTTCGCTTTTAAGCACGCTGGAAGCTGATCTTGGTCAGATATTTAATCGAGCAGCATTACTGGAAACCCCATTACAGAAAAGTTGGCAGTCGGTGTTGAATATTGCCAGACATAATGGAAAATCTGCCGCGGAGGCTTATCGGTGAGCGAAGTAACTAAACCGTTGGTGGTAGCAATTTCATCACGGGCATTATTTGATCTTGATGAAAGTCACCAGATATACGAGAAAGAGGGTACAGAAGCCTATTGCCAGTATCAGATTGCCCATGAAGATGTGCCGTTGCAACCCGGCGGCGCCTTTAATCTGGTCCGCAAGCTGCTCGCACTTAATGACAATAATCCGAAAACACCGCGGGTTGAAATCATTTTATTGTCTCGTAACAGCGCTGATACCGGATTGCGGGTGTTTAACTCTATTCAGCATCATGCGTTAAAAATTAGCCGAGCAGTATTTACCTCAGGCAGTAGCCCATATCGATACGTCGCACCATTCAGCGCCAGTCTGTTTTTATCAACCAGCCCGGAAGATGTACGTATGGCATTGGATGCGGGTATTGCTGCTGCGACTATTTTTCCATCGAATGTGGGCAATAACTCTGAATTTGAAGAACTGCGTATTGCTTTCGATGGTGATGCCGTGCTGTTTTCAGATGAATCGGAGCGTATTTTTAAAGAGCGTGGTTTGGAAGCGTTTACCCAAAATGAACAAAAAACTGCCCGAAAACCTTTATCAGGCGGACCATTTAAAGATTTTTTATTAGCTTTAAACCGAATTCAAACCGAATATCCGGAAAATCAGGCACCGATACGCACCGCTTTGGTAACTGCGCGTTCTGCACCGGCACATGAGCGTGTTATTCGTACTTTGCGGGAGTGGGGCATTCGTATCGATGAAGCCATTTTTCTGGGCGGTATGGAAAAAGGGCCGTTTTTAAAGTCGTTTGGCGCCGATATCTTTTTTGATGATCAAGAACAGCACTGTGAATCAGCGAAGGCCCATGTCGCAACCGGTCATGTACCACATGGCATTGCCAATCAACCTAAAAAAACCGCCAAGGAATAAGCGTGGCCAAGCAAACAGAGGCCGTTCAGCGCTTTATTCGGCAACTGAGTGAGGATAAGATGCCGGTATTTTCCAATACCGTCATTGAAGTCACCAATGTTGTCAGTAGTCAGGATACTTCAGCGGTAGATGTTGCACGCGTTATTTTACGTGACGCAGCATTAACCGGCCGTTTGCTGAAAATGGCCAATAGTATTCATTACCATCGTCAGGGACATGTGATCAGTACTGTTTCCAGAGCGGTCATGGTGTTGGGCTTTGAGCAAGTTAAAGCCATTGCATTAACGCTGGTGTTAATTGATAACCTCGCCGATGGCAAACAAAGGCAGAAGCTTATCGAAGAAATGGCGCAATCTTTCCACGCCGCCATTCAGGCACAAGAATTAGCCAAAAAAATGAAATTGCCTATGGTCGAGGATATCTTTATCGCGGCGCTGTTATCCCGGCTTGGCAATATGGCTTTTTGGGCATTTGCAGACGATCAGGCCGAACAGATATTAGATTTGATAGATAATAAATCGATGACTGAAGAAGCGGCTGAACTGGAAGTGCTCGGTTTTACACTGCAAAGTTTGACACGTGGTCTCAGTGAAGCCTGGTTACTGGGTGATATGCTCAGCAACAGTTTGGATCCACGCAACCATGAAACCGCCGTTGAAATCATCCGCACGGCGAACCAACTTGCATCGGTTTCCCGGCAGGGTTGGCAGGATGAGAAAACCCAGCAATGGCTGAAAGAAACGGCTAAACAGCTGAAAATGAAACCGGCTGAACTGACCGAACTGGTCTATCAAAATGCCCAGCAAGCCCGCCAAATCACCCGTCTTTGCAGTATACAAAATGCCGAACGCTATATCGCTAAACCACCTAATAAAGCCGAAGATAGAGTGCAGCCAAATGATCTGTCGGCGCTGGGCGGTGACATCGAACTGGAAGCCAATATCGTTGATGAGCCGGCGCAACCGGACGCTATGCTGCAATTACAAATGCTACAGGATATTTCCATCGCATTGCAGGAAAAACCGGGCCTCAACGTTATTTTGGAAATGGTGTTGGAAGGTATTTATCGTGGTGTTGCAATGGATCGCGCCATTTTTGCAGTTTTATCGCCGGATCGAAAAAAGCTGCAATGCAAATATGCGTTGGGCGCGGATCATGAAAAACTTAATGATCAACTGATTATCGACATTACCCATCCGACCAATCTTTTTGCCAAAGCCCTTAAAAACAGTCATGCAGTATTACTGCCGGCCGATCCCCGGCAGTTGAATGGCACAATGGCTAAAACCACGCTCGACTTGTTAGGTAAACCACCATATCTCATGATGCCGGTGATTGTTGCCGGTAAAGTCATTGGTTTATTTCTGGCGGATAGAAATGCGACACGACGGGCAATTGAGCAAACTGATCTGATGGCATTTCAGCAATTTTGTCAGCAAGCGAATATGGGTTTAACGTTTTTGAAGCTGCAAGGCTAGTGTTGCCCAGTTTAACTGGCTATAATAGCCGACTTGATTAGGTATGAATGTGTATCTGAGAAGCATTGCGAGAGTGGCGGAACTGGTAGACGCGCTGGATTTAGGTTCCAGTAGGGCAACCTGTGAGAGTTCGAGTCTCTCCTCTCGTACCATCCGAAATTGTTGGTAATAACCAACAATATTCTGATCCCCCATGTTTGAGGTAAAGAATGCAAGTTACTGTAGAAAATGTCAGCGAATTAGGCCGTAAAATGACGGTGACCGTTGAAGATGCCAATATCGAAGAAGCGGTACAAAAACGTCTAGTGGCGATTCGGCCGAACGTCAAAATGTCAGGCTTCCGTCCCGGTAAAGTGCCGATGACTATGGTTGCTAAAACCCACGGTCCTGCTGCACGTCGTGAAGTCATTGACCAACTGGTCCAGGACAGCATGCGCGAAGCGTTCACGCAGGAAAAAGTGAATCCTGCCAACACACCGAATATCGACAGCATGAAAGAAGAAGGTTCAGCGCTGATTTACACCCTGAACTACGAAATCTTTCCAGAACTTGACAGCATTAAGCTCGATAATCTCAAGCTGGAAAAAACGGTTGCTGAAGTCGGCGATGAAGACGTTGATACCATGCTTGAAACTTTGCGTGAACAACGCGCAACCTGGGAACCGCTAAAACGTGCTGCCAAAGAAGAAGATGGCGTTACCATCGATTTTGTTGGCCGTATTGATGGTGAAGAATTCCAAGGCGGCAAAGGCAAAGATGTCCTGGTCGTTATCGGCAATGGCAGTATGTTGCCAGAATTCGAACAGCAACTGGTGGGTGTCAAAGCCGATCAGGAAACTACTATTACGATGACTTTCCCGGAAGATTACCGTGCCGAAAACCTGCGTGGCAAAACAGCAGAATTTGCTGTCACGGTAAAACAAGTTGCCAAGAAAAAACTGCCAAAACTCGATAAAGAGTTTGCTGAATTATGTGGCGTTGAAGAGGGTGTCGCAGCACTGAAAAAAGAAGTTCGCGCCAACATGGAACGTGAGCTGAGTTCAACATTGAAAGCAAAAAACAAACGTGCTGCGATGGACGCTGTTGCCGCGAATAACGATATTACGTTGCCGGGAGCACCAGTTGAACGTGAAGCTCGCTATTTAATGGAGCAAGCGAAAAATAATCTGCGTCAACAGGGCGTCAATGTTGAAGGCCTGCCCTTTGAGTTGGATGCCTTTAAAGATAGTGCCGAAAAACGCGTTAAGCTGAGTTTGTTGATTGGCAAAATTATTTCTGATAACGGTATCAAACCAGACGAAGCTAAAGTTAAAGAAGCTATCGATGCGATTGCTGCCAGTTATGAAGATCCCGAAGATGTTGTGAACTACTACATGACAAATCAGGACAAACTTTCAGAAATCCAAATGATGGTTGTTGAAGACGCCGTGGTTGATTGGATCTATGACCATGTTAAAGTAACTGAGAGTACCTCTTCATTCACTGAAGTGATGAACGCGGCTAAATAAAATTACCGCGCAATTGACATGAAGAAGCCCGTGCTCAACAAAATTGGGCATGGGCTTATTTTTTGGGCTTAATGACAGGAATCTTAATGAGCAATATCTTTACTGGTGAAAGCCAACCCGTCAGCAACGCGTTAGTGCCGATTGTCGTCGAACAAACGTCGCGTGGCGAACGTTCTTATGATATTTATTCACGACTTTTAAAAGAGCGGGTGATTTTCCTTGTGGGTCAAGTTGAAGACCATATGGCAAATCTGGTGGTGGCGCAGATGTTGTTTCTGGAATCTGAAAACCCCGATAAAGATATCCATCTATATATCAACTCACCGGGCGGTGCTGTCACGGCTGGCCTTGCGATATATGACACCATGCAATTTATTAAACCGGATGTCAGCACATTATGCATTGGTCAGGCGGCCAGTATGGGCGCATTGTTGCTTACCGCCGGTGCGGCGGGTAAGCGCTTTGCGTTACCCAACTCACGAATGATGGTGCATCAGCCTTTAGGTGGGTTTCAGGGACAAGCCTCGGATTTTGATATCCATGCTAAAGAAATTCTTAATATTCGTGACCGTTTGAACCGAATTATGTCGCATCATACTGGTCAAGATATTAAGAAGATTGAAAAAGACACCGACCGTGACAATTTTATGAATGGAGAGCAGGCCGCTGATTATGGTCTGATTGATTCGGTGTTGACCAAACGTCCTGACGATAAAGCCTGAAAACAAAAGTAGGAATGTAGTGCGATGAGCGACGACAAGAAAAACGACGATAAATTACTGTACTGTTCTTTTTGCGGCAAAAGTCAGCATGAAGTCAAAAAGCTAATTGCCGGTCCATCTGTATTTGTCTGTGATGAATGCGTCGAGCTATGCAATGACATTATTCGTGAAGAGATGCAGGAGCAGAAAACTGATCCGGCTGAAGCGAAACTGCCATCACCACATGAGATTAATACGGCACTGGATAATTACGTCATTGGGCAGGATAGGGCTAAACGCGTTTTGTCAGTTGCGGTTTATAATCATTATAAACGGCTGCGACATGACCAGAAAACCGGTGATGTTGAGCTGTCAAAAAGCAATATTCTGCTGATTGGCCCAACCGGTAGTGGTAAAACCCTGTTGGCCGAAACGCTTGCACGTCAGCTAAACGTCCCATTTACCATGGCCGATGCCACGACATTAACTGAAGCCGGTTATGTTGGTGAAGACGTCGAAAACATCATTCAAAAATTATTGCAAAAATGCGAATACGATGTTGAAAAAGCTGAAACGGGTATTGTCTATATTGATGAAATCGACAAGATATCGAAAAAATCAGATAACCCCTCCATTACCCGTGATGTCTCTGGCGAAGGCGTACAACAAGCATTGTTAAAATTAATTGAAGGCACGATTGCTTCTGTCCCGCCGCAAGGGGGCCGCAAGCACCCGCAACAAGAGTTTTTACAGGTTGATACCAGTAAAATTCTGTTTATCTGCGGCGGTGCATTTTCTGGCCTTGATAAGGTAATTCGTAACCGTACTCACAAAGGCGGTATTGGTTTCTCAGCTGAAGTGAAAAGTGTTGAAACCCAGAAAAGTTACGGTGAAGCGCTGCAGGTTGTTGAGCCGGAAGATTTGATTCAATATGGCTTGATTCCGGAATTTGTTGGTCGCTTGCCAGTTGTTGCAACGCTTAACGAGCTTGATGAAGCGGCGTTGGTGCAAATTCTGACCGAACCGAAAAACGCCCTGACCAAACAATATCAAAAACTGTTTGATTTAGAAGATTCTGAACTGGAATTTCGTGATGACGCGTTGCGTGCCATTGCCCATAAAGCGATGGAGCGTAAAACAGGTGCGCGTGGATTACGGTCAATTATTGAAAATGTGCTGCTGGATACCATGTTTGATCTGCCATCACTCGATAACGTCAGCAAAGTCGTTATTGATGAAAGTGTTATCAACGGCGAAAATTCGCCAATCCTGATCTATGAAGATCACAGCAAGGATCTCGCTGCCGGCGAAAAATAACCGCCGCGTTCTTTAAAGCTGCCGGAGTCAGGCAATCAGTTTTACTGATTGCTTGATTTTTGTATGGCTGTCCCCATATTAACCAGCAATTGTAATCACACGTGCTTTTTCGGCATGTTAATGAGGTCCGTTTGATGGAAAATGAATCTAAAAACACCGTAACCAATGATGCGTTAAGCAAATTGCCAGTGCTGCCACTGCGTGATGTAGTTGTCTACCCGCATATGGTTATCCCGCTTTTTGTTGGTCGTGAAAAATCGATTAAAGCACTGGAAGCGGCCACCGATGAAAATCAACAAATTCTGCTGGTTGCCCAGAAAGATTCAGGTGAAGACGCACCGAGTACTGATAATCTGTATGAAACCGGTACCCTCGCTAACATATTGCAGTTACTGAAACTGCCCGATGGAACCGTCAAGGTATTGGTTGAAGGCACGCAGCGCGCCCGTGTGGCATTATTTGATAACAGTAATGATTTCTTTGAAGCTGAAATCGAAGTCATTCAGGATGAAGAACCTGAACAGCGTGAAGCTGATGTGCTGATGCGCACCTTGCTTGGCCAATTTGAGCAATACGTCAAACTCAACAAAAAAATTCCGCCAGAAGTCATTGCCTCTTTATCGAGCATTGAAGATGTTGCACGCATGGCTGATACCGTTGCCGCACACATGACCTTGAAGCTGGAAGACAAACAACAGTTGTTGGAAATGGCCGATGTCAAAGCCCGTATTGAAAAGCTGATGGCTTATCTGGAATCGGAAATTGATATTCAGCAAATTGAAAAACGGATTCGCAGCCGTGTCAAAAAGCAAATGGAAAAAAGCCAGCGCGAATATTATTTGAATGAACAGCTGAAAGCCGTGCAAAAAGAGCTGGGCGAGCTGGATGAAGCCGGCAATGAAGTTGATGACCTGGCAGATAAAATTGCCGACGCCGGCATGCCTGCAGAGGCCCGAAACAAAGCCGAATCTGAGTTGAAAAAGCTGAGAATGATGTCGCCGATGTCAGCTGAAGCGACAGTGGTCCGTAACTACATCGAATCTTTACTCGAAGTGCCGTGGAAAAAACGTTCCCGGGTGATGCTGGATTTGGATCGCGCGCAAACCGTGCTTGATGAAGATCATTACGGTCTCGAGAAAGTCAAAGACCGTATCCTTGAATATCTTGCGGTACAAAAACGCGTCAAAAAACTCAAAGGTCCGATTCTATGCTTGGTCGGTCCACCGGGCGTCGGTAAAACATCAATTGCCCAGTCAATTGCGCGTGCCACAAACCGTAAATTTACCCGTATGGCACTGGGCGGCGTGCGTGATGAAGCAGAAATTCGCGGTCATCGTCGCACTTATATTGGCTCAATGCCGGGCAAAGTGATTCAGAATATTTCAAAAACAGAAGTGAAAAACCCATTGTTTTTGCTCGATGAAATCGACAAAATGGCCCAGGATTTTCGTGGTGATCCGGCATCGGCTTTACTTGAGGTATTAGATCCGGAACAAAACTCAACATTTGCCGATCATTATTTAGAAGTGGAATATGATTTGTCAGATGTTATGTTTGTTTGCACAGCAAACACGCTGAATATTCCGGATGCACTGCGTGATCGTATGGAAATCATCCGTCTGGCCGGTTACACCGAAGATGAAAAACTGAATATCGCATTGCAATATTTACTGCCTAAAGCCATCAAAGATAATGGTCTGAAAGCCAATGAGGTAGAAATCACCAGTGACGCGATTATGGAAATTATTCGCCGTTATACCCGTGAAGCCGGTGTCCGTAATTTGCAACGGGAAATTTCGAAAATTTGTCGCAAACTGGTCAAACAGATCCTGAAAGATGCATCTGACGAAACAGTGGTCGTCACCAAGGATAATCTCGAAGATTACTTGGGTGTTTATCATTATCAATATGGTATTGCAGATGAAAATGATCGTATTGGTCAGGTGACTGGTCTTGCCTGGACGGAAGTCGGGGGTGAATTATTGACTATTGAATCAGCTGTAATGCCAGGCAAAGGCAAAGCCAGTTACACCGGTAAATTGGGTGATGTGATGCAGGAATCGATTCAGGCTGCAACTACCGTAGTCCGCTCGAGGGCAGCAGATTGGGGTATTGCCGATGACTTTATGCAAACCCATGATTTGCACATTCACGTGCCGGAGGGCGCCACGCCCAAGGATGGCCCGAGTGC
>JBFJJO010000080.1:0-9635 GCA_041612215.1 Methylophaga sp.
CGTAAGCGGTGTATTTCATCATTAATAATCCCTGATTGCACCGGACTGCCGCCGGGGGTATTCAGACGTAATAATAATCCCTTAGCTTGTTTGGCTTTAAATGCTTCACGAATGCCGGTGACCACCAAATCGGCATTGGCATCGGTGTCTGAGCTAATCACACCCTGTATGTCGACCAGCGCTGTATGCGTGTCTTTTTCGCTTGTCTTATCGCCATTTGGCAACATTAAAAACAAAAAAGCGAACAGATATAGTAATACCAAGCCTTTGAAAACATAACCCCAGCGGCGGCTGTTGCGTTGCTCACGGATGGCTGCGAAGGCTAAATCCTGCAGGATCTTGCGTTCCCAATGCTGATCATCAGCGTTGGTCGAACTCTGCCCGGTCGTCTTGTGATCCGAAGGAAAATCACCAAATGTTGCCATGTGCGGGGAACCTGCAGTTAATAAAAAGGATTACATCATAGCAAAACAATCAGCATCTGCTATCTAACCAGGTTTCCAATGCAAACAGATCGGCAACTATCGCTTGTGGCTCGCAGGCCTTTAGCGTTGGCAGATCATGGGCACCATGACCAATACCAACACATTCAGCCCCCGCGTTTTTGGCCATCTTCATATCAAATTCAGTATCACCAATCATCAATGTTTGTGTTGGTTGTACACCACAAAAATCGATAATTTCGCTGATCATTTGCGGATGTGGTTTGGAGTGACATTCATCGGCGCAGCGGGTCGCGACAAATAAATCGTCCAAACCAGTTTCGTTAAGTACTTTATCAAGACCACGCCGGCCTTTGCCGGTGGCGACGCCGAGCAAGACATTCTGGTCGGCCAGCTTATGCAGGATATTTAACGCATTGTCGAATAATGGCGCTTCAAAAGGATGATGCAGCCATATATCCCGATAAGTGGCGGCAAGCATTTGTGCGTCCTGGACAGAGCTATCGGGATACAACGTTTTGACTGCCTCAGGCAAACCCAGACCGATAATATGACTTATTTGCTGATCGGTGAGCGGCAGCATGTTCAACCGGGCAATGGCCTCACGCATGCAAAACACGATGTGACCAGTGGAGTCCATGAGCGTGCCGTCCCAGTCAAAAACAATGAGTGGATAAGCCATATTAGTGTTCACTTAACTTTTTGATAAAAGCCTCCAGATCTGCTGGCAGCGGCGCCTCCAGTTGCAGACGCTGTTCATTTTGAGGATGGGCAATATTCAGTTGCCAGGCATGTAGAAACATCCGATCCAGACCTGCTTGTTTTAGTTGTTTATTAAACGCTCGCTGACCATACTTATTGTCCCCGGCCACCGGATGGCTACTGGATGATGCATGGACGCGGATTTGATGGGTACGACCGGTAAACAGTTTGACGGCCATTAACTGACAATTTCGGAATGTCTGTTTGACCAGAAACTGGGTTTTGGCGAGTTTACCAGCCGGGTCCACGACCACCATATTTTCACCGCCGATAACAGTATTTTTCTGTAAAGGCTTGTCAACGATAATGTCATTCTGCGGCCACTGGCCATAGGTTAGCGTCAGATAACGCTTATCAATATCGCTGCCGCGCATCTGGTTTTGTAAATGCAGCAGGGCATCACGACGTTTGGCGATCAGCAAACAGCCCGAGGTATCACGATCCAGCCGGTGTACCAGTTCCAGAAAGGGGCCTTCAGGACGACATTTTTTCAGTGCTTCGATAACGCCGGTCTGGATGTTGGTGCCGGCATGCACTGCCAGCCCTTCCGGTTTATTCAGGGCCAGCAAATAATCATCTTCGTAAATAATTTGCTGCAGCAGGATCTGCGCCAAACTGTCACTGACATGCACGGTGTCGGTTTGATCACTGACCCGCAAAGGTGGCACCCGGACTTCATCCCCTGCTTGCAGTTTATAGGTCTGTTTGATGCGACCCTTATTGACCCGCACTTCACCTTTTCGGACGGCCCGATAAATGCGGCTTTTCGGTACACCTTTTTCCAGTGTTATCAAAAAATTATCAATACGCTGGCCTGCCTGTTCGGCGGCAATGGTAATAAATTTAACACTTGGGGATTTTTGTGCACTGTCGGTCATTAATCTGGGACTTTATTTGCTTGCTGACAGCGCACCGTACTGCTATATTCCTCGGTTGGTCTGTCCGGAAAATGTATTCAGTATACTGACTTTTAACAAAACAGACCGTAATTAACACGTCGCGCCCAGCATAAATGCAGGTTGATGCGGCGGATCTGAAACGAATATTACGACGCTGAACAGGGGTTCAGTGACAAACAACGGGGCCCGACAATCGGGTCTGAATGTAAAAAAAATGGTTCCCACGTCCCGGCAACAGCACAACAAACAGCACAAAATGTAGCGGGCAGGGCGGCAAAAAATAATCAAAGCGAGGGCTGATGGCAGCTCCATCGCAAACTGACTGCAGAACCCTATTGCAGCGCGAAAGTAAGTGACCGACGACGCGCCGGCTGGCAAACGCCATAATCCGGGCGCGCGAACAAAATTGATTATTTTGCAATTGCAGCTTATCTGCAAGTCCACCTGCGTGGCTGCATCTGTATCATGCGGCATGCCAAGGGATGTGTGAACCTCTAACTGAGGTTTATGCATGAAACGTATTTTAATTAACGCAACCCACGAAGAAGAGTTGCGTGTGGCGATGGTCGATGGCCAGCGTTTATTTGATCTTGATATCGACACGCCCTCCCGCGAACAGAAAAAAGGCAATATTTACAAAGGTAAAATCACCCGTGTAGAACCCAGTTTGGAAGCAGTATTCGTCGAGTACGGCTCGGAACGTCAGGGCTTTCTACCACTCAAAGAGATCGCCAAAGAATATTTCCGTCCTGGCAAAACCGACAGTGATAGTGGCCGTATCAACGTTCAGGACGTATTGTCAGTCGGCCAGGAACTGGTTGTACAAATCGAAAAAGAAGAGCGCGGCAATAAAGGTGCGGCGTTGACCACCTTTGTCAGTCTTGCCGGTCGTTATCTGGTCCTGATGCCCAACAGTCCGCGGGCCGGTGGTATTTCGCGCCGTATTGAAGGCGATGAGCGCGCTGAATTACAAGAAGCGCTGCGTTCCCTGGAAGTACCCAATGATATGGGCATGATTGTCCGCACGGCCGGCGTTGGCAAACAAGCCGAAGAATTGCAATGGGATTTGGAATATCTGCTGCAATTGTGGACGGCCATTGATACTGCTACCAAAGACCGCCCAGCGCCATTTCTGGTGTATCAGGAAAGTAATATTATCATCCGTGCCTTGCGCGATTATCTGCGTAAAGATATTGGTGAAATTCTGGTCGATTCGCCTGAGGTCTATCAAACCGGCTATGACTTTATGCGGATGGTTATGCCGCATGACTTGAGTAAATTTAAGCTTTATCAAGACAAAGTACCGCTATTTACCCGCTATCAAGTGGAAAGCCAGATTGAGAGCGCGTTTCGTCATGAAGTGCGTTTGCCATCGGGTGGTGCACTGGTCATTGATCCTACCGAAGCGCTAATTTCAATTGATGTTAACTCGGCGCGTGCTAACAAAGGCGGCGATATCGAAGAAACGGCCTTCAATACCAATTTAGAAGCCGCTGAAGAAATCGCCCGTCAGTTACGTCTGCGTGACTTGGGTGGTCTGGTGGTTATCGACTTTATTGATATGGGGCCTACCCGTCATCAGCGGGAAGTCGAAAACCGCCTGCGCGAACATTTAAAAGCTGATCGGGCACGGGTCCAGGTAGGCCGTATTTCCCGTTTTGGTTTGCTGGAAATGTCACGGCAACGGTTGCGGCCGGCACTCGGTGACGCCCATCAGGAAGTTTGCCCAAGATGTGCCGGTTTAGGCCATGTTCGGGGCGTTGAATCATTAGGTCTGGCTGTTTTAAGGTTGCTCGAAGAAGAAGCGACCAAAGAGAAAATCACCCAATTAGTAGTGCAATTACCGGTCGCGGTTGCCACATTTATGCTCAATGAAAAACGGCCGCAAATTGATGCCATTGAAAAGCGTCAATCGGTTAGGGTTTTACTGATTCCTAATCCGCATCTGGAAACCCCGCATTATGATATAGAGCGCGTCAAAGAAGGCGCTGAACGCAGCAGTACCAGCCACCAGTTAATGGCGACACCGGAGCTGGAAACACCTACGATGTTGAAAGATAAACCGGTACTGGAACAACCAGCTGTGACCGGGATTGCCCCGGCGGCACCAGCGCCCATCATAAAGAAGCCTACTGAGACTGCACCTAAGCCCAGTTTGCTGAAACGGTTGTTGGGGGTTTTGACGGGGGGTAGTCAGGGCGACAACAGCGAATCAACTGAAAAGGCCAAAAAAGTGACACAATCAAACGACGATAATGTCGATAAACCCAGCGGCAATCGTCGCAGCCGTGGTGGCCGGAACAGCAACCGCCGGGGGGGCAGCAAAAATGCGCCACGTCGAGATGATGCTATAGAAAATACAACGGCAGAAATAACGCCGGGCAATGAAGCAACCGCCGACGACAATAAAAATACACGTTCACGTCAACGTCCGCCACGTCGTAAAGACACCACCGATAATGCTGAAAAACCGGTTGAAACGGCGAATGGTAACGATGCGGCCAAAGAGACCAGCAAAGACGAAAACAATGCTGATGGTGAACGCAGCCGCAATAACAATGCCCGTCGCTCACGTCGCGGTGGTCGCCGTCGTCGTGGCCGCAGTGATGCCGATAATGCCGCAGTAACGCCAGCGGTTAGTGATGATGCGGGTAACCAATTGCCACCCGAAAAAAAGGAAATTGATGGCAATGCGATTCCTGAGCCGGAACCAGAAATAAACGGAAATCTGGTGCCAAGCACCGACATTCCAGAAGTTGATGGCAATAAAGTTCCGGCGGCTAAATCACCGCGTCGCTCAAAAACCAGTACCGGCAGCAGTCACAATCGCCGTCGTCGGGCACCGGCAAAAACGCAGGAAACTGAGGCAGATTCGTCGGCAATAGTAGCCAAAAATGACACTTCGGCAGATAATGATTCGCAACAGCAAGATTCACCAAAAGTGATTGATACTGAAGCGAGCCCCAAAACTGATGCCAGCGAAAAGTAACTTATCCAGTGATGACCTGCTGAACTTGATTGGTCAGCAGGTCGTTTACAACCGTCATCTCTGTGAAATTATAGAGTTGCTGGACGGGCGTGAATTAGTCCTGCAAGTGTTGAATACAGATAGTAATATCCAGCCAACCCAATATGGAGAAGGCCATCGGCCGGTCCCCATTACCTACACCCTGCCGGTGTTTGATGGTGAGGGTCAGTTACACGCTGAATTACTGTCGGCCGGTCTTGATAAGTTTTTGCCGCAGTAAGTTATTACGCTAATAAACGTGCCGCCAATTGCAGGTCCGCCTCGGTATCGACACCATGTCCCGGGGCAACAATTGCCTCAGTCAAGTGAATACGGTTGCCATGATATAACGCGCGCAACTGTTCCAACGATTCAAACTGTTCAATAGTACAGGGCGAAAAATCCGTGTAACGTTGTAAATAGCTGGTCCGGTAGGCATACAGGCCAATATGCCGGCGATGCGGTAAATCAGCAGGCAGCGGTTTATTTTCACCAAACACACCACGTAGCCAAGGGATAGGTGCCCGGCTGAAATACAAAGCATAA
Organism: Methylophaga sp.; assembly: GCA_041612215.1. Classification (GTDB taxonomy): domain Bacteria; phylum Pseudomonadota; class Gammaproteobacteria; order Nitrosococcales; family Methylophagaceae; genus Methylophaga. The sequence goes on from JBFJJO010000080.1 coordinate 5,658, forward strand.
CCTTGCGCATCCACCAGCACTTTCACAATATTGGCATCAAATATCTGTTCGGCCGACTCAATTCGGCTGTATAGCGAGGTGATGGCTGCTTTGCTGTGCTCTGCTAAATCTTCGGCAACCTGATTAATCAATTGCGCCGGCAGGCAAGGCTCATCGCCCTGTACATTGACAATAATTTCAGTAGGGTCAAAGGATCGTAAATGTGCCACTTCGGCCAATCGATCGGTGCCTGACTGATGGTCGGTTCGGGTAATACAGACATCGGCGCCGAATTTACGGGCAGCATCAGCAATGCGCTGGTCATCGGTGGCAATAATCACGCTGTCGGCATTGCTTTCCAGCGCCCGCTGATAAACATGCTCAATCATCGGTTTGCCGGCAATGTCCCTTAATGGTTTGCCAGGCAGTCTCGTTGATGCAAAACGTGCCGGAATCACTACCCGAAAAGCCATTAAATTTCCTCGTCTGCTGGAAGTTCGCGTGCTTCTTCAGCGAGCATTACAGGAATATCATCGCGAATCGGGTAGGCCAGACGGCAGGCCGGACAAATCAGCTCCATCTTGCTTTTATTAAAACGCAAGCCACTTTTGCATAAAGGGCAGGCGAGAATTTCCAGTAAGGTTTTATCCATTATCGTTCCTTTAAACGGTTGCTAATGGCATCGGCCAATCCATCCGTTAAAATGGCATCAGCGGGCACAGACCAGCAGTTTTCGCTGGCAAATAGCTGACATTTTACCGCATCTTTTTCTGTCATCAGTACCGGTAATTTATCGTTGAATTGCAGGTCAACGGCGCTAAAAATATGGTGATCAGCAAAAGCATGCTCAATGACGCTCAGACCGGCTGCCCGTAACTGGTCAAAAAATCGTGACGGGTCACCAATACCGGCCACAGCATGGACGGTTTGATTCTGCCAGTAAGTCAATGGCTGACGACGCTTATCGGTTAAATTCACCGTATCCTTAAGTTGTAAGTGCATGTTCCATGGCTGCCGGCTATCACCATGCCAGATGACAAAATCAACCTTATCCAGCCGTGAAACCGGTTCGCGCAAAGGACCGGCTGGCAGACAATAACCATTGCCAAAACCACGACGGGCATCGACCAGAACCAACTCCAAATCCCGGCCTAGCCGATAATGCTGCAACCCGTCATCGCTGATAATGACATTACAGTCAAATTCGGTCAGTAATTGCTGGCCAGCAGCCACCCGATCCGGCGCAACGACAACTGGAGCACCACTTCGCAGTGCCAGTAATTTGGGTTCATCTCCGCTTTCGCTGGCTAGCGTGTCAGCAGTTACCGTTAACGGATAATTTACTGCTTTGCCGCCATAACCACGGCTAATAATGCCCGGTTGCCAGCCACGTTGTTGAAGTTGTTGCGCCAGCCATAATACCAGCGGTGTTTTACCACTGCCGCCAACGCTAATATTACCGACGATAATGACCGGTACTGGTAATTGCTGGCTTTGGAAAAATCCCCACTGGTAGGCAAGTCTGCGTAATGTTGCGAGCAGACGGAATAAGCCACTTAAGGGGGCCAAACACCAGCGCAGCAGTGACGGTTGATACCAGTGTTTAGTCAGCCATTGCACAGTGACATTCAGCCTTGCTGAAATTGCAGGCGATGCAGTTCAGCATAATGTTCGCCTTTATTCAATAATTCCTGATGATTACCGGTTTCAACAATAACACCGTTATGCATCACCACAATCAAATCGGCTTTTTCTATGGTCGATAAACGATGAGCAATAACCAGTGTGGTACGGGTTTTAATCAATTGTTCAAGAGCTGCCTGAATATGTCGTTCAGCTTCGCTATCCAGTGAGGCTGTAGCTTCATCCAAAATCAGAATCGGCGCATCGCGCAACAAGGCGCGAGCAATGGCCAGCCGCTGTCTTTGTCCGCCGGACAACAATACACCGTTTTCCCCCACCTGAGTTTGTAGTCCCTGTGGCAGACGTTCGATAAAGTCCCATGCGTGAGCTGCTTTGGCAGCAGCGATAATATCGTCTTCGCTGATATCGGTGCGACCATAACAAATGTTGTTTGCAATACTGTCGTTAAATAAAATTACCTGTTGGTTGACCAGTGAAATCTGCCGGCGTAAATCTGCCAGTTGCAAATCCATGACATTAACACCATCAATCAAAATCTCGCCGCTGGTAGGGTTGTAAAAGCGGGGCAGAAGACTAACCAGAGTGGTTTTGCCACTACCGGAGTGGCCAACAAAGGCAATGGTCTGACCCGCTTTGACCGAAAAGTTGATATCGCTGAGCACAGCTCCTTTATTGGCGTCATAACTAAAACCGACGTGCTGATATGCGATATCGCCTTTAGCTCGGCCTAGTTTTTGGCTGCCAATATCATTTTCAGGCTGATGATCCAGCAAACCAAAAATACTTTCAGCAGCGGCAATACCGGCCTGCAGTTTTGAATTAAGTTTGGTCAGACGTTTCAGCGGCGTCAGGATCATAAACATTGCAGTGATAAACGAAATAAAAGTCCCAACGGTGATGGTATCCAGCATTTCCGGCAAGGTTGCCAGATAAATCACACCGGCCAAACCAAGCACGGCAATCAACTCAATAATTGGCTGACTGGTGGCCTCGGTGGCAATTTTTTTCATCCGCTGACGACGGTTGAGCTGATTGACCTTATCAAAGCGCTTGGCTTCATAAGCCTGACTGCCAAAGCTTTTTACCTCACGATGGCCTTCAATGATCTCACTGCTGACATGGCTGACATCACCCATTGAATCCTGAATCGATTTACTGATCCGCCTGAAACGGCTGCTGATTTGATAAACCAACAGACCTATAAACGGTACCGTTAACAAAATAATCAAAGACAACATGCCATTCAGATAAATCATCCAGGCGAGCAGACCAACGATGGTCAGGGTGTCGCGGATTAGCACCAACACTGCATCCGTCGCTGCATCAGCAACTTGTTCTACGTCGTAAAGCAATTTCGACATCAGCTGGCCGGAGGTGCTGCGATCAAAGAAACTGGCCGGCAAGGTCAGCAGTCGGTCAAACATTTCCTCGCGAAGGGTTTTAATCACATTACGGGCGATCCAGCCAAGACCATATGTGGTCAAAAAATTAGCAAGACCTCGTATCAGGAAGATAACAATCAACACCAGCGGGATCAGCTTAATCATGGTGGGATCTTTTTCAACAAAACTGCCATCCATCAGCGGTTTCATAATCGCAGCCATGCCGGTTTCGCTGGCGGCATAAATCAGCATGGATATAACGACGGCAATAAATGCCAGCCAGTAAGGTTTTACATAACTTAGCAGGCGCCGGTAAAGTTGACTGGCGCTGACCACGCGAACAGGTTGACTCATGGTGCCTCGCGGGTTTGACGTGTGGCTAGGGTCAGCCGGCTGAATCCTAAGGATTGTGCTGCATCCATCGTAGTGACGATGCGTTGATATGCCGCCTCGGCATCAGCACTGATAATAATATGCGGATCGGTATTTTCACCGACGGCGGTCTTTAGTGCCCGGCGCATATCATCAGCGTTGTTTATCTGCACCGGTAAATCATTGATGCGTATTTCACCATCCGCATTAATGACGATATCGACCGGTGCTTCCTGTTCCGCCAGAGGCTCGCCGGTGGCCTGCGGTAAATCAACCTTTAAAGAGCTTTCACGAATAAAACTGGTCGACACCATAAAAAAAAGCAACAGTAAAAAAACGACGTCGATCATCGGTGTCAGGTTGACATCTGGCTCCTCAGAGTAGCGCGGCAGCAGTTTCATGCTTGCTTGGCCTCGTCTGGATCAAACTCGCGATCGCCATGCAAAATCTCTATCAATTGCATCGCTTGTTCTTCCATATTAACGACCAGGTGGTTTATTTTGCCGCGAAAGTAACGATAGAAAATAACGCTGGGAATAGCCACCACCAAACCTGCGGCAGTGGTGATTAAGGCTTCAGAAATACCGCCGGCCAAGGTTTC
>JBFJJO010000081.1:0-9554 GCA_041612215.1 Methylophaga sp.
ATCATCATAATTTTTGCTCCGGGCTTTTTGGATGAACCAGCCAAGCTGCAACTGGCAGGTCAGTTATTATCCATTACTTTTCCGTATCTGCTGTTTGTCTCGCTGACCGCATTAAGCGGCGCCATACTCAATAGTTTTGGCAAATTCGCCATTCCGGCATTTACCCCGGTGTTTTTAAATCTATCGCTGATTGGTGCCGCGATCTGGCTGGCCCCGTTACTTGATGAACCGGTCAAAGCCCTTGCCTGGGGGGTATTTATCGGTGGTCTGGTGCAATTAGTGTTTCAAATCCCTTTTTTGCAACAAATCGGCAGCTTACCGAAACCACGCTGGGCCTGGCGCGACAGTGGCGTACAAAAAATTCTGACGCTGATGATTCCGGCAATGTTTGGGGTGTCCGTCGCACAAATTAACCTGTTGCTTGATACCTTGTTAGCATCGTTTTTAATTACCGGCAGCATTTCCTGGTTGTATTATTCGGATCGCTTGGTTGAATTTCCACTGGGCGTATTTGGCATTGCACTTGCCACGGTTATCCTGCCCAATTTATCAAAAAAACATGCCAGCGCTACCGGTGAAGCCTTTTCCGCTACGCTCGACTGGGGGCTGCGCTGGGTGTTCATAATCGCCACACCGGCGATGCTGGGCTTGCTGATTTTGGCCGAGCCTTTGTTGTTAAGTCTGTTTCAATATGGTGAATTTACCACTGATGACGCCCATCAAGCATCTTTAAGTCTGATGGCCTACAGTCTGGGATTGTTGCCGTTTATTTTTATCAAAGTGCTGGCACCCGGCTATTATGCCCGCCAAGACACCAAAACCCCGGTCAAAATCGGCATCATCGCCATGGTCGTTAACATGGGCCTGAATATCATCTTAATGATTTATCTGGCCCATGCAGGGCTGGCTTTGGCAACCGCTCTGTCGGCCATGCTCAATGCCTATTTACTGTACCGAGGATTGCGGCAGATCGGTGTTTACCAGCCCAATACAGGATGGTTAGGATTTTATTGGCGGTTGATTCTGGCGAACAGTATTTTGCTGGCTTTGTTATGGTTTATGACGCCCGATATCGCAGCCTGGCAGCAGGCTTCAGTTTGGCAGCGATCCCAGTGGCTGGCACTGTTAATTGGCGGCAGCGCGATGGCTTATTTTATAATGCTCCGAGTTTGTGGCATTAAACTCAGAGCGCTCATTAAACCGCAAGACACCTTGTAAGCTGGTCAATAAAACCAGCTGATAGGTTTTTCAGTGGTCATTTCGAACTAATCGGTCACCTGATATCACAGTCAATGTGTTTAACGCTTTAAACCATTGTCTCAAACGGTTATTATTTGCTCTTTAATCAAGCAATTTCTGGAAACACCATGACCGCTCGTAGCGCAAATATTGCGCGTAACACGCTGGAAACCCAAATCGAGGTTTCACTGAATCTGGACGGCACCGGACAATTCCAAGCGGATACCGGCGTGCCTTTTCTGAATCACATGATGGAACAAATCGCCCGCCATGGCTTGTTTGACCTTAGTGTCAAAGCCAAAGGCGATTTGCATATCGATGCTCATCACACGGTTGAAGACACCGGCATTACCATTGGCCAGGCACTGAAACAGGCGCTGGGCGATAAAAAAGGCGTGATCCGTTATGGTCATGCCTATGTCCCGCTGGATGAAGCATTGTCCCGCGTGGTGCTCGATTTATCGGGCCGTCCCGGCCTGGAATTTGATGTCACTTTTACCCGTGACAAAATCGGCGAGTTTGATGTCGATTTGTTTTATGAATTCTTCCAGGGTCTGGTCAATCACGCCGGCATGACCTTACATATCGATAATCTCAAAGGCCGCAATAGTCACCATATCGCTGAGACAATTTTTAAAGCATTTGGCCGGGCTTTGCGTATGGCTGTGACGCTTGATGAAAGAGCGCTCGGCCAACTGCCATCGACCAAAGGCGCCTTGTAGGCCTGAACCTTTTCGGGATTAATTCGGATTTGATATGTCTGAAATTGCAGTGATCGATTATGGCATGGGTAATTTGCGCTCCGTTGCCAAAGCACTGGAAACTGTCGCCCCCAAGCAGTCAATCTGCGTGACCGCCGATCCGAAGACAATCCGTTCAGCGGATCGGATTGTCTTTCCGGGCGTTGGTGCTATCCGTGACTGTATGGCAGAAGTGCAACGTCTGGATTTATTATCCGTCTTGACTGACGTTGCCCAAAACAAACCTTTTTTGGGCATTTGTCTGGGTATGCAGGCTTTACTCGAACACAGTGAAGAAAATAACGGTGTTGCTGGAATCGGTTTATTTCCCGGCAATGTCCGTTATTTCGATGAAGCCGCCAAAGCCGGCCTGAAAGTCCCACATATGGGCTGGAATCAGGTCAGACAAAGCCAAAATCACCCTTTATGGCGAGATATTACTGATAACAGCCGTTTTTATTTTGTGCATAGTTTTTATGTGGCGCCAACCAGATCTGCCGATATTGCCGGTGAAAGCGACTATCCCGAAGCATTTGCGGCCGCTCTGGCGCGTGATAATGTGTTTGCCGTACAGTTTCACCCGGAAAAGAGTCAGCATGCCGGACTACAATTACTGAAAAATTTTGTGCAATGGGACGGCCAGTCCTAAATAACCGTATGGAGAGAGCGATATGTTGTTAATCCCTGCCATTGATCTGAAAGAAGGTCACTGTGTTCGGTTGCGTCAGGGACGCATGGAAGATAACACCGTATTTTCGGAAGATCCGCTTGCGGTTGCCGCCCGCTGGGTCGAAGCTGGTGCTAAACGTTTACATATGGTCGATTTGGACGGTGCTTTTGCTGGCAATCCGGTCAACGCCGAGGTGATCCATGAGATCTGCAAAGCCTTTCCGGATTTGGATGTGCAAGTCGGCGGCGGCATCCGGGATGAAGACACCATCCAAACATACCTGCTTGCCGGTGTTCGTTTTGTCATAATTGGAACCAAAGCGATTAATGCGCCGCATTTTGTCGGCGATGTTTGTGCGGAATTTCCCGGCCACATCATCGTTGGTCTTGATGCCAAAGACGGTAAAGTTGCCATTGATGGCTGGTCGAAATTATCCAATCATGATGTTATAGATATTGCCCAGCAATTTGAGCAGGATGGTGTCGAAGCCATTATTTACACCGATATCAGCCGCGACGGCATGATGCAGGGCGTCAACCTTGAATCAACCCGTGATTTGGCACGAGCGATTAATATTCCGGTTATCGCCTCTGGCGGTGTCACCGACTACGACGACATTAAAGCGCTTTGCCACTACGAGTCTGAGGGCGTTATGGGCGCGATTGTCGGCCGCGCAATTTACGAAGGCAGCATTGATCTGGCTGAAGCCCAGAAAATGGCTGATCAACTGAACCCGCCGCTGCAATTCTGATGGCACTTGCCAAGCGCATTATTCCTTGTCTCGACGTTGATGCTGGCCGTGTCGTTAAAGGCGTGCAGTTTGTTGATATCCGCGATGCCGGCGATCCGGTGGAAATTGCCAAACGCTATGACGCACAGGGCGCAGATGAGTTAACCTTTCTCGATATTACTGCCACCCATGATAATCGCGACACCATGCATCATGTGGTCGAAGCCGTGGCCAGTCAGGTGTTTATTCCGCTGACGGTGGGCGGTGGCATCCGTAGCGTTGCCGATATTCGCAAAATGCTTAATGCTGGTGCTGATAAGGTTGGTATCAATTCCGCTGCCGTGAAAAATCCCGAGTTTGTCCGTGAAGCTGCTGAAAAATTCGGCTCGCAATGTATTGTTGTGGCTATTGATGCCAAACGGGTATCAGCTGAAAACGAAACCCCGCGCTGGGAAATATTTACCCACGGTGGCCGCCAGCCGACGGGTATTGATGCCGTCGAGTGGGCAAAAAAAATGGTGGCGTATGGTGCTGGTGAAATCCTGTTAACCAGTATGGATCGTGATGGCACCAAATCCGGTTTTGATTTGCAATTAACCCGCGCCGTCAGTGATGCTGTGGTGGTACCGGTAATTGCGTCCGGCGGTGTCGGCAAACTGCAGGATTTAACCGATGGCATCAAACTCGGTCATGCCGATGCGGTCCTGGCAGCCAGTATTTTTCATTTTGGTCAACACACCGTTGGTGAGGCCAAACAACAAATGGCCGAGCAGGGCATTGAGGTCCGGCTGTGAGTAACTGGCTTGATCAGGTTAAATGGAATTCGGATGGCTTGACACCCGCCATTACACAAGACTATAAGACCAAGCAAGTGCTCACTTTAGCCTGGATGAATCGCGAGGCTTTACAGCTGACTGCTGAAACCGGGCACGCCGTATACTGGTCTCGGTCCCGGCAAAAGCTCTGGCATAAAGGCGAACAATCAGGCCATCAACAAATCATCAAAACAATCCGATTGGATTGTGATAACGATGCGATCCTGCTGGAAGTCGAACAAGTCGGTGGCATTGCTTGTCATACCGGCAGAGTGCATTGTTTTTTTATGCAGCTACAAGATGGTCAGTGGCAAACTGTCGAACCTGTAGTGAAAGATCCTAAAGAGATATACTCATGAGTGATATCCTTAATCAGCTTTTTCAGGTGCTGCAACATCGCAAACATGCTGATGCCGATAGTTCTTATGTCGCCAGTTTATATCAGGCAGGCACTGACAAGATCCTCAAAAAACTGGGTGAAGAAGCGACCGAAACGGTGATTGCCGGTAAAGGCGGTGATCGTCAGCAAATCATTTATGAAACTGCCGATCTGTGGTTCCACTCCATGGTTTTATTGGCGCATAATGATATCGAGTTGCAGGCCGTGCTGGATGAACTGGATCGGCGTTTTGGCCTGTCAGGTCATGAAGAAAAAGCCCGCCGGAGTCCGAAATGACTGACTGTATTTTTTGCAAAATTGTGGCCGGAGACATTCCGTCCAGCAAAGTCTATGAAGATGAACAACTGTATGTCTTTAAAGATATTAACCCAAAGGCCGCGGTGCATTTGCTGGTGATCCCTAAACAACACATAGCCAGACTGGATCACGCTGATCAGAGTCACGGCCCGTTACTGGCAACTATGTTACTAAAACTTGCTGAATTGGCTGAATTACAAGGCCTCAATAATGGTTTTCGAACCATTATCAATACCGGGCCCGGCGGCGGTCAGGAAGTTGATCATTTACATATTCATTTGCTGGGCGGCAAAGACCTGCCCGGTTTTCATTAGGAGCAGCTTATGGGATTCGGTGGCATCAGCGTCTGGCAGTTACTGATCGTTCTGGTAATCGTAGTGTTGCTGTTCGGCACAAAAAAAATACGATCTCTGGGCGGCGATCTGGGTAGTGCTATTCGCAGCTTCAAAAGCTCTCTTAAAGATGGCGAACAGGATAAAGATGATCAACAACTGAATCATGATGCGGACGATCATCTGCATAAAACGACCGCTCATAAAGAAAAAGACGCTGACAAAAGTTAATTGCCATGTTTGACGTCGGGTTCTGGGAGCTGGTGCTTATCGCCGTCGTCGCCTTGGTGGTGGTTGGCCCTGAAAAATTGCCGCGACTGGCACGTATTACCGGTCTCTGGCTGGGTCGTGCCAATGCACAACTACAAACCATCAAAAATGAAATTTCTGCAGAGTTGCGTGCCGAAGAACTCAAGCAAGCATTACGTCAACCGGATGACTTGCCGGATTTGAACGAGAAAATTGATCTCGATTCACCAGCAGACACTGCCAAAAAAACAACCACTGAAAATAATCCAGATGAGCAATCCGATGCAAAACGCTGAACAACAGCCTCTGATTTCACATCTGGTTGAACTGCGGGATCGGCTATTGCGTGGCATTCTGGCGATTTTGCTGATTGCCTTGTGCTTATTGCCGTTTGCCAATGATTTGTATCTGATTTTATCGGAGCCGCTGCTCAAGCATTTGCCCGAAACCAGCAGCATGATTGCCACCGAAGTGGCATCACCATTTCTGGCACCATTCAAACTAACTCTGACTGCAGCAATGTTGTTGGCGATGCCGGTATTGCTATATCAGCTATGGACATTTATTGCGCCCGGCCTTTATCAGCATGAGCGACGGATTGTGTTTCCGCTGATGTTTGCGAGCACACTACTATTTTTTCTTGGCATTTTGTTTGCCTATTATGTGGTGTTTCCACTGATATTTGGCTTTTTAACGCAAGCCGCCCCCGAAGGGGTTGCCGTGATGACTGATATCAGCCACTACCTGAGTTTTGTCCTGAAATTGTTTTTTGCGTTTGGCCTGGCATTTGAAGTCCCGATCGCAACCTTATTATTAATTTGGAGTGGTGCCAGTAGCGTTGATAGCTTGCGGGAAAAACGGCCTTATGTGATTGTCGGCGCCTTTGTCATTGGTATGGTCCTGACGCCACCGGATGTAATTTCACAAACCTTGCTGGCGGTGCCTATGTGGCTGTTATTTGAGTTGGGATTATTGTGTGCCCGGTTTTTGCCCAAAAAAACTGACAGCGAAGACGCTGGACCACCGATAGCTTAAACGTTTTAATTGCGATAACGCATTCGAGTGCCATGCTGTAATGATAAGTTGATTTCTTCAGGGCTTAGTGCTTTGGGAAAATACGCACCGGAAATTTTGGCACCATGAATACTGGCTCCTTCCATGCCTTTACAAGCCCTAAAATCAATACCCCGTAAATCGGCTTGTCGGAAATAGCAATCAGAAAAATCCAGCTTGTCAGTAACAAGCCCCTGCAAATTCATATGCCGGAAATCACACCCTGTTAAATCAGTGACCTGGCCGGATTTAATCCGCTGGTTGAATTGCTCGATTTGTCCATCACGCAATAATTGATACAGCGGATCGTGCGAGATAATTGGCTCAGCCATAATGAATCACGCCGTCAGATCAATAGTGCCACCGGGGTTTTGTGGATTAAAACCTTCCTCAGCCGTTTCCGGTGTTTCATTCACTACTTGCACATTGCTTAGCGCCGAAGCGGGCTGCTCCTCAGACAACGTCGTGTTGCTGGTCTCAGCCGCTTGCTGACTGCCGGTTTGTTGCCCCGTTTGACGATTTTCATTGCTTAATGGGTTGGTCAGGGTTGGCTGCCCGGCAAAAGGTGCAATACCTGGGATATCCATACTCAGCTCCTTTATAAGGTTTGCATGTGAATGCTGTGTTGATTGACATACGTACTATGCAACGAGTTGCATTGGCCGTCAAACCAGCTGGTTTTAATGCTTTTACAGTGGATATGTTAGCACTGGTATGGCCGTTATTTTGTGATATTGTTTACGCTATTGCTGGTATAGACTTTATTTTTCGCGGATTACCGTTAATGCGCTTATTAAAACATCGGTTGCAGGCTTTAAGACATTATTTATTACTCACAGCCACTTTGCTTATTTTTAGCTGCCAGCCAGCCAACGAGCCGCCACTTCGAATTGGCGCTAATGTCTGGGTAGGCTATGAGGTCTTGTTTCTAGCGCGGGAACTGGACCTGTATCTTTACAATACCGTTTCTTTAAAGGAATTGAGCGCCAGCACCGAAAGTATGCGCGCTTTCTGGCAAGGACAACTGGATATCGTTGCACTGACACTGGATGAATTTTTAAGACTTTCTGAACAAGTCGATGATCTGCAAATACTGTTGGTCACCAATATTTCCGACGGTGCTGACAAAATTATAAGTCAGCCGGAGATCACGGATCTTTCCGAACTAAAAGGCAAGCGTGTCGCTGTTGAAGAAAACACCGTTGGTAGCTACATGCTCTATCATGCATTACAAAAAGCCGGCTTAAACATTAATGATTTAGTGATAATACCGTCTACCATTAATCAGCATTTACAACTAATGCAAAGTAACAGTGCCGATGCCGTAGTAACCTTCGAACCCATAGCCTATAAGCTACAACAACTTGGCTTTAAAAACTTGCTGGACAGTTCACAGATTGAAGGCAAGATTGTCGATGTTCTGGTCAGCCGAAAAACGTTAATTAATGAACGTCCCGAAGCGGTATCACAGTTAATAGATGTTTATTGGCAAGCACATAATGTGCTGGTCAACGATCCCCAAAAAGCCTATCCAATAATCGCCCAGCGATTAAATATTGATTCATCTGCACTACCCGCGATTTTTCAACAGCTAATCATGCCGGACAAGGCGATGAACACAGCTCTTTTATCCACAGATTTAACAGCCATCATCGACGATACCGGGAAGTTTCTAATGAAACAGGGATTATTAAAAAAACAGCCTGATGCCAATGCGCTGCTCGGTGGTACAGGACGTTGAAGCGCATACAGACCTATCGCCTGACATTTTGGATACCGGCCATTGTGGTCAGCCTGTTTTTGATTCTTTTTGGTTTTCATGTTTATGAAGAGTATTTAAAGCGGCAACAAATTGTCATTAAACAGTCCAAGGCCAGCTTGCATGATGCCGCACTGCAGTTAGCTAATAATCTCGAATACGCATTAGCCAATAATGATCAGCAACTAGCACAAAGCCATATAGCCCGATTCACCCTGCGACGTGATGCCAATTTAAGTGTTCTAATCAGCCCCAACCAGCAAATTGTTTACGCTTCACGCTTTGCCTGGGTAAGCAAACCCGCCGACAGCCTGTTAGATATTCAGCAATTAAAACTGATTCATCAGGCAGCCGACAAACATACTATTCAGCAACGCTATGCCGATGGCATTTTGCATATTGCCGTGCCATTATTGACTGTCAGAGGCCTCTTTGAAACCAATGACAACGCACCAGTACTGTTTTTAGAAAGCAACATCATTTATCAACTAGGTCAAGTCAGTCAAAATATATGGCGAGAGCTCTTGCCCACGTTGCTACTGTTTTCACTGGCAACATTATTACTTATCGCCATTACCCGGGGAATTGTTCTCAAACCGCTCTCAGCCCTGAAAGATCTCGCCAACCAACTCAGTCAGCAACAGTTTGATTTACACAATCCGCTCCATGGAAATACCGAACAGACCGCGGTGGGCGACACACTGGTTAATGCGGGTCGTCAATTTAAACAATATATTGCTGAAATTTCCGATCGGGAACACCGCCTGAGCCTCACTCTGCAATCTATTGGTGATGCCGTGATTGTCACCGATGCCAATGGCTTGATTACCCGAATAAACCCGGTCGCCTGTCAACTAACCGGCTGGTCTGAACAGCAGGCGTTGGGACAAGCTTTATTATCCGTTTTTGATATTTACCACCCAACCACCTTTGAGCCAATGCCAAACCCTGTTAAAAGCGTGCTGGAGACGGGCAAAACAATAGAATTAGCCAACCATCTTGTGCTCTATTCCCGAGATGGTAGCCGATATTATATTTCCGACAGTGCTGCACCAATTCGCACGCAGAATAACCCCGAATCGCCGATTCTTGGCGTCATTGTGGTCTTTCAAGATCAGACGCAACAATATCATTTGCGCCAGGAACTTCGGCAATCGGTGGAATTTTTACAAAATATGCTGCGGGTCACCCCGAGCGTGACTTATGTACTGAATCTGCTGCCCGGCCCAACTTTCCAGTTGAATTATGTCACCGAAGCCGTGCAAGCGAT
>JBFJJO010000082.1:0-9429 GCA_041612215.1 Methylophaga sp.
TAAGCGGCAACAACATTATTTGTGACATCATAGAATTTCAGTTGACGGGTATTTCCACCGGTCAGATGCGCGGCAATAATACCCTGTTTGACAGCTTGGGCAACGCCGGCAATCGGGCCGGACTCTGGCAACAATACCGCAATACTATTGACATCGGAAGGCAGACGCAGCACCGGCTTGATAGTCTGACGAAGCTTGCCAATATCGGCCGGATGGTTGGGGTAACTAAGTTGCCAATCTTCCAATGCAACATCCATGGCCTCAGGATTATTGTCGTAGGCTTTCATAGCATAGGCTAGAGCAAACCAGCCGCTATCTTCAGCGGGTGCTTGGCCCGGATTAAATAAATCCAGTTGCTGGGTATCCAGCATCATCAACGCATGCCAGAGTTGTTCACGGTTAGTGGTCAGATCACCGCCGCTCAGCAGCGGATCCAGTGCGATATGCGCCAACGCTTTGTCGAGCATATTGTCGCTCATTGCATATGCTTGAATACGCAATGATAAAGCTTGCACCTGCTGCTCATTACTGGCGGTTGTTTTATCAAAACTATCCAGCACCGTTAATGCCGATGCGGGGTCTTCCTGAATGATAGCAATCTCGGCACGCAGCAAAGCGGCATATATTTGTTCAGTTTTATTTAACTGCTGGCTATCCAGCTGGTCTAATATTTCTTCTGCTTTGGGATAGTCTTCTAATTCATACAGTACAGTGGCTGCCCGTAGATAATAGGCTGATTGCAATGCGCCATCAGTATCAGCTGCCTTGGCCAGATAACCAGCCGCCGCTGCTTGTAAATCACCTGCGGTTTCTGTTTCCGAAATCAGACTTTCAGCTGTGATAGTAGCTTGTTTGCGGTCAATGGCTATTGGTTGACAGGCTGCCAGTGTCATTACCAGCAGTACCACTAGAAAAGCGGAAATTCTTTGCATGTTAGCCTGCATCACGTCAATGGATTAAAAACATCATCTTACCTGTTCGCGTATATTACGACCAGAACCGTTTCTCACTTCAGGAATTCATTGTGGCTGTATCCGAAACTGGCTGTCTATATATAGTGGCAACGCCGATTGGCAATCTGGGCGACATCAGTTTGCGGGCGATTGAAACCTTAAAAACAGTCGACTTAATTGCCGCTGAAGACACACGGCACAGCAAATATATGTTGGACAACCAACAAATCAGTACATCAACCATTTCACTTCATGAGCATAACGAACAACAACGCAGCCAGCTATTGTTAGAAAAACTACAGCAGGGCCAGTCAATCGCGTTGATTTCTGATGCCGGTACGCCGTTGATTAGCGATCCTGGTTATAGATTAGTCACATTAGTGCGCAGTGCTGGCATCAAAGTGATCCCTATCCCCGGGAGTTGCGCCTTGATTGCCGCCATATCTGCTTCAGGTTTACCGTCAGACCGGTTTGCATTCGAAGGGTTTTTACCGCCTAAGACCGGTGCCCGACAGCAACGTCTAACATTACTTGCTGATGAAACTCGCACACTGATTTTTTATGAAAGCCCAAAGCGTATTGTCGGCACATTAAATGATATGCAGCAGATTTTTGGTGTTGAGCGTCAAGCATGTTTAGCTCGGGAACTGACCAAAATCCACGAAACTATCGAAACTCGCCCTTTGCAGGAATTAGCACAGTGGGTTGCTGCCGACAATAATCAGCAAAAAGGCGAGATTGTATTACTGGTAGCAGGCGCTGTGGAGGCCTTGTCGGCGGATGAGCAGGCTATGCAGCGCTTATTAACCTTGCTGTTGCCGGAGATGCCGGTGAAAAAAGCCGCCGCTATTACCGCTGAGTGGTTATCGGTCAGCAAAAATGCCGCTTATCAGTTGGCGTTGAAACTTCAGCAGAAATAAACAGTTTTGCGTAAAATAGATGACTGAGATGGCCAGACAATCGCACTGAATGCAAATTCGGTGAGGAAAGTCCGGGCTCCACAGGGCGAGGTGCCAGGTAACGCCTGGGGGACGCGAGTCCACGGCAAGTGCAACAGAAAGGATACCGCCCGGTTTTAAATCGGGTAAGGGTGAAATGGTGCGGTAAGAGCGCACCGCGCGGCTGGTAACAGCAACGGCAATGTAAACCCCACCTGGAGCAAGACCAAATAGGGGGACACGTGCTTTATGCACATCATGCGGCCCGCATGGTTCCCGGGTAGGTTGCTTGAGGCAGATGGCGACATCTGTCCCAGATGAATGATTGTCCACGACAGAACCCGGCTTATGGCCATCTCAACTTTTCATCTATTTTCTCCGAACTATTGTATAGCTCTAGTTACCCTTAACCTAACAATGGATGTTGATTGAAGAAATAAACTTTTAATGAATTATTCAGCACGCATTAACATCGTACTTTTTTTATTGGCGGCTTCTTTGGTAATCGTCATTGCTACTAAATCATTGCGCGCGGTCAGCCACAGCCAACAGGCAGCTTTAGATCGCAAGGCATCTTTGGTGGTGCTAGATACTTCCGGGCGTCTGCTTTCAAACGTTAAAGATGCTGAAACAGGTCAACGCGGATACATTCTGACCGGTCAAGAGACGTATTTAGAACCATATCTCGTCGCGCATAAAAAGATTGAGGAAAAACTTTCAACTCTGCGTGAATTGTCCAAAGATGACCTTGAGCAAATGAAGTTGTTAGATGAATTACAACCCATTTTGGATGAACGGATTGATTCGTTGGTCACTACGGTTAAGCTCGTTCGTGAGAATAAACGCGATGAGGCAATGCAAAGGATAATCTCAGGAAGGGGTCATCAACTCATGAACCAAATCCGCGCGCTGATTAGAGAATTTGAAGCCATGGAGACCATTAAACTCTCTGAGCGAGATATTCGCTTTAATGACACGCTTAGTGAATTATCTTTAATCAATACATTTTCAAGTATGCTCATTTTAATTATGGCTTTATTATCCTCATTATACGTTTACCGAGAGTCGCGTGAGCGCATTCAGGCGCAAGAAGCGGCCAATAAAGCGCTCGAAAAGACTAACCAGAAGCTCTCCAGCGAGATCAGTATGCGTAAGAAGATCGAGGCCGAATTGAGCATTGCAGCGACTGCCTTTGAATCGCAAGAGGGCGTATTTGTCACGGATGAAAATTGTAAAATTCTAAGGGTCAATAAAGCTTTTACCCGTATTACAGGATTCGCTGCCGCAGATGTTGTGGGGGAAAATCCTCGCATATTGGCGTCGGGAAAGCATGACAAAGCCTTTTATGCGGCAATGTGGGAGAGTATTCATAAGGAGAAAGGTTGGGAAGGTGAAATATGGAATCTTCGAAAAGATGGCTCGATTTTCCCCGAACACCTCAGCATTAGTGCGATCACCGATGCAAACGACAAAATCGTTAATTATGTTGCCACGATAACCGATATTAGTGAACGTGTGGAAGCGGCGGAAAAAATTGAAAACCTAGCCTTTTATGACACATTAACCAAGCTGCCTAATCGAAGATTGTTAATGGATAGACTCGCACAAGCCTTAATACGTTGTGCGCGCGCAGACGATAAAGGCGCATTGTTATTTATCGACCTCGACAATTTCAAGACCCTGAATGATACGCTGGGTCATGATATTGGTGATTTATTATTGCAGCAGGTTTCTGAACGCTTAAACGCTTGTATTCGTGAATCCGATACCGTTGCGCGTCTGGGCGGCGATGAGTTTGTGGTGTTGTTAGAGGGGCTGGGCGATACGCCGGTCATAACAGCGGCAGAGCAAGCAGGTGTAATCGCCAGAAAGATTTTCGATACGCTCAACAAGGTGTACACGCTTGGTAAAGCAAAGCACAAGCGTTATAACAGTCCCAGTATTGGTATAGCCCTGTTCGATGCTAACGATTCCTCGGTCGATGAATTATTGAAACACGCCGATATTGCGATGTACAGGGCAAAAGCCGATGGCAGAAATATGATGCGATTTTTTGATCCGAAGATGGAGGAGATTATCCTTGCCAATGCCTCGTTAGAAATGGATCTCCGCGAAGCTTTAAAACACGAGCAGCTTGTCCTTTTTTATCAAGCGCAGGTTACCGGTCAAAAAATGGTTGGTGCAGAAGCCTTGATTCGTTGGCAACATCCAAAACGGGGCTTAGTGCCACCTATGGAGTTTATCCCATTAGCAGAAGAAACGGGTCTTATAATTTCGATCGGTAACTGGGTCTTGCAATCTGCATGTGAGCAGCTTGCCATATGGCAAAATGAGCCTGAGAAGCAACACTTATCATTGTCAATAAATGTGAGTGCTCGGCAATTCCATGAAGCCGATTTTGTTGCTAACGTGAAAATTATTACAGCTAAGTATGCCCTGAGTAATTTGCAAAGACTCAAACTGGAACTGACTGAAAGTGTCATTTTGGATGATATAGATGACACAATCGCGAAAATGGTTGAACTAAGGGGGGTGGGCGTCCGTTTTTCGATGGATGACTTTGGCACGGGGTATTCATCGCTGTCGTATTTAACTCGACTGCCCTTGGATCAACTTAAAATTGACCAGTCTTTTGTCAGAAATCTGGGTGACAATGAAATGGACGGTGTGATGGTGCAAACCATTATTGCGATGGCGAAAAGTTTGGCTTTGGATGTTATCGCGGAAGGCGTTGAAACTGAAGAACAGCGAGAACTGTTAGACCATTATGGTTGTAATAGCTGGCAAGGTTATTTTTTTAGTAAGCCTGTGCCATTGGCAGACTTTGAAAACTTGATGAACTAACTGAAATAATGCCTTTTAAGAATGACCCACATTCTGGGCGGGCTGCTTCAATTTTATAGGGGCTGGGTTCTAAGTGACCCAAAATTGGGCTCATGAAATTGATAAGGCTTCTTGCGGTTTGGTTGAGCCGACATCTGTGAAATTTGCTGATGTCGGCTCAGTTTTAGCTATGTAGATAAGACTATAATTTCTGTCAGGCCACAAACTCATAAACAATTGATGGACAGGCATTACAGTAACGGTTTTCACTATCATGCCAACACTTGGAATGCTCTTCACTGGCGATTTTTTCACCAAACTTCTGAAGATAAAGTTCTTTCGATTTGTAAAACGAATTTTCAAGATTTTGGGCATCATCCTTACCCCTCATGCTGACCGTTATCGGCGAAAAGTGAAGCCAGACAACCCCGCCAGAGGACAATTGAAATCATTGGTGTCAGGCTAATCCAGATATGGTTATCTGATATTTAATGTACTTAGGGGCTGGTCGTGAAAAAAAAGCCAAACAAATCGCTTTGTCTGGCCTTATGATCTAAGGATCGGTAAGAAATACTAGCGTGCTTGCATACGCTCAAAGGTTGAAGTTAATAACCGCGTCAATTTATCGATAGCACCTGTAAATGCCTGTTTCACGTTGGCTGCGTTATGTGTGACAACACTTGGTTGGCGCCCTTCAATCCGGGCTTCAATGAGACAACGGATATCATCTGCACCACCACGATTTTCACTGTTCTGATCGCTTAAGTGCACTTCAATACGGGTAATGTGCTCATCGAAGCGTTTTAGCGAATTCTTTAATTCTTCACGAATAGAGTCTGTAAGTGTGTCATCACCTGGAATGTGGCGATCTGTATTAACTTGAATTTGCATTTAGCCTCCGTACGAAATTATTCAAGCTTAAGACAGGATCAATAATCAAAAATTCGTATGTTGTGACGATGATATTCAAATTACTCTAATGCCAATTAGAGTCTGTCGCTATTTCGATATAATTGTGTGGCTGGCAATTTTAAATCAAGTCTACCCTTCGATTACCGAACTCAATCAATAACCGGCTAAGTGCTGTCATCCAGTTGTTAATTGGCATAGCCAACGTCTTTCAGGCATCAGGGATAGTCAGATACTCCAATGCGCATGCTGAGGCCTTAAACAACTCATTAAAGATATATCAAAATTTTTCCTTAGGGTGGTTTGAACAGACAAGGTTTGGAACAATTTGCTCAATTTCGTTGGTTGTAGCGACGTTGATAATAGATTGAAAAAGGGCGTTTTCTAGTGTTGATTTTTAGCACATCATGCGGCCCACGTGGTTCCTAAGTAGGTTGCTTAAGGCAGATGGCGACATCTCTCCCAGATGAATGATTGTCCACGTCAGAAACTGGCTTTTGGGCTATCCCAGAAATTGCAAAAAAAGACATGCCTGTTGCTGCCACCAACGAGCATGTCTCACATCACTCCACAATATTGTCTAAAGCATTGTTGTCCACATGATCACAGTGATCACGTTGAATACGACCAGCATGCACAAACCAGCTGAAATAACTGAAGTCGAGACCACGTAGCCTTTACCTTCATCGATGTTCATATAAATGGGAATACCAAGATATAGCAAATAAACGCTGTAACAGACGGCAGGCAATAATATGGTCATACATAACCAGACGATGGGCACCAAACCGACCAGGCCGGCCATATACATCGGTGTGGCGGTATAGGTCACGAACAGCAAGCAGCGCCCGAAACTGGCCTCGTCGCCGAATGTTTTTTCCATAGAAAAAGTGAAGTAGGCCATCAACAAAGTAAAAGCCACAATAAGCACATAAAATCCTATTGCCATCGGAATAGCACTCATTAATGCTACCTGATGGAAATCCCTCCCTTCCAGACTCCAGCCAATCTGCGTAATGCCAATAAGAAAAGAGACGGCCGGAACAAGAGATAAAATGGCCATTCGCAATATACCAAATTGCGTGATATCGAGGGTCTCGTCGCTAATCGATTTCCACTCGGCACGTGGTACTGAGAATAATCCCCAGAAGTGTTTACGGTGGTGATGATACATAACAGACCTCCTCATGGTCGTTAATCGCCTACTTACATCAAAAACCGCTTCGATTTCACTGTATGCCCTTTTTTCAGCATGTTCAAGCGTGTCAGCTCATTCTCAAGCGGCGAATTTTTGCTCAGCCGAATAGTGCGTGATCGACTAGTAACAACAGGAAAAGCCACATCAGGTATTGGATTGAAAATTTAAACAGCCGCCAGGGTGCTAGAGCATCCTGCTGATCGTATAAACGCCAGACCAGACGAAATTGACCCGTATTCAGCAGCAGAATGCCCGCCAGGTACAGCCAGCTGCTCATACCTGTGACAAACGGCAGCAAAGTGCAGGCAAACATCAACAGGCTGTAGAGGACAATCTGTGTGCGGGTAAAAGCATCACCATGCGTTACCGGCAGCATGGGTACATTAGCCTTGGCATACTCTTCTTTTTTATGCAGGGCCAGCGCCCAGAAATGAGGAGGGGTCCAGACAAAAATAATCAGCACCAGCAGCAATGCGTTGGGATCGATACTGCCAGTGACGGCCGTCCAGCCCAGCAGTGGTGGCATGGCGCCAGCAAGTCCGCCGATGGTAATATTCTGCGGTGTCGCCCGTTTCAGGAACAGGGTATAAATTACGGCATAGCCAATTAGAGCAAACAGTGTTAGCCACATGGTGACGTGGTTAACCAGAAACCAGAGCAGGCTGAGTCCGCAGCCTGCGAGGAGCAGGGCAAAGCCCAAGGCCTGCAGTGGGGAAACCAAGCCTTGGGCCACCGCCCGCTGGCGCGTTCTGGCCATTTTGGCATCCAGTCGGTGGTCGATCAGATTATTAATGGTGGCCCCACTGGCTGCGCAGGCGGCAATGCCTACCATCGCGACCAATAGTTGACCCATCTCCGGCCATTGTGGAGCCATAAAAGCGCCCACCAGCGCGGTAAGTAACATCAGTAATACAACCTTTGGCTTACACATAGCCAGGTAATCTTTCCAGCCGGCTCTGTGGGTCACATTTAATGAGAGTGTGGAATTTTGCATAACATTACCCCGTAGATTGAGAGATCGGCGAATGGTGCTGCCTCACGACTGAAGGCGTCTGTGACTGCAGCCGGAAAACAATGTCCGTCATGCACAGCAGTAACAATGCTGCGCCGGTATTATGAGCAAGCGCCAGCGGCAATGGCAGCAGTAACACTGCGTTAGCGATGCCCAGACTGAGCTGAAATGCCGTCAGGCCTATCAGGGTGACAACCATTCGCCTCAGGCGTGGATAAGGCCACATGGCAAGACTCAGCGCGACGATGCTGATAGTTAGTATCAGTGCAAACAGACGATGTATTACCTGTATTGCGGTTCTGGCTTCAAGTGAAAGCAGTCCGCCTTCATGGTTGGCGGCAACAAAGTCGCTGATGTTGAATGCCTGCTGCATATTCATGTCGGGAACCCATTTTCCCTGACAAGTCGGAAAGTCCGGGCAAGCAAGTCCAGCGTAATGGCTGCTGGTCCAGCCGCCGAGCGTGATCTGAATTATCAGCAGCAGCAATACCATCGCGGCAGCAAGTTTTACCCTTTTGTCTATCTCAACAGGTTCTGGATGTGACAGTTGCCGATGTAATACCCAGATCAGGACCAGCAAACTCACGCCGCCGAGCAGATGGATGGTGACGATTTGCGGCAGTAACTGCAGCGTGACGGTCCACATGCCAAACAGCGCCTGAGCAATAACCAGTAACAGCAGGCCACGAGTCAGCCAGCGAGCCCTGCTGGAGATTGAGGGACTGCGTTCCACCTTCAGACTGACAATCAATAGTATTAGCCCGAGCAGACCAGCGGCGTAACGATGGATCATTTCCATCCAGGCTTTGCCGGTGTCTATGACAGTCGATTCATTCAAGGCAGTTTGTGAAGGGGGGAGCAATTTGCCATAACAGCCCGGCCAGTCAGGGCAGCCCAACCCGGCATCCAGTAAACGGGTCAAAGCGCCCAGCGTAATAACAATAAAAGCCAGGATAAATGCGATTCTGATAAGCGCTCTGACGGTCATCAGTTCATCCTATCTGCGAGGCTTTTAACAGCCAGTCAATATCAGACAGGATCTGCTTGCCGCTTAAATCTGGCGCGAAGCGCATGACAACAACACCGCTGGGATCGATTATCCAGATACTGTGATCCTGCCACGCTAACTGTTGCTCACTAAACCAGGTCACCAGCGCCGGTCTGGTAACGGTTTTGACTTGCTTGAGATCGAGATCAGCCGGTATGACCGCTGGTTTTTGTGCGGCCAGCCATATAGGCTGCAGGCGTTGAAAATCACGGCCCATGGCGGTATGAAGCTGTTGCATGCGATAAAGCTGGTTGTGGCAAACCTCTTCACAATGCTCGCTCAATACCAGCAGCCCCCATTTTCCATCCAGATCGTCCATCAGTTCTGTCGGTACAGAAATGCCGTGAGGCGTCAGTTCACCATGGTTCTTGGTTTTATAACCCAGATCACTGCCAAAAAAGGCCAGGCTCCAGGCAACGACCAAGGGAATAAGGGCAATTAACCAGACAGCACGGAATAACCACTTGGAACGGTTCATTGAACTGACTCCTGTCGACAGGCAAAAATAAATCCAATCACGAAAGCTATTGCAATCAGCAACCACTGCA
>JBFJJO010000083.1:0-9414 GCA_041612215.1 Methylophaga sp.
GATTTCGTGGATGGGCGCAACTTGTTCACGTAAATCATCGGGCATCGGTGGCCGCGTGGCTTTGTATTCAGCGTAGAGATCATTACGGAAGGTTTTACCTTTGGCGTCAAATACCACCGCCATATGCTCGGGCTGATAATCTCGGATAAGCTTGCGCAGCATATTGATAACACCGTAAATGGTGCCAGTGGCTTCGCCATCACTGTTAGTCAGCGGCGGCATTGCGTGGTAAGCGCGATATAAATAAGACGATCCATCAACAAGGATCAACGGTGCAGATTGCGTCATAGGTCACAAAGCCTGATAAGCGGGCACATAGATTGCTTTAATCATCCCAATGGAAATGCTATCTTTAGCAAAAAACATTCGGAGCAAACAGCTATGTTGAACAAAATCGCTATTGTAGGCGCATTGGGCGTATTAATCACAGTAGCTGTCTGGGCCAATGAAGAACTGATTGAGCAGCCACCAACATTACCCGACCGGATGGAAAGCGGTGACAGCATCGAGCCGGATATCAATATCATTCAACGTAATGACCGCACCATTGAGGAATACCGCGTCAATGGCCAGCTGTATATGATTAAAGTGATTCCAGTTGTGGGCCCCGCGTATTACCTGATGGATACTGATGGTGACGGATCACTGGAAACAACACGCAACGAGCTGGATAATCCAGCAGTCCCCAACTGGATCCTGCTTGAGTGGTAAGCCACTACTAAACTGAGTTTACATGTCTGTTTATACCGAAATCGGGCGCGATGAGCTGATTGCGTTCCTAGCCGATTATGATCTGGGTGATCTCCGCGATTATCAGGGCATCAGCGCCGGCATTGAAAACACTAATTATTTCGTCACGACCAGTGAGGGGGAGTTTGTGCTGACGTTGTTTGAGCAGCATGATTTCAGCGAACTGGCTTACTTTCTCGATGTGATGACATTTTTTTATCAGCAGGATATTCCTTCTGCGCATCCGGCCGCTGATCGAGAGGGATATTATCTGAAAACGCTGGCCGGTAAACCGGCGGCTTTGGTGTTACGATTGCCGGGTAAAACGGTCGAACAAGTTGCCACTGAGGGTCAATGTGCAGCGATTGGCGACATGCTGGGGCAAATGCATCTGGCAGGGCAGAAATTTGCCTCGCGCCGTCCCAGTACCCGCGGCCCACACTGGCGCAAACAAATCGCCAAGGCATTAATGCCGCATCTTGATACCAAACATGCCGAGTTGTTGAAAACAGAATTAGCGTTTCAAAAGCCTTATGCTGATTTGAACCTGCCATGGGGCGTTACCCATTCCGATTTGTTCCGTGATAATGCTTTATTTGTCGGCGATAAGCTATCCGGTATTATCGATTTTTATTATGCCTGCGATGAATACCTGCTTTACGATCTGGCCGTGGCTGTTAATGACTGGTGCATTGATGACGGTGGTTTGCTGGAAATGGGCCGTTATCAAACGCTGATGCAGGCCTATTTTAAACGCCGGCCGCTGACGTTGGCCGAAAAAGATAGCTGGAATCTAGTGCTGCGTGCCGCGGCTTTGCGTTTCTGGTTATCGCGATTGCAGGATCAGTTATTTCCCCGCGAAGGTGAAATTACCCAGATCAAAAACCCTGATGCCTTTTTGAAAATTCTGCGCCAGCATCAAAACGACACATTGCCAACTGATGGATTAGCCGCGCACTGATGCGGGTTTTAATCATCAAGCTCACTTCAATGGGCGATTTGATGCATGCATTGCCGGCGCTGACCGATGCGGTGAAAGCGATTCCGGGGATTGCATTCGATTGGGTGGTGGATGAAGCTTTTGCTGAAGTACCCAAGTGGCATCCAGCTGTTAAAAATGTCATTAACACCTCACACCGCCGCTGGAAAAAATCTACCTGGCAAACACTGATTGGCGGCGAACTGCGCACCTTTTATCAGGAGCTGAATGCCAGCGATTACGATGTCGTTGTCGATATGCAGAATAATCTTAAAAGTGCGTTGGTCAGTTTATTAAGACATGGTCCGGTGGCCGGGCTGGATAAACATTCCTGCCGCGAAAAGCCAGCACATCTGGCCTATAAACTGCCGATCAATGTGAATCCGCAGCAGCATGCTGTGGACCGGATGCGGCAGATTTTAGCGGCAGCACTGCAATACCCGCTGCCCGATACCAAAGCCGACTATGCTGCTGACTTCAGCCTTAATGCGTTACCTGAATTGGATTTTGCCCTGCCGGACAGGTATTTGATTTTTGTACAAAATGCCAGCTGGCTCAGTAAAATGTGGCCAGTTAAACACTGGCAGCGTCTGGTTTTACTGGCGCGTGAAGCCGGTTTTTCGGTATTGCTGCCCAGCGGTAATGACACTGAATATCAGCGCGCCCAGCAAATTGCGTTGGTTGATGATGCTGCCCATGCACTGCCGAGAATGTCGCTGAATAGTATGGCAGCATTGATGTATCGTGCCGCGGGTGCGGTGTGCAGTGATACCGGCCTTGCCCATCTCGCTGCCGTTGCCGGTACACCGGCATTAACCATGTATGGCTCGACCGATACCGCTCTTATTGGCACTTATGGCAAAAATCAGCAGCATCTGGTCAGCGAGAAAGCCTGTTCACCTTGTTACAAACGCAGTTGCCCGCTTAAAGAGTCAGATGGCGGCCGGCCGGTATGTATGCAGGAAATGGGACCAGAAATGGTCTGGCATGGACTGGAAGGGCTATTGTCCGAAAAATAATTATCACCAGCTTCATATCCACAGATGCGGGCGTCCAGCAAGCCTTTATCTACTGGCACTGGGTTTCGGATAATCAAAAAGCGATTTCCGGAACGACGGGATAAACGTCAAAATCGCTGGAATTGATACAACAGCATATACAATAGCCAAGACATTACTAAATAATAGGGTCTCTCCCCGCGTAGGCGAGGACGAGAATCCAGTTAAACTTTTAGCTAACAAATTTTCTCGCATCAGCTAAATTGCACGTCATAATGAAAACGGATACAGGCAAACAGCCAATGAAACAGCCCTTTCCCGAATTTTTCCAGGCCCCGGTCATCGTCGTCGGCGATCTGATGCTGGATCGTTTTTATTTCGGCAAAACCAAACGTATTTCCCCGGAAGCACCGGTACCGGTGGTTAACGTCGAGCGGCTGGAAGACATTCCCGGTGGTGCGGCCAATGTCGCAATGAATATTGCATCTCTGGGCGGCAGCTGTCATTTATCAGGCATTACCGGTGACGATGAAGCCGCTGATGTGTTGACGCAACGCTTACATTCGGTCGGTATTGGTTGTCATTTCCAGACCAGCGATAAGCCCACGATTATCAAATCACGCATTATCAGCGCCCATCAGCAATTGCTGCGAATGGATTTTGAAACGCCATTCACCGCTGCCGATTGCCAGAACCTGGCGGCAACCCTGGAGCCGTTATTAGCACAGAGCAGAGTGTTGGTGTTATCGGACTACAACAAAGGCACACTCAGCGACCCACAGCCATTAATTCAGGTTGCTAAAGCCGCTGGTCTCAAAGTGCTGGTGGACCCTAAAGGTCAGAATTTCAGCAAATATCACGGGGCTGATGTGGTGACACCGAATATGACCGAGTTTGAAGCAGTGGTCGGCGCAGTGACATCCGAAGGCGATTTGCTGAAAAAAGCCCGACAACTGATTGCGGATTTAAATATTGCCGCGTTGCTAATCACCCGCAGCGAACACGGCATGTCCCTGATTCAGGCTGATCAGAGTGAATTGCATTTACCGGCGATTGCCAAAGAAGTCGCTGATGTCACTGGCGCTGGTGATACCGTGATTGCTACTTTGGCCGCCGCGCTGGCAGCTGGTGAAACACTGGAGCAAGCCGTCACCTTAGCTAATGTTGCCGCCAGTATTGTCGTCAGCAAACTCGGCACCGCAACGGTCAGTAGCCCGGAATTACAAGCCGAATTTGAGCGCCATCAGGGCACCCATCAAAGCGATCATTCGTTTGCCGGTGCAGTGACTGCCGAACAACTAAAAATCGCTGTTGATCAGGCTAAAAAACGCGGTGAAAAAATCGTCTTCACCAACGGCTGTTTCGATATCCTGCATGCCGGCCATGTCAGCTATCTGCATGAAGCGCGCAGTCTGGGTGACCGCTTAGTGGTGGCGATTAACACGGACGAATCAGTCACCAAACTCAAAGGCCCGGGCCGACCGATTAATACCGAAGAACGCCGTAAAATTGTGCTGGCGGGGCTGGCCGATGTCGATTGGGTGACGTGTTTTGAGGGCGATACGCCCGAAGATTTACTGCGTGAAATCCAGCCGGATATCCTCGTTAAAGGCGGTGATTACGATAAAAAAGGCGTGGTTGGCTGGGAAATTGTTGAAGGTTATGGCGGTGAGGTCAAAGTGATGGGTTTAACCGAGAACTGCTCAACGACAGCGATTGTGAATAAGATTAATCAGAAAAATTAACCTCAGAGACACAGAGGGCACAGAAGTCTAAAAAAGTCGTCACTGCGAGGCAGCTTTATCGCCGCGGTAGTCTATTGCTTTTATCCGCAGATTGCGCAGATGGCCGCAGATTAAACCAAAATTTCTTGCCAGCAGATTCTGGTTGTCATTTCGACCGCAGCGGAGAAATCTCAACCAGCTAAACACACTATTCATAGTGGCTCCAAAGCCGCAATACCTTAACAACTTTGTCGCTTTCCAAAACCTGATAAACCAGCCGGTGCTGAATATTGATTCGCCGTGAATAGGCACCGGATAAATCACCGACCAGTTTTCAAATGGAGGTGGTTTGGCAAACGGATCTTGTTCCAGTAAAGAAAATAATTCCTGTGCTTTGGATTTTAGACCTGAAGCGGCAAGCTTCTTAGCATCTTTTTGGACTTGTTTTATGTAAACCAGTCGCCGCGTCACCAATCCAAGGCCTCATCACAATCCTTAACCGGTGAACTCATACCCTCGCGAATAGACTCTCGCATGCCTGGCACTGATAACAAAAATAAGGTTTCCTGAATCGCTACCCAGTCTTCCTCAGCGATCAATACAGCTTTATTGCGTTTGCCATTGATAATGATTGGCTGATGTGATGCTGCCGTCTCGTCTATCAAGCGATACAAATTACTGCGCGCTTCAGTTGCGGTAATGTCTACCATAAGCTAACTCCCGAAACAGGCATAAATTGTTCGCTTTGCAGTACGTTCTTCAATACGTACGTTATTGGTTGAGCCACCGTATTAGATTAATCAGAAAGATTAGCCAAAGAGTGACAGCGGGCAATAAGTATCGAAGGTTGATTAACCGAGCTGGCAATCAAGGGTTCAGCCAATTTGATTCTTTTAATCTGCGTAATCTGCGGATTAATTTATCTCTGTGCCTCTGTGGTTAATAATTTAAGACCTTAACCGCTTTAGCCACATTATCCGCCAGATGTTTCGGGTTAATGGTACCAATCACCACACTGGCCACTGCTGGGTTGGCAAAAATCAGTTTGAAGCTTTCAGTGATAGCATCTGTACCTTCCGGTAAATGACCGCTGGCAAAAGCTTTTTTGATAAATACCGCTTTGCTTTGTTCGGCAGCCGCATCCAAAACCGCCTGTTCGCCCTGATAATCCAGGTTATGAGTGACCATGACGATATCGGATTGATTCAAAGCCAGTAGACCACCTTCGACGGTTTTGGTGGACATGCCGGTGGCTTTGATTAACCCGTCAGACTTGAGTTTATTCAGCGTTTCCAGCGCCCGGTGCTGTTCAATGACCGACGCATCATTGCCATCAGAGTGAATCAGTACAATATCAATTTGATCGCGTTTCAGGCGTTGCAGGCTAGTTTCGACGCTGCGGATTAAACCGTCTGGCGAAAAATCAAAGGATGATTCGCCGGTCTGGTTATCAAACAATTCACCGGCTTTACTGCAAATGACAAAGTCATGAGGCAGTTGCGTTAACAGTTCGCCGAGGCGCTGTTCGCTGTTGCCGTAGGCAGGCGCGGTATCAATCAGGTTAATACCCAAATCCCAGGCCTGATTAAGTAATGCTAGTGCGGTTTTATCATCGGGAATAGTAAAGCTTTGCGGGTATTTAACGCCTTTATCTCGACCAAGTTTAACGGTGCCTAACCCCAGCACTGAGACATTTAAACCAGTGTTGGCGATGGTTGTTTTTGGCAGTCGGCTCATTGCCGAAACACCTTATCCCAGAGCGGTTCAGCGATTTGCGCCTGCGGCAGGGCGCTGACTTCCGGATAATCGTGTTTTTGCAGGTTTTGCTGTTGCAAAGCGCTGATGACCTGATCGCTTAAATCCGGTGCCAGCGCCAGCTTGGTGGGCCAGGTGATTTGGACGTTTGCATGTAATTCAACAAAAGCACTGTCGGGCCGTGAAAAGCCTTTTTGTTGCGGTTCGGCGCGATTGACGTTAAAGGTTGCCCAATTCAATTCCGGCGGCGAAAACCACGGCAGGATTTGTTTTAACAGCGCTTTGGCTGCATCAATTAACTGCGCCGGTGTTTTGCCGACACCTTCTTCGGCAATATTGCCGCCCAGATACCAGACAATATTACCCTCGGAATCCGGATGGCTGGTAATGGTGGCAATCGGTTTGCTGCCGCTGCCGAGACTGTGTGCGTAAATTTGCGGCAATGGTTGCGCCGGATCAGGGGATTTGCAAAACAGCATTTGCAACGGCCGTAATTGCATTTTGGGCGAGCTAAAGCCCAGCTGATTTAACAAATCACCAGTGCCTTGCCCCGAAGTTAGGACTAACTGCTGGGCGCGAATTTGCACGTCATCGCCGATATTCAGCGCCGTTATCCGGTCATGGTCACGGACAAACTCCAGCGTTTGATTGCCGCTACTTAAAATCCGCTGCCCAAACTGCTGTTGGAAACAGGCCAGCAAACTCGGTATATCCACCACCGGTTCATCAAGCGCATACAACGTGCCTTTAAATCCGGGATCAGCAAACAACCCGCTGCGTAATGATTTAGGTACCGCCTGCATTCGGCTTTGTAATGCTTTGCTGGCAAAAAACGACAGCATTTTTGATGACAGGCTTTTGGTTGACCACAGCAATTGATGGTCAGTAAAAATGCGCGCCTTGGATAAATCAATTTCACCGTTGCCATCCAGACAGGCTTTCCAGCGTGCCGGCATGGCGCTGATGGTTTGGGCAGCGTTAGAGAGAATGCCATTGAGTGCGTACTTACTGCCGCCGTGAATAATGCCCTGTGCTGCTAAGGTCTGGGCATTGCCGATCTGGTTTTTTTCCAGCAGCAGAGCGTGATAACCGAGCTGATTCAGCCGGTTATGTAACCATAAACCGGCGATACCTGCACCGAGAATCAGCACATCAGTGTCGATGACCTGCCGGCTCATGAACGTAATTGGGCGTCCAGCGCCTCGCACAGCCAGTGGCCGATAATCATATGCCCTTCCTGAACCCGCGCGGTTTCGGTGCTCTGTATCCGCACACATGTATCCGCGATATCCAGCAACTGGCCGCCGCTGTCACCGGTAAAAGCCACACTATAAATGCCCATGGATTGCGCTGCTTTGATGCCATTAATGACATTTTTGCTATTACCGGATGTCGATAAACCGATGGCAATATCACCGGCTTTGCCGAGCGCCAAGACCTGACGATCAAATACGGTATCAAAGCTGTAATCGTTGCTGTGTGCGGTCAGAATGGAGGTGTCAGTGGTCAGCGCTATGGCGCCGAGAGGCTTACGATCATCTTTATATCGAATAACAAATTCAGCGGCCAGATGCTGGGCATCGGCAGCGCTGCCACCATTGCCGAAAAACAGGATTTTATGACCAGCCAGCACACAATCGCGCACTTTTGCCAGTAGTGCGTCGAGTTGCGGGGTCATGCTGAACAAGCTGTCGACCATTTGCTGATGACGTTTCAAAGTGGCTTCAAATGACACGGCTTACCTCGTCTGACTGAAATCGGTGATAAACTGACCCGCGTTAAACGGGCGGCGCGCGAATGCGCTTTGCCTCTATTCTAGTGCAGCGCCGCGACCTTGTCAGGTTTGTGCGCAGGAGTCGGGAACAGTCTATGCAGCTTGCTTTTGCCATTACCGAATATTTTCCGTTCGGTGGGGCGCAGCGCGATTTTTTTGCCGTGGCCTCGGAAATGGCGCGGCGCGGTCATCAGATAACGGTGGTGACGGCTGCTTGGCATGGCGATTTTCCGGACGGCTGGCAAAAAGTTATTGTTGAAAAGAAACAATTCCGTACTAATCTTGCCCGGCTGCGGGCGCTGTCCAATACCTTGTTGGCGTTTCAGGCCAACAAAACCTTTGATGCGATTATCGGCTTTACCAAAATGGCTGGGCTGGATATGTATTTTGCCGCTGATCCGAGTTTTGTCGCTAATCGCTATCGTGGACTGAAAAAACTGTTGCCGCGTTATCGCACCTATGCCGGCATTGAAAAACAGATGTTTGCCAACGCTGATCTCAAGGTGTTTTTTCTGACCAAAAGCCAGCAATCACAATATTTGCAGCATTTCCCGCTGCCGGAATCACAGCAAAGTTTATTGCCCGTAACGGTCGAAGCCGAATTCCATTTTGACCAGGCAAAATTCAATGCCGGTCGCAACTGGCGCGGGCAGCAACAGCCGGAAAAGGGGCGGCAGGTTTTATTATTTGTTGCTGCTGACTTTCACACCAAAGGCCTGGATCGGGTGATTACAGCTTTAAAAATGCTCAAACGTGAACAGCGCGAAAAGCTCGCATTGTGGATTGTCGGTAATGGCAGGCAGGCCGATTATGAACCAGCACTGCAAAAGCTGAGTGGTCTGAGTTATAAATTTTGGGGCGGCCAGACGTCGACAGCATCGTTTTATTTTGCTGCCGATTTATTGGTACATCCGGCGCGTAAAGAAGCAGCAGGGATGGTCATTGCTGAGGCTCTGGCGGCGCATTTGCCAGTGGTGATTTCTGATGTTTGCGGTTATCGGTTTCTGGCAGCAGATGATCCGGTGTCCAGCATTTTACCGAAACATGACTGGCCACGAACACTGGTCGATTTACTGTGTCGTGCAGCACAAACTGATGGATCGCTGCCGCGCGGGCAGGGAAGTGCCAAAATCAGTGATCGCTCGCGGGCTGGGTTTTGTGCCGATCAAATTGAAAACTGGCTGAATCATGGTTGAAACCCGTTATTTGCGTGATGATTTGCATGCAATGTGTGGCAGTAAAGATATTTTTGCCGTTGTCCGTGGTTTGGATGGGGAGATATATCGCGATAAAGAAGGTCGCCGGACGTTGCGGTTTCAATTTGCCGGTAAGTCCTATTTTCTCAAATATCATGCTGGTATCGGCTGGCGCGAAATTATCAAAAACCTGCTGCAGGGCCGTTTACCGGTGGTCAGCGCCCGCAACGAATGGCAGGCCGTTCAGGCATTAGAAAAA
>JBFJJO010000084.1:0-9309 GCA_041612215.1 Methylophaga sp.
GCAAGATATCGACATAGGTAACAGCAGTTCAGAAATTAAAACGCTATCCAATGCCCTACTCACTATGGGGCGGGATATCCAGAAACGTGAAAACGAAATCACTTATCAGGCTGATCATGATGGCCTGACAGGGCTCATCAACGCCCGGAAAATGCGCAATACGTTGGAAAGCGTATTACCCACCATGGACAAATCACTTCAAATTGTTTTTTACATCGAAAACTTCCGGCAAATAAATGATCAGCTGGGACCAGAGTTTGCAGATGCCTGTCTGAAGATTGTTGCCGAGCGCCTGCAAAGCATTGATTATCCATTAAAGCAGTTTCATGCCCGTATGGACGGGATCGAATTTATTTCGGTTTTGCAACTCAATGATAACGCCAGACCAAGCGAGATTACAGATAAAATATTGCAATCCCTAGAACAGCCACTTATTCATAAAGGCATTGAAATACAACTGCGATTTTATAGCGGTGTAACACTCTATCCAGAACATGGCGAAGATCCGCAAATTATTCTAAGGCGGACCCGCATTGCTGCTGACTTTGCCCGTACGCAGAAAAAACGTCTGCATTGTTATGAAATTGGTCAGGATGAGGCGCGTCTTGAACAACTCGAAATGCTTGAAGCATTGAATGCTGCACTAAAAGCAAAATCCAGTGAATTTTATTTGCACTTTCAACCAAAAGTGAACTTACATAATAATACCGTGACAGCGGTAGAGACGTTGATTCGTTGGCAACGTCCAGGCAGCGGCTATGTCCCGCCAGATATATTTATTGATTTGGCTGAACAAGCCGGGTTAATAGTGGCACTGACCCGTTGGGTTGTCGGCCAAACTCTCGAACAGCTAAAAAGTTGGCATCAGGCTGGATTGCCATTGCAAGCAGCCATTAATGTGTCTGCTGAAGATATTTGTCATCCACAATTTTGCCAGATGATGGAACAAGCGGTCATACATGCGGGTATTCAGCCGCATTACTGTATCCTTGAGATTACCGAGCGGGATATTATGTATGACGAGGCGCTTGGCTTGTTAACACTGAAATCGCTCAAAAAAATGGGCTTCCGAATCGCGCTTGATGACTATGGTGTCGGTCAGTCAACATTGGTTAAATTGAAAGATTTACCCATCGATGAATTGAAACTCGACAAAGCCTTTATCATGACATTAGATCAATCTGATAAAAATCAGAAAATCGTTCGTGCTACTATCATTATGGCGCATAGTCTCGGCATGAAGGTCGTCGCTGAAGGCGTTGAAAATGCTGCCTCAATGCAATTGCTCAAAGACATGAATTGTGATGCAGTGCAAGGCTACCATCTTGCAAAACCGATGGAGCCGGCTCAATTAGAGACATGGTTGGAGACCAATGATGCGGCTTACCGTTTGCCTGATATCGATGCTAATGACCCATAGTTTATGGGCTGCTGATGGAAAATTATTAGCGACACCTGGCATTTCACAAATCGAAGGCGCCGCAGGTGGCGGTTTTGTGCCTTGGGCGCAATTGGCAGGCTATGGTAGCCGAGACGAAATATCAGGCAATATTTTTTGCAGCCGCGGCAATACTGATAACTATCATTTGAATGTTTGTGGTGCACAACTCGGCTTATATGACCGTGTCGAATTATCACTGGCCCATCAGCAGTTTCATGTCGATGCATTGGATCTGAATATAGAGCAGCGGGTTTTAGGTGCCAAAGTGCGTTTATACGGCGACATCATTTACAGCCGATGGCCCCAAGTCAGCGTTGGCGTGCAACATAAACGGCTCGATGATCCCCTGGTTGCCGATTTGCTGGGCGCCGATGATGACAGTGGTGTTGATCTTTATGTCGCTGCCAGTAAATTACACTTAGGTGCTATTGCCGGTTATAACTGGTTTTGGAATATTACAGCCCGCTCCACTGACGCCAATCAAACTGGTTTACTGGGCTTTGGCAGTGCTGATGGCGGCAGTCAGCGTGAATGGGAACTGGAAGCTTCAACAGCGGTTATGCTGAGTCGGCATTTGGCCATCGGGGTCGAATACCGTCAAAAGCCGGATAATCTGGATTCTCAAGAAGATGACTGGCAGAATATTTTTGTCGCCTGGTTTCCCAATAAATATATCAGTCTGACTGCGGCTTATCTGGATTTGGGTGATATTGCCGGCGCCAAATCACAACGCGGCAGTTATTTTTCTGTAACAGGGTATTTCTAATGCGCTTAGTGCTATTGTCTGCCTTGATGTTGTTAACCGCTTGTGCCATCCAGCCAAAAACCACGCTTTATGACGAGTTAGGCGGTACGCCGGGCATTGATGCCATTGTTGAAAATTTTATTCAGGGCATTGCAGCTGATCCGCAGATATTCCCCTATTTTGCCGACAGTAATGTCACCCGCTTCAGGGAAAAGATAACCGAGCATTTTTGTCACATCAGTGACGGGCCTTGTCTCTATACCGGCGATAACATGGTTGATATTCATGTTGGTATGGATATTAATGAAAATCACTTCAACCGGACTGTGGACCTGCTTTACGAGGCCATGGAACAGGAGAACATCCCACATCGCACCCAAAACCGGCTGATTGCGCGACTAGCGCCGCTGCGTGGAGAGATTATTTATCGTTGATAATATTTTCCTGCGGCATTGCAACATGGGTAAAAACAACCTGATTACGGCCATTTTCTTTCGCCCGATATAATGCGGTATCAGCCGTTTCCAGAACCTTATCCAATGTTGGTTGTTGCTCGTCAGGCCAGATAATACAGACCCCACAACTCATGGTGACACTGATAAGGTTTTGCTCGCACGCAATGGGTGTCACTGCAATGATTTGCCGTAAGCGTTCAAATGCATTGGTCGCTTCATTAGGCTTTACTTCCATCGCAACAATAAACTCTTCACCACCAAAGCGTCCAAAAATATCGTATTCGCGCATGGCATTCGTCAGACGCGCGGTAAACTTACGCAACACGACATCACCAACAGAATGACCGTAGGTATCATTTATACTTTTAAAATTATCAATATCGCACAGTGCTACACAATAAATACTGTCCACCCGCGCTATCCGGCTCAGATCGTCACGAACCCGTTGAAGACAGGCATGACGATTCAGTATTTTGGTCAATTGATCGTAGTTGGCCCTGTAAATTAAATCTTTGTAGATAGCAGATAACGGGTCGGCCAAACGCCGGGCCAGTATTGAACTGAGCCAGATTGCCAATAAGAAAATCACGGCTGCCATCAGTAACGAACGGTAATGTAATTGCAGTAATGCTGCGTCGAAACTACTGGTATCGGCTTGCAAATACAATTCCAGCGGTATGTTCGCGTCAATATTCGCTAAAGGTATTGCATTCACCATGGTTTTTTCGGCCATTAATGCCGCAACATCAAAGTCATCAGCTGCGCGGTCCATCTGCTGCCAGCGTAGTGATGTTGAGCTGAAAATATGTTGGCCATTAGCGACCACAAAGTGCATAGCCAATCCGGTTTTAAGCTGCAGATTCGTTAATAGTTCCGGCGTAATTTGATAGCCAACCAATGTATAGGCAATCGCTCGTGGCGCTTTAACCGGCAACATAAAAGCACGAAACAACTTGCCATCCAATAAGATATATCGGCCTTCGCCTGCCGACAAATCATTATCTAACCAGGCTTGCATATCCAAGTTCTCACCTGCAAGCAACTGGTTACTGGCAATCACTTCACCTTGCCGATTAACAATCAGTAGCAGATCCGCATCCATCCGCCGACTGTGGTTACGCAGCATGCTGCTGATTGTCGGCACATCTTTACTGGCAATCGCCTGACGAAAACCAAAATCTTTGGTGATAACCTCAGCTGAGTTCAGTAAGTTGGCTTCACGATTAAGCAAATACTGTTGCAAAAAATTGTTAGCGATTGATATTTGCATCGCCAGTTGCTGCTGGTGATAAGTCCGGATGAACCACCAGTTGCTGATTTGCAGCGCGATCAGCGTTAACAGGATCAACGCAAAACAAATCAACATAATGCGGGTTTTTATCTGGTTCATTCAAAAGCCATCAGCGAAAGGGATAAAAGCAAGACGTTAGCATGCCTTTATCCCTTTCAGCGCAATCCCTGTCAAGCAAATACGCCGCAAGACCAGCAAAAAATTTCAATGTCTGTCAGTCGGTAAAAATCAGGGTAACGCCCACACTTTAAGTGTTTGCCCGGCCGGAAAGCCAAACAACTTGTTACCGCCTGCAGCAACCGCCACATATTGCTTACCATCGATTTGATAGGTAACAGGCGGTGCATTAACACCCGCTTTGGTTTCAGCTGACCAGACTTTTTCACCATTATCGGCATCGAAAGCCATTAACTCGCCTTTACCCTCCCCGGTGAACACCAGACCACCAGCCGTACTCAATACCCCACCAATCAATGGACTCTCAGTCTGATGCTGCCAGACGATATCCCCGGTATCGATATTGATCGCTGTCAACAGGCCATAACTCTCTGACTTGTCCAGCGGGGCCATTGATGAATAGCGTAATGTTGACTGCCCCTTATTTGCCTCACGCTTATGGAGTTTGTACTCAACCGGCCAGTGCACGGCGGCGATATAAACCTGACGTTTTTTTGCATCCAGGGCGACCGGCGACCAGTTAGCGCCACCTAATACCCCAGGGTATATAACATTGCCCGCTTCAGTGGGCAGCGTAAACATATTGTGCTGCGGCACAAAAGCTTCGCTTTTATAAAGAAACTTACCATTACGACGATCATGGACATAAAACCAACCGGTTTTGCCGGCTTGGCCAATGACAGGCACCGGTTCGCCGTTCACACTGATTTCAAACAACACCGGCGGACTGGCCACATCATAGCCCCAGCTATCATGCGGAACTTGCTGATAATGCCAACGATAGGCACCTGTTGCTGCATCCACCGCTACCAGTGAGTTGGTATACAGATTATCGCCTGGCCGTGTCGACCCTTCCATTTGCGGTGACGGGTTACCTGTACCAAAATGCAAGATGCCAGTATTTAAATCGATAACCGGTGTACTCCAGGCAGATCCACCACCATAACGCCAGGCATTTTTGTAATCGTCCAGTGCTGCTTTTTCAGCAGCAATATCGCGTGGTAACTCGACGCCATCAGCGGTCATTTTTGTGAAATCACCTTCCCAGTTATGGTGTTTAATCGTGTCAAATTGCCAGACTTGTTCACCACTGTCGATATCATAGGCCGCGAGAAAGCCCATACGGCCATAATTACCGGCAATCCCTACTACCGCGCCAAGTGCCGAATCGGATTCCGGCAAATCCAAATGCAGACCATAACCGACCCCGGTAATACCGACGATTACTTTGTCCTGATAAATCACCGGCGCCATATTGATACCAGCACCCGAGGCACCTGATGCCTCACCAAATTCTTTGTTAATGTCACTGGCATCTTCCTGAACACCACGGTTTTGCCCCACCACATTCCGGTCCCAGATTTTTTCACCGGTTTTGGCGTTGAGTGCAATCAACCGGGCATCAATGGTGCCCATAAATACCTTACCGTCCCCCAGTGCCACACCACGATTGGCAGGACCACAACAAATTGGATAATCTTCAATTAAATCATGATTATATCGCCATATTTCCTGACCAGTAACGGCATCCAGTGCCACTACATGGTTGAATGGTAATGACAAATACATCACCCCGTCTTTGACGACCGGGGTGGTCTGAAAAGTTGTGTCATCGCCGCCCTTATATTCCCAAACCGGCCGTAACGCTGAAATATTATCAACATTAATTTGTAATGCCGGACTATGTCTATGATGAAGTTCATCACCACCATAGACCGGCCATTCAATATCAGTTGCCGCTACAGACAACGGTAACAATAAGGCCAATAAGCTCAGCAAATGCTTCATGTTCATGCAGCTCTCTTAAATTCAGGCAGGAAGATCATTAAGGGTGTTAACAACGGCAGCGTATAAATCCCGCGTCGAGGCAATAGCGGCATCCTGAACTTGTTGTGCCGGCACTAACTTGCCGTTGGCAGTCAACAACGGTCGCGTGGCTGTGGTGCTGGCAACAATGGTGGGTTTGTAACCAAGGTTAAAACCACCATGTGCCGTAGAATTAACGCACATATGAGTCATAAAACCGGCCAGCACGATATTTTCAACACCCAGTGCTTTTAAGTGCTGATCCAATTCTGTTTGCACAAAAGCATTGGGAAAGTGTTTGTTAATGACGATTTCACCATCAACAGGTGACACCTCATCCGAAATCTGCCCTATATCAGTGGTTAAATCATAAGGTGATCCTTCACCGCCATCATGGCGAATATGAATCACCGGGATTTGCAATTCCCGCGCCCGTTGCAGCAATTTCTTCGCTTCAACAATAGCCTGTTCTACCCCTGTCAGTTGCATCACACCAGTGCGATAAGTGTTCTGGCAATCAATCATAATTAGTGCTGAATCAGCAAGCTTAGCCGGCGTATGGCCTAGCCCGACAATATCCCGCAGGGTGGTAGTCGTTTGCGTCATAGTAATTCCTTATTTTTGTAAATAGGCTAATTCATCTAGACCACTGCCACCATCACTGTAAGCGGTTTGGAAACTGGTCCGCTGCAGCCAGCGTTGCCAAAAATAATCCAGATATTCAAAACGCTCATCCAGTGGTGTCTGATTTGCCGGAAACTTTGAAAAAGCAATGGCAGTGCACAGGGTGATATCAGCATAAGTGGGTGCA
Organism: Methylophaga sp.; assembly: GCA_041612215.1. GTDB lineage: Bacteria > Pseudomonadota > Gammaproteobacteria > Nitrosococcales > Methylophagaceae > Methylophaga. Next base: position 6,727 of record JBFJJO010000084.1, read on the forward strand.
TCACCACCGAGTAGCCAGTCCCTGCCATCAGCCAAATGCTGGTTAACCAGTGCAGCATGACCCAGAGCTTCTTTACGGCAATGTTCGCCCCATTGTTGGTTGTGGGTCAGTTCTAGTTTCAGTCCAAGCCCCTGATGCATAACATGAAACATGGTGACAATCCGGTACAAAATATGGCTGTAAACCCGGGCGTCCCACATGTCGTCCTGCGCCTGTGCCAGCGTGTTGTCGCCGAGGATCTTGCGGCCATCAAAGTTATTGTCCAGATAACGAGCAATGGCCCGTGACTCCGATAAAAAACTACCATCACCCAACGCCAAAGTCGGCGTCTCGCCCCAAGGATTCATTTTCAGATGTTGCCATTTACGCTGGTCACCGCCCGGCGCCATATCGTATATAACCTCGTCGATATCAGCAGCGATGCCTTTTTCATGGATAAACAAGCGCAAACGCTGCGGATTGGGAAACGCGGATGGCGCGGTAAATAGTTTTAATTTCTGATGCATACCTTTTCCTTAAAATTAATCGATCCGATGTTGAAAGCTCACAGCATAAGCGCCGGGACGTGACAGTAAAATCGGATCTTCCGTTGGGGCAATTCCTTCAGGCAGGGCCAGTGGATTAAACATGGTGGCTTTTTCAAAAGCTGCCGCCTCTTCATGCATGGCCGTTAAACGTAAAACACCTAGTTCAACGACGGGCCGGTCTTCAGGCCAGATGACGGTAGCATCATTAACCACATCTTCAGCATTAGCAATTTGCACGGATAATCGCATGACCACAGCAGAACTCTGCAGACGATCTGGCAATTCTTTCATTAAATAATCGGCATCCTGCTGTTTGCCCTCAGCTTCGGACAAATGTGGCTCGTCAATAGCCGGACTGACAATATATCGGCCATACACAGATTCACCGTTGGCATTGGTAAATTCAAAGGCGTTAATACCGTGATAGCTCAATGAGGCAAAGCTTTTTGGATAAGGCTTAGGGTAGCTGACAAATTGTTTGGCGGCGGGATGCTCACTCAGAAATTTTTCAATAGGTTTAGGTGAGGCTTCACTGTTTGCAGAATCCCTGATCGCAGTTAGCAACGCCAGAAATTTTTCGGGAGTAGCAACCGGAAAACGTGGCACCGAACTCAGCACCAAATCATGATACCCCTCACCTCCCAAATCAAAACGAATAGCCATACCCTTTACCAGCGCTTTCGGGTTGTTATCTGCAATATCCGGGAATCCGGTTGAATTTGAAAACCGAACGGTAACGGGGGTTGTCGCATCTTGCAAATGACTCGCCATGCTGACCGTTTTTGCCTCTTGTGCAGGTGTAAAACTGCCGGTGACAACAGTCCCCTTGGTGTGATTTGAACGCAGTCCCTGCCGCGGACCATCAAACAGGTCATGCTGCACCTCTACGATTTTTTCGACAACAGATACTTGAGCCTGCTCGGCCATCGTCATCGGTGACAAACCTGCAAACAACATAGTTGTTATTGCGACGGTTAGTTTTTTGCTCATCGGATGTACTCCCTGTATTTAATCGGCTATCAGACCATTCTTAATTACAAAATTTACTACTGCTCAGAATTTGAAACGCTGGCTTCGGATACAAATGTTTAGTGGCTGCGAATTGCCTGACAGTTCCGCTGTAGTCAATATTGAATCAGGCAGTGATTAAAGTAAGCAAAATAACATATTAGATATCGCACACAACAAAACAGTCCGCTCAGCAATATCTGCCAGGAAAAATGCCCGAACTTGATATCACTAGACGACTGGTCTATTATATACGAATATTTACTAGACGACTGGTCTAATATATGACTCGTACAGACACCCGAAAATTACTGATTGATGTTGGCACACAGGTAATTGGCAGTCAGGGGTTTAACCCAACTGGACTCAATACCGTGTTACAAACCGCCGGCGTGCCCAAGGGTTCTTTTTATTATTACTTTGCCAGCAAAGAAGACTTTGGTCTGGCTATCATTGATGAAACCGCCACTGAATATGCACAACTGATTGCTGGTTATCTGCAGGATGACCGGTTTACGCCGCTGACGAGAATTCGCAATTACTTGCAGTCAGGTCTCGAACGTATTCGTGAAGGCCAATGCAAGCGTGGCTGTCTGATTGGCACATTGGGCCAGGAGTTATCGACGCAAAATGAGACCTTTCGTGCCCGTCTGGATGCCGTGTTTGAAGGCTGGAAACAACAGTTCGCAGCGTGCTTAGAATTCGCCAAAACGACCGGCGAATTACCCGCTGAGGTTGATGTCATGCAATTAGCTGAATTTCTGTTATCCGGCTGGCAAGGGGCTATTCTGCGCGCCAAGATGCAGCAGAATATTTTACCGCTTGAGGCATTTATCAACCTGCTTTTCCAGTATGTGCTCACTAACAGTCGCACCGTTACAACGGCCTGAATTGTAATATTCCCATTGATTAAATAATCAAGGAGGCAAAATGACCAGGGTAGTTCGTTTTCATCAAACCGGTGGCCCGGAGGTTTTACAAATAGATGATTTGACCGTCGGTGAACCGGGTTCCGGTGAAATTAAAGTCCGCATAGAAGCCATCGGGC
>JBFJJO010000085.1:0-9152 GCA_041612215.1 Methylophaga sp.
AAGTAACTGACCTTTTTTGACGGCTTGGGAACAGTAGGCATGCCAAACTTCACCCTGGGCATATACCCGGCCATTGCCTTCAAAGTCATCTACTGCCTCTGCTTTAGCGCCGATGATAGATTCCCGTCCAGTCACAACTTGCGTCTTACGAACTCGCAATGCGGCGCCAATAACAAACACAAACACTGCAAAAGAGGTAATGGCAAAACCGGCAATTAAAGGCATTGATACTTGGTAAGCAGGCAGTTCACTGTCAAACAGCAATATTGAACCGGCAACAAACGCAACCAGGCCACCAATCCCTAAAATGCCAAAAGAAGGATTAAAGGCTTCGGCCACCATCAGCCCGATACCAACAATCAATAATGCCAGGCCGGCACTGTTGAGCGGCAACATATTTAAGGCGTAACCGGCTAGCAATAAACAGATGATGCCGGTCACCCCTGGTATACCGGTACCGGGATTATAAAACTCCAGAATCAGTCCATAAATACCAATCATCAGTAAAATATAGGCCACATTGGGATTGGTGATCAGACTCAACAGCTCGTAGCGCCAGTCCGGCTCCAATTCAGTTACCGTCACATTAGCCAACTGCAAAGCCCGACTAGAGCCTGCCAGTGTGACCGTCTGCCCATCCAATGCCTGCAGTAGTTGCTCAACATCGCTGGCAACCAGATCAATGACACCTTGTTTTAAGGCCTCATTGGCACTAAGGCTCACCGCTTCACGAACAGTCTGCTCAGCCCATTCAGCATTACGGCCCCGTAATTCAGCCAGGCTCTGGATATAGGCTACGGCATCATTAACCATTTTTTTGTCCATCGCGCTTTGTTGGTTTTTGGCGTCTTTTTTGTCTCCGTCATCATCTGTTTTCGGCGTCATATCCATCGGACTCATGGTGACAGGTGTTGAAGAGCCAACATTTGTGGCTGGTGCCATGGCAGCAATATGACTGGCATAGAGGATATAGGTACCTGCGCTGGCCGCACGCGATCCAGAAGGTGAGACATAGGTAGCAACCGGGACGGATGAGGCAAGAATAGCCTTGATCATGTCACGCATCGAGGCATCCAGACCTCCGGGAGTATCCAGTTGTAATACCAACAACTCGACCGCCTCTTGTTCTGCCTGACGTAATGAACGGGTAAAATAATCGGCCGTAGCAGGACTGATTGCACCATCAATGGTCAACAGCCAGACCTTATCCCCAGCATCTGCCCGTGACGTGCCGGTAAACAACAAGCCACTCAACAATAGTAATAATGTTACAAAATGCTTCAATTTCAGGACATTATGCATATCATTTGTCCGAGAAATACCAACAAATTCATAGTGCGACCTAGACATTCAAACAGTCAAGTTAAAACTGGTCATCCTTCCTCTTTGATTGTTGCTGCCATGCTTTCAACAGACATCACAGCAAGCAACACCTAACCGGCTGTCACCTGCAATCCATGTTCATCCACCCGGCCGTTAATCAGCCGAGTTGGGACCAATTCAAAATACGTGTTGTCGCCACTGATACCCTTAGTTTCCGGCAGATTAAGGGCGTCCAGAGGTCTGGTTTCCAGAGTCGCATGATGGCTGGTCTGTTGACTGTTCTTAAAGCTGTCGGCCAGCACCCAGAATGGTTTGTCGAAGTGTCGGGCTGCCAGCGCCTGCAACAGCGTGCCCGTCTTATTCACAAAAAAGTGATCGGTTAGCCAGTTGTCACAGCCAACGATATTGATATCTACCTTAGGCATGATCTGCCCCATCTCGGCATCAGTAATCACAGTGACCGGCACTCCCATACGGTTCAACTGCGAAGCGACCAATAAGCCCTCATTGCCCGGCGCACTGATGGTGACAATCACCTTGTAATCCCTATGTTGTTCCAGAAAATGTGAAAATAAGGCCATTACCTGTGAACTGCGACTGTGGGTCAAAACCGTCATTCCGGGTTTCACCAAGCCAAAAGCATTTTCAAAGACCCGATCAGAGGCTTCAGAAAGCTGGCGATAGACTGTTAACAGCCCTTCAAGATACTGTTCGCGGTAATTGCCACCATCAGCATCGAGACTTTGCTGCCAGCGATTTAAGGCATTACCCAGCGGTACCATACTGGCGCGGACCTGACTAAGCTCTTCAACGATCATTGCAATCTGTGCGGGGGATTGGTCGGATATGTCAGAAAGATAATCCTTAAGCCGTGACAACGCCATCAAGGCCAGTTCAGTCGCACCGGCAGTTCGGTTGTTCTGCAGCGAAGTCAGCAGTTCTTGATAGGCCTCAGACATAACACAGCCCTCATCTGAAATCTGATAAAGACATTATGAACTATTAGGAGCTTAGGTATTTGTGTAATACACGACCAATGTGATGCTTTCTACACGTGAAGGTTAGAGCGTCGGTCGTCATTCAACCCAAGTGTGTGTTTCTGAGAGTTCGTTTTGCAGGTGTGCTCCTTTTTGAAAAGTGTGAGACATCTCGCATTATTAAAGGAGCCTTTCTCCGCAGAACATCAATCCTCTATAGCTTTGTTCTGATGCATCCCTAAATTGGAAAAAATAGTTCACCCGACCTAGAAATAAGCCTGAGCTCAAATAAACCCTATATTAATAACGTTTTCTTTATCATCTTGATAATCATTCGTATCACCATGCACAAAAATTTCACGTTTGGTATCTACAGTCGCGTCAAGGGCTGGGCATTACTGATTAACAGACCTGCCTGACTTTACAAACCCATACATACATTTGGGTCTGAACAAATTTTCATATTTGGAACAACCAGTTTTTCACTGGACGCTTGTTCAATAATTAACGGTCATAAGTTGGAGAGAGCAATATGAACAAAATAACATCATCCCTTTTAACAAAAAGTATGGGGGTCTTAGGTTTTGCATTGCTATCGGCAACTGCACAGGCGCAATCGATAAATTCCCCAACCAGTGGAAAGCTGCTATTAACCGGTGGCGTCAGCCAAATTGAAGGGGCGGCTGGTGGCGGGTTAACACCATGGGCCATCATCGGCGGTTATGGTACCCGAGATCAGATCGGTGCCGGGGCTTACTATACGCACGTCGACGTAGATGACTTTAGTCTTGACAGTTATGGCCTGCTCATCGGACTTTATGATCGTGTGGAATTAAGTATCGCTAAACAAAGTTTCAACACTGAAGACGTCGGCGCGGCGTTAGGTCTTGGACAGGACTTTCGGATTAAACAGAACATTTTTGGGGCTAAAATCCGTCTATTCGGGGACGCCGTGCTTGATCAGGATACTTGGATCCCTCAGGTCTCAGTTGGTATACAACACAAAGATAATGACAGAAAAGATCTGGTTCGGGCTCTGGGTGCAAAAGACCATCAAGGCACTGATTATTACCTGACGGCCACAAAATTATATTTGTCTCAGAGTCTATTACTCAACACTACCCTTCGTTACACGGAAGCAAATCAGTTCGGAATTCTCGGCTTCGGTGGTGACCGTGATGATGGCTACAGTTTGCAACCGGAGTTTTCCGTTGCATACCTACTTAATCGTAATGTGGCGGTTGGCGCTGAATATCGAGTTAAGCCCAACAATCTGAACGTGGCGGAAGAAGAAGATGCTTGGGACATTTTCGTCGCTTGGGCACCTACTAAGAACATGTCTCTCACACTTGCTTATGTCGATCTTGGCAATGTTGTGGTGGACGATCAAACCGGCGTTTATGGTTCGTTGCAATTTAGTTTCTAAATACTGAATAAAGACCTAGGAGAATAATATGAAACAATTAATATATGGCTTTGCGTTAAGCCTGACTTTTTTACTCAGCGGCGGCGCACATGCACAAATGGATCCTGCACCGGCCAATCCTGATTTAAAGCCCGTATTAGAAGATTTTGGTGGAGAACAAGGCCTGACTGAGCTGATGGATGTTTTTATGGAAGTTATGTTGGAAAATCCACAATTACACCCGTTTTTCGTTAACACAGACCAAGAAAGGGTTAAACGCCAATTGGTCGAACAGTTCTGCGTCATTCTCGGTGGTGACTGTACTTATACCGGCCGCAGCATGCTGGACTCCCATGCACATCTGGATATCGATCGGGCCGATTTCAATGCACTTGTCGAAGATTTACAGACCGCGATGGACCGACAAGGTATTCCGTTCCGTTCGCAGAATAAGCTTTTAGCCGAATTAGCACCTATGCACCGTGAAATAATTACGGACTAAATCAAAAGTTTAATTGGAATTGCTCCGCACCAGCGGGGCAATTTTTATGTCAATAAAAGTTTGAAAGGTCCTTTGATAGTTTGATAATGCGCAGCCAGCCAATCGCGTTGCCTTCAACTCAATCAATGGGTACAGCCACTATTGATACCCTTCGAGTAGCTTTTACCAAGCTCGTTGATACCCGATAAATCGCCTCTGATATCCGCTGCAAATACCCGCACACCGATATCGCTGAAACCGTGCAAAGTCAATTTTTACAGGTTCCAGCGTCCCTACCTCCAGACCTGACAACAACTACACAGGCTCTCCGTCATGCCCTAAAAATATTGGTGTCAAAATGAGCGATTCGTTTTGATTGGGTATTTTTTAAGGGCTACATTTTATTGTTAATTAAACAAGAACTCAGCCATGGTCAATCAAAAAACTGTTTCAATCAGCTGTCCACTACTGGCATCCTAATTGTCTTGAGCGTCTAATCATTTTATTTTTTTTTGACAAGTTACGATCTGTTTTTTCAAATTTTTGCTATATTTCAAATACAGTACCAAACTACGTATTCGATTGAGCAAGCTAGTGGAATAGTCAGGAAATAATGCGGTTCCTTCCTCCTGCTTTGGCATGATAAAGTTTTTCATCGGCTATTTTTGTTAAGAAGACAATATCCATTTCCGCTTCTATTTCTGCAATACCCATTGAAATAGTAACATTTAGCTTATTTTGAATATTTAGATTTTCTACACCAATTCTGATGCGTTCCGCCAATTTTTCTGCTGGCTCCAGAATGCAATTATTAACGATAATAAGAAACTCTTCGCCTCCCCAACGAACCACACGATCACTCTCCCGAACCATTGATTGCATTTCATTAGCAACAGACTTAATGACAATATCGCCGATATCATGGCCATACATATCATTCACTTTTTTGAAATAATCAATATCCGCAAAAATAATACAAAATTTTTGTTTTTTTTCTACAAACAGTTTGTACGAATAATTTAGTTCTATTTCACCGCCACGTCGATTCAAAACGCCAGTAAGTGGATCAGTAATTAAGGCTTGTTGAATAATCGTTTTTTCCTGGATGCTTTCTGTAATATCTTTGCTAACAAAAACAAAGTGTGAAACATCGCCTGAATCATCTTGAACGGGAGATATACTTTGTTGTGTAAAGAATTTACTACCATTTTTCTTACGATTTTCAAAAACACCGTGAAACGCCTCTCCTAAAGCCATTTTCTTTTCGAGCGTCTCTTGTAAACTACTATTTTGTAGCTTGGATTCAATTATTTCTGAAGTGGCACCTAATAATTCAGGTAAGTTAAAACCAGACATTTTTTCAAATGCTCTATTGGCAAAAACAATTTTAAAATTTAAATCGGTTAATAGGATTGCTTCATCAGCAGCATTAAGTGCGCTGGAAAGAAGCTTTTCAGGGTATTGCATTGCTTGTTTGGGTGTAATGTCATGTTGAATGGAAAGATAGTGAGTGACAATCCCGGCTCGATTTTTTATTGGCGAAATATTCCATTCAACATAATAAGGTGTTCCATCTTTTCGATAATTAATGGCAGAGCCATGAAAGGGGCGGTCATGCTTCAGACAGTAACGAATCTCTCTGATTACTGCTTGATCTGTCAGGGGTCCTTGCAAGATTTTTGGCGACTGGCCCAATAATTCTTCCGGCCGATACCCTGTCTGAGCAAAAAACGCATCATTAGCATAAACAATGAGTGGGCCTCTTGGAGATGGTGTCACGTCGGTTATGACCAGAGAATTAAAAGACTGCAAAATGCCTTTCTCAAGGACTTCTCTTAATTCCGCCTTTGTTAGCGAAGAAGTATCAAAATGAAACGTATTCTTCTTCAAAAAAAACCTCCAGTTGCCGGTTCAGAAACCAATAGAAATATTGTAACGCATCAAATATGATCCAATGAAAAGTTAATCTAACAATCCATGATAATCAATGTAGTCAGACACCATTACCCCCAAAATCAACTTCATGGCTGATATTTCCCCTTTAGCTATACCTAGTTGTTTTCATCAGCTTGATGTTGTGTTCTGTGGTATTCCTAAACAACGCTATTTATAAACCTCGGTATATCGCATAAGTTTAAGAAATTTACCCTCCTCCAATTTTTATGTCTCAGCGATCTTAATCTTAGATAAAGTAGGTAAGAATCTAATTTAAAGCTGCGCTTTCAAACCACTCTCCCGCTGATGACTTGTACTTATCGTATGCCGAAAAACATTCTCTGTTGCCACAATATTGAGTGATTCTCTGGCACGGGTAATGGCGGTGTATAGCAGTTGCCGGTTCAGAATCGGGCTGATGTCTGCTGGTAATAAAATACTGACGACATCAAACTCTGAGCCCTGGCTTTTATGCACAGTCATGGCAAATACGGTTTCATGCGTTGGCAAGCGGCTCAGCGGCACCCAGCGCAATTCATTTGCAAACATAAAACAGGCTTGCAGGCTGCCATCGGGATGTTTGAGCACTACGCCGGTATCGCCGTTAAATAAATTCAGCCGGTAGTGATTTTGCGTGACCATCACCGGTCGGCCCGGATAAAACGGCTGAGCGGTGCGCCAGCCGCGTTTGGCCAGTCGTTGTTGCATCAGATAATTGGCAGCTGCTACTGAATTTGGGCCTTGCCGGGTGGCACACAGTAAACGGAATTGTTCAAACGCAGCCAGAATGTCGGGCGCTGGTAAATCATTTTCTACGGCCTCAATAAACGACTGATAACCATTGTGTAATATCTGCTCAAGTTGCTGGTTATCGGGGCTTATCAGGGTGTTTTCGCCATATTGTAATAGCTGCAAGGCGGTGGTTGCATCACCTTTTTGTACCGCAGCAGCCAGTTGGCCAATCTGACTGTCAGCCGCAAACCGGTAGCTATGCTGCAATTTGACCAGACAGTTTTGTAAAACGCTTGTGTCTGCCGTGACCGGCAAATCCACGCCCGCTAATTGCTCTGCCTGCTTGGTAAACTCGGCTGAGAATGTCGGTGCATCTGCACATAGACTGGCCAGCACGGCACCGGATTCGACGGATGCCAACTGGTCGGCATCACCGAGTAAAATCAACCGAGCGTGAATGGGCAGCGCTTTCAGCGTTAAGGCCATCATGCTGATATCAATCATGGATGCTTCATCAATAATCAGTACATCCAATGGCAACGGGGTTTCGGCATTAAAACGGCCTTCCGGTAAACGCTGAGAAATCCCCAATAAACGATGTAAGGTCTTGGCAGCAAGTGGCAAAGCGGTTTCACTGACCGATGATTGCAGACGGGCGGCGGCTTTCCCTGTCGGTGCTGCCAGCGCAATACGCAGATCCGGCTGCAGCAAATGCAGCGCCTGCAAAATTCTCAACACCACGGTGGTTTTACCAGTGCCCGGCCCACCGGAAATGACTGTCAGTTGTTGGCTGAGTGCTGACAATACCGCAACTTTTTGCCAGTCGGTATCGGCAACCTTTTGCTGCCAGTCGGCAAAAAAGCCTTGTAATACTGTCTTATCGGGCGGTTTTGGCAGCGGCTGTGCGCGTTGCCGGATATCTTTGGCAACTTGCTGTTCATCCTGCCAATAGCGGTTTAAATACAGTAGTCCATCGGCGGTGAGGATCAGCGGTTTAAACTCACCGGGCTGGCCAACAACCACGGTGTCGCTTAATTGCTGTTGCCAGGTTTTGCTGTCTGGTAAGTGCTCAATAATGTCTGCCGGCCAGGACTGCTCACCGGCAAGGTTCAGACAGACATGTCCGTCACTGACCGCTTCGCTGAGCAAACCGGCAGTGAGTGTTAGCAGCAAGTTTTCTGTGGGTTGTTGCCGGCTGATATAGCTTGCAAACTGGCAGGCCAACTCGGAAAATCCCTGCTGTCTAAGCAGGTTCACCGCCTTCATTGGTCACCTGCCATCAGATGATCCAACTGGTTAAGTAAATCGGGAGACAACCGGTCAAAATAAACGCCGGCTTGCGGCCAATCCGGCTGCATGCCACGTATAAACAGGTAATAAACGCCGCCAAAATGCTGCGCCGGATCATAGTCCGGCAGCCGCAGTTGCAAATGCCGGTGTAGCGCCAGACTGTAAATCAGATATTGCAGCGGATATTGATGGCCGAGCATGGCCCGTTTTAAAGCATCGTCCTGATAGTTTTCTGGCTCCCGCCCCAGATGATTGGATTTGTAATCGGCGATATAAAATCGGCCCTGATATTCAAACACCAGATCGATAAAGCCTTTCATAAAGCCGTCCAGCCGTGGGAAGCTGACACCGGTCAGCAAATCCTGCCAGATACTGTCTGCCGGTGTTTGTTGCAATAATTGTTTTAAAGCCTTGGTATTGAGCCCTGCCACAGGAAAATAGAACGCCATTTCATCAATACGTTGTCTGGAAGCAATATCCGTTAGCTTTGGCCCATCGGCGGATAATGGCGTATTTAAAACCGAAAATAACCAGTCACTGACGGGCATCACCCAGTCTTCGCTGATGGCAAATTGCGGCAGCAGTCGTTTGACGGTTTCGGCAATAGCCACTGGCTCGGCCTGAAAACTGATGTCTTCAAAACATTTATGCAAAAAATTACCGGCTTGCCGGCCACGGGCAAAACTGAAACGATCCGCCTGGGCGCGGGTATGCAAGACACTGCTATTCGGCAGATCGGCTTCTGCATCATAATCCGGTTGCTCAGAAATATGGCCACGGCTGAGTAAAGAAAAACTGCCAATACGCCACGGCTCGGCAATATGTCCCTGAAATGGTTTCGCCTGATAATCCGGTGTCTGTGCCTGCGGATTTTGAAAACGTAGTGGTGGATTTGGCTGATAATCAATGACGCTGATGGCTGGACTGCTTGCTGCTAAATTCGCCAAATCGGCACACATTGATTGGCTGGAAGCGCCATGCAATAACCGATACATCGCCGATTGCTCAA
>JBFJJO010000086.1:0-8993 GCA_041612215.1 Methylophaga sp.
ATACAAAACTAAAATCTCTAGTCTGATTATAGGCAGTAAATTCAACAAGATTATATCCTTCATGCAATTGCCACTTGCTTTGCACATATTTATCGTAATCACCATCCAGCCATAAGGATTTCAGGCCAACTTCCAGATTCCACATATATTCGGTATCAAACTCACGTTTGCTGTCCGGTAGGGCATCATTATTATTAACACCGCCGGATTTATAGCCACGCGATAATGATGTAAAGGCCAGATGATTGTCGTTCAGCTGGTAGTTAAGACCAAGCTTGCCACCAAATAAGGTTTCACTTGGATCTAAATTTAAGCCATTTGAGTCCTCGTAATCGGCGTCAAAATGTTCTACACGCAGACCAGAAATCAATGTCAGTTTATTGGTCATATAAGTATCGAGTTGACCAAACAAAGCAGTATTTTGAGTTTCATATTCGTTTTGCAGATTGCCGAAATCGGAAATCAAATCCAGATCTTCATCCTGCGACAAATGATAAAAACCTATAACCCAATCAGTTGAATCACCAAAAATCCGTCCGGCTTCATCAGACAGCAGACGAGTTTCAAACGATACGTTTTCCCGGTCACGCATAAAATTTTCGGTGGCCATGTATTCATCAGGATGAATACCGGCAAAACCCCAGTCAGCATCGTAGCTGTAGGTAATATCCGACTGGCTATACGTTATCGCGGATTCCATCGAGACAGCATCGTTAATCTGCCAGTCAGATTTCAAAGCAAAGGCATTGGTTCTTTGTTTATCTTCACCAGGCTGATCTGACAAACTGTTACGACTGTTATCAAATGTAAATGCATCATAACCATTATCAATATCAAGATGCAGCAGATTGAGATCAATAGTTAAGTCGTTGCTGACCAGAAACTTCAAATGACTACGCGCTGTAATTTCATCACGATCCTGGGTGTTGTCGCGACCCAGAAAATCATTTTCCATATAACCATCCGACTGATGGGTATGCACCGCAATACGACCTAATAACGTGTCTTTGATAATCGGACCGCCGATCGCGACACCGACTGCACGGGTGTCATAATCAGCCAGCGTCGACTCAAAATTCATATCCAATTCATTGGTCGCCTGCTTGCTTTGCATATTGATTACGCCAGCCAGCGCATTGGTGCCATAACGAGTGCCTTGCGGGCCACGCAATACCTCGACTTGTTCGATATCGAATAGAGTGGCTGCACCGCCGGTACGACTGAAGTCAATGCCATCGATAATCAAACCAACTGAAGGATTCAGCGGAGCGGCAAACTGGCTGCGTTCGCCAATGCCACGAATTTGGAAAAACTGGCCGCGAGAGGCACCGCTGGAAACATTGACGTTGGGTGCCAGATTTAATACATCTTCGATATGTTGGGCGCCGCGGGATTCAATGATGTCCTCATCAAAAGTAGTCAGGCTAACGGGAATATCCTGTGCGGCAGCTGGTCGGAAATCGGCACTGACTAACATTGAGGGTAAATCTTCAGGCGTGACTTCTGCCAAAGCGATACTTGAAAAAAGTGCGCTATAAATGGCGACAGAAAGTAGGCTGGGTTTCATAACTATCCTTTTTAATTGCTAAAAAGGACAGGGGGGATCACGTCAATTGCGGGAGATCGCAAGCAGGTGTTACCGCCTGTCCCTACGCCGGTATTATCCGGATCAGGTTCGTCGGGTCTTCACCAACTGGCGAATCTCAGGCCTTGCGACCACCCCGAGGCTTAAACTTTATAAAGAAAATCAAATATACAGAAATTAAGGCTTTTTGCCTATTTTTTGAGCAATAAAAAAGGCGCTCGAGAGCGCCTTTTTCAAAGAGCTTTAGCAAAACGCTTTATTCAACGCTGGTTTTCAAGCTTTCCAAACCGGCTTGATAAAAGCCACTGATTGCCGCTTTGGCAGTGTTATCATTGAGCGCTTCTGGCTCATGATGGTTACCAGTGTAAGCACGGAAGAATTTAGCCAGCCAGGTGACTTTACTGCCGTTGCCATCGGCTTCTACTGTGACCCATGACTTGTATTTGCTGACAGGTACTGCCGGCACATCAAAGGTATGTCCTTCGTATTCAATCTCATCGACTTTGCTGATTTCATCGATTTGATACATATAGCTCATGCCGGCGTCATCGAATTTTTTCAGCGTTTCGTTGATGGTGCCACCGCTTTTCAATGTAAGTACTCGTTTGGCGCCAGCTTCATTACCACCACTCGCTTCAGTTGATTCGATAGCTGGATGCCATTTGTGCAGGCTGTCAAAATCTTTAATTGCTGCCCAAACTTTGGCGGGGTCAGCATTGATGGTCATCGTTTCTTCAACTTCCAAGCGCGCAGCACCATGGGCAAATACCAAGGAAGGCACCAGAAACAGGCCTGTTATCAGGCCTTTACATAAAACATTCATTATTTTTCCTTATCTTATATTTCTTGGGGATGCTGAAATTCAGCGGCCCTTAAACTACCACTGCTGGCGCTTGGCTGCTACGGGAAATTTTCATAAATCAATGGCTTTTTCCACTACTTTACGTTGTAAATGCGGTGCGAAATAGCTGATGAATGCATAGCTGTAGCGGCGCAAATGACTCCCTTTACGAATGCCGATATGGGTAGTGCTGGGCTGAAATAAATCACTGGCATCAATGGCTGTTAGCGGCGCATCTTTGGCTGCATCAAATGCCATGCTGGCGATTATGCCGATACCCAGTCCCAGTTCGACATAGGTTTTGATGACATCAGCATCGGTGGCGGTAAATACCACATTGGGCTTAAGGCCCTTATCAATAAACGATTGATCCTGTTGGGCGCGGCCCGTGAAACCCATCACGTAAGTCAAAATAGGGTAAGCGGCAATATCTGCGAGAGTCACTTTTTTTAAGGACAACAACGGGTGATCTGGCGGGGTAATAATGCTGCGATTCCATTGATAACAGGGTAGAATGGCCAAGTTATCAAATTGTGATAAACCCTCGGTGGCTATCGCCATATCCACTTTACCGAGCGATGCCATTTCAGCGACTTCCGGTGGGGTGCCCTGTACCATATTTAAATGTACATCGGGATAATCGGCAGCGAATTGTTTGATTGCTTTAGGCAATGCATAGCGTGCTTGGGTGTGTGTGGTGCCGATAGACAGCGTACCTTTTTGCTCGTGTCGGCTGTCTGCGGCCAGCGCTTTGAGATTCTCGACTTCTTGTAAAACCCGTTCTGCTGTTGCCAATACAGACTCACCTACAGGGGTGATGCCAGTCAGACGTTTGCCATGCCGTTCAAAAATTTGCAGACCCAGTTCGGTTTCCAGAGCTTGCACCTGATTGCTGACTCCAGGCTGTGAGGCATACATTGCCTGTGCAGCTGCTGAGATACTTAATCCTTGGCGGGCAATTTCACGCACATATTTGAGTTGTTGCAGCTTCATGGCTTATAGATATTATTTAACAAGATAAACCAATCTTATTTATTTTATAAATATAAGGCAATCTTTTACTTGAGCTACTAGATTCCTACTTCAGATTGTTGGCGAGAAACAGCTTTGTTATGCGCCGCAAACTGAGGTTGGCAGGCATTTACGGTACAAGGTTGCCAGGCAAGTGTCATCAATCTCGGCTGAACTGTAGCGTAATATTCAGTAGCTTGAGGTTGCGGTGCTGATTGCAATTGCTGAGGTTGATTGTGTTTGTTGGCCGAAGTGTCGAGCCCCCCCGCCTGCAGTACACAGAAGGTCAGCAATGCTGAACCCAAAGTTGTTGATAGCAATAAACGGTGATAGGTAGTCATGTTTTGTGCCTCGGCTGTTTCGGCTATGTTGAACAGGACTTTCAGCGATCATCTGTGAAAGAAACGTGAATGATTTTGCAGGTATAAATAATGATTTTTTCAGTTAAAAGATGGCAAGCCATTCATAATCTAGAGCAGGTATAAATCGTAAGTAATAAATTATCTATATATTTTTTTTGAATATAAATAGAAGCTATTGTGGATTGTTAGAATAATAAGAACTGATAAACTTGCTGCCATTTCTAGGGTAGGTCAATAAATGGAGTGGGGATTCTTATTAGCAGGCTTGTTTGTCGGCATTATGGTCGGCATGACAGGTATTGGCGGTGGCTCGCTGATGACGCCCATTCTGATTTTTGGTTTTGGTATTCAGCCAGTGATTGCCGTCGGTACTGACTTACTGTTTGCGGCTGCCACCAAAGCAGGCGGTGTATGGGCTTATTGGCGACATGGTGTGGTCAACTGGCCGGTGGTTGCCAAGTTAGCAGCAGGTAGTTTGCCAGCAACATTATTGACTCTATGGTTTTTGAGTAGCGGCATCAGCGAAGGCAATCATGATGCACTGATTACCAATGCGCTGGGCATCGCCTTGATTCTGACTTCCAGCGCTTTGTTATTAAAAGGCTGGCTGGGCGGAATTATGCAGGCGCAGACCGGACATCCGCTGGTCAATGTTTTATATAAATTACGCGAGGATCAGCAACACAAAACCATTGCCACCATTATCACCGGTGTTGTGATCGGGGTCATGGTGACCTTGTCTTCAGTCGGCGCAGGTGCTCTGGGTGCAGTTGCATTGTTGTTTTTATACCCACGCATGAAAGGTGTAGAAATCGTTGCCACCGATATTGCACATGCTGTGCCACTGACACTGGTTGCAGGTTTAGGGCATTCAGCGGTGGGCACGGTAAATTGGGAATTATTAGGCTGGTTGCTGGTGGGGTCTTTGCCGGGTATCTATATCGGCAGTCATTTGGGAATTCGGATCCCTGACAAGATAATGCGCACTGTGTTGGCGGTAATTTTGATTGTGGTGGGTGTGAAATGTCTGATTTAAGTAAAATACAAGATTTATCGATGTTTGGCTGCCCGGTGCATAAAACCAAGGCGTTGCAAGCAGCCCAGCTTTTGGCAGCTGGAGAGACATTACGCCTTAAACTAAATAACGATGCGGTTGCGACAGTGAGCCGACATTTGCAGGAAAATGGTTTTGAATGTCAGCCCGACGCGCCAGATGTGATCACTACAACTGTTAAAGTAACGAAAAATGACTGAAATCAGCGAAAAATTACAAATAAAAGTCGATGCGGCCATCGCCTTATTGCAAGAAATTGCTGACGATTATTCGCCTGCTGTTTTAGCAACCAGCTATGGCGCAGAAGATATGGTGCTGACCGATCTGATTTGCAAATACGCACCAGAAATTGGCATTTTTACTCTGGATACTGGCCGTTTGCCTAAAGAAACCTACGAACTGATGCAGACCGTTAAAAATCATTATCAGCTTGATGTGCAGGTTTTTTTCCCAAATACCGTCAGTATCGAAAATTTTGTCACGCAAAATGGTCCAAATGCTTTTTATGACAGTGTTGAGTTGCGTAAAACTTGCTGCGGTATCCGCAAAGTTGAACCATTGCAGCGCGCCTTGGCGAACAAAAAAGCCTGGCTGACTGGCATGCGTCGTTCACAATCTGTGACTCGAATGGAATTACCGGTATCCGAGTGGGATGAAGCCCATAAATTGCAAAAATTCAGCCCGCTGACCGATTGGTCAAATGGTGAGGTCTGGAAATATATCCGTGCCTTTGATGTGCCTTATAACAAGTTGCACGACGAAGGTTATGCCAGCATCGGTTGTGCGCCCTGCACCCGGGCGATTACCCCGGGTGAAGATATCCGTGCGGGTCGCTGGTGGTGGGAAAATCCAGAAAACAAAGAATGTGGCCTGCACGTCAAAGCCAAATAACTGAGAGCAATGATGACTGAAAAGAAATTAACCCATTTAAAACAACTCGAAGCCGAGAGTATTCACATCATGCGGGAAGTCGCCGCTGAGTTTGAAAATCCGGTCATGCTGTATTCGATTGGTAAAGATTCAGCGGTCATGCTGCATCTGGCGATGAAAGCATTTTCGCCGGGCAAGCCGCCGTTTCCGCTGATGCATATAGATACCACCTGGAAGTTCAAGGAAATGATTAAATTCCGTGACAATATAGCCAAAGAGCTGGGTTTGGAGTTGATCGTCCATACTAATCAAGAAGGGAAGGAAGCGGGGATTAACCCCTTTGACCATCCCCGTTACACCGACATCATGAAAACGGATGCCTTGAAAGAGGCACTTAGCAAACATGGTTTTGATGCTGCCTTTGGTGGTGCGCGTCGTGATGAAGAAAAATCCCGTGCAAAAGAACGGGTTTATTCCTTCCGTGATAAAAACCATCGCTGGGATCCGAAAGCACAACGGCCGGAACTGTGGAATATCTACAATAGCAAGGTAAACAAAGGCGAAAGCATCCGGGTATTCCCGCTGTCTAACTGGACTGAGCTCGATATCTGGCAATACATTTATCTGGAACAGATTCCAATTGTGCCTCTGTACTATGCAGCAGAACGGCCGGTTGTGGATTACAACGGTTTGACGATTATGGTTGATGATGACCGGATGCGTATTCCTGAAGGTCAGCAAATCCGTATGGAAAAAGTCCGCTTCAGGACATTGGGTTGTTATCCGCTGACCGGCGCCGTGAAATCAGATGCCGAGACCTTGCCTGATATTATTCAGGAAATGCTGCTGACCACCACATCCGAACGCCAGGGCCGTGCTATTGACCACGATCAAGCAGGTTCAATGGAGAAGAAAAAACAAGAGGGCTATTTCTAGCATGATTACTGACAGTTCATATCAAACCGACAGCTTGATTGCGACCGATATTGAAGCCTATCTGAAGCAACACGAAAATAAAGAACTACTGCGTTTTTTGACTTGCGGCAATGTTGATGACGGCAAAAGCACATTGATTGGCCGGTTATTGCATGATTCCAAGATGATCTATGAAGATCAGCTGGAAGCGGTAACCCGTGACAGTGCCAAATCTGGCACCACAGGTGAAAAAGTGGATTTGGCTTTGCTGGTCGATGGGCTACAGGCCGAGCGTGAGCAGGGCATCACGATTGATGTGGCTTATCGCTATTTTTCGACCACTAAACGCAAATTCATTATCGCCGATACGCCCGGACATGAGCAGTACACCCGCAACATGGCTACCGGTGCATCCACCTGCCAGTTAGCAGTGATTTTGATTGATGCCCGTCATGGCGTGCAGACGCAGACCCGCCGACATAGTTTTATTGTCTCGTTACTCGGTATTCGCCATGTGATTGTCGCCGTTAATAAAATGGACTTGATGGATTACAGTGAGCAGGTGTTTAACGATATTCGCAAAACCTATAGCGAATTTGCCCGTGAACTGGAAATCGAAGATATTCACTTTGTGCCAATGTCTGCGCTGGATGGTGATAACGTCGTTAATCGCAGTGAAAACATGTCATGGTATGACGGTCAGACTATGATGGAACTGTTGGAAAGCATTGAAATCAGCCGTGATGCCAACACTGAAGATCTGCGGTTTCCGGTGCAATTTGTTAACCGGCCAAATCTGAACTTTCGAGGCTACTGCGGTACCTTGTCTGCCGGCGTCTTGAAACCCGGTGATGCCATCACAGTATTGCCATCCGGTAAAGAAAGCACCATTAAATCAATCGTCACCTACGATGGTGAACTGGATTTTGCCGTACCTGGTGAAGCGGTGACCGTGACTTTGCGTGATGAAATTGATGTCAGCCGTGGCGATATGATTGTCCACCGCGATCATCAGCCACATGTTTCCAGCCATTTTAAAGCAATGATGGTATGGATGACTGAACAACCGTTGGTCAACAATAAGCAATACAGCATTAAAGTGGGTGTCGCAGATAGTACCGGCGTGTTGACTAATGTCGATTACCAGATAGACATCAATACTTTGCAGCATAAAGATGCCAGCGTCCTGGGGCTCAACGAAATTGGTCTGTGTGAATTTTCGCTGAATAAACCGGTGGTGTTTGACGTTTACAAACGTAACCGGCATACCGGTGCCTTTATTGTGATCGATCGGCTAACCAATGTAACTATTGGCGCTGGCATGATTACTGAAGCGGTTAATGAGTCGGGCGAAAAGGTTTCAGTCACTGAATTCAGTGATTTTGAAATGGAATTGAACGCTCTCATTCGCAAACATTTCCCGCACTGGGACTGCAAAGATCTCAAAGATTTATTGGCTTAGAAGTTAAGACTCCCAGGCCATAGTGCTATTTAATTCTCATTATGGCCTGTCAGCCAATGCGCAAAATTTCATCTTAAATGTTAATAACGCCAAAAGTTATCTCTTGCATACATATTTTTTTTATATCAGGTCCTTGAATTTATTGATAAATTCCTGTTCATTGTGCAAAGTCAAATTTGCAAGATTCACAGAGTAAGTAAGATTGGATATCTTTAGGGGTCGTTTAAAAGCTGGATTTGTAGGAGAAGCTATGAAAGAACAACCTGACTTTCGTGAAGTAGGCTGTGGCGAGTGCGTCAACGGAAGCTTGTTAGGTTTTGATTTCACCATGGCTTTACAGCCAATTGTAAACATCTCGACAAACAGTATCTGGGCGCATGAAGCGTTGGTCCGTGGCTTGGATAATGAGCCTTCAGGGCATGTGTTTGCCAATGTAAACGACAGCAACCGTTATCGTTTTGATCAAACCTGCCGCGTTAAGGCCATCAAATTGGCTTCAGAGCTGGGGATCGATTCGATGCTCAGTATTAATTTTATGCCGAATGCGGTATACAAACCCGAATTGTGTATTCGGACCACACTGATGGCAGCCGAGCAATACAACTTCCCTATTGACCGGATTATCTTTGAGATTACCGAAAGTGAAAAAATCAATGATTATGAGCATCTGAAATCCATTGTGCAGTATTACCAACAGTCGGGGTTTAAAACGGCGATTGATGACTTTGGTGCTGGTTACTCCGGATTGAACATGCTGGCGGATATGCAAACCGACCTGGTTAAATTAGATATGGCGCTGGTTCGAAATATTGATAGCGATAAAATCCGTCAAACTATTATTCGCGGTATTTTGCAGGTGTGTACTGATTTGGATATCGGTGTTATAGCGGAAG